>NZ_JBFTHT010000068.1:0-340 GCF_056394385.1 Arthrobacter sp. 10N44_2 | reverse complement strand
CACGCAGTGCGGCGCCGGAACGACCGGGCCGTGCCGAGCGAGGCAGCCCCTGCCTGGTTGCCGGTGCCCAGCAGCCAGCCCAGAAAAGCGTCCAGCTCCGCACGCCGGCTCACATCCGGGCGCTCAGCCGAGCGGCTCGCACCGCAACCCAGACACCGGTACCGCTGCTTACCAGCAGCAGTTTTTCCGTTCCGGACCAGCGCCCGTCCGCAAACCAGACATGTCAGAGATATACAAGCACCCCAGCCACCCTAAGCTTTCAAAGCTTAGCTACCCCTGATTTGCCCCGCCGTCACTGGGAAGCAGGACCAATCCATACACACGTTTTGTCCTATAACCC
>NZ_JBFTHT010000067.1:0-349 GCF_056394385.1 Arthrobacter sp. 10N44_2 | reverse complement strand
GCGTCGTCGAGAGCCGGGATCACCACGGTGATCGAGGGCAACGTCGGCTCCCTCCTCACCGGATCGCGCAGTTACGTCTGGAATCCTACGCCGAAGCCGCGCGCCACAGGTGCATTCCTGCATAGCTGCGCCACGGCGCCCAGCTCGCGCCGTGCGCGGCGAGGGCGCGTGCCTCGGACGGCAGCCCGAGCTTGGCCGCCCCCTGCCGGATGGCCAGGTCGCTCGTCAGCAGGATGTCCGGGCTTCCCAGCACGCGCATCGCGACGTAGCCGGCCGTCCACGGTCCGATGCCCGGCCGCGCGACCAGACGGGCCTCGAGCTCCTCGCGCGACTCGCCGACGTCGATGAC
>NZ_JBFTHT010000066.1:0-360 GCF_056394385.1 Arthrobacter sp. 10N44_2 | reverse complement strand
CACCCGTTCGCCACTAATCCCCGGTGCAAGCACCGGATCATCGTTCGACTTGCATGTGTTAAGCACGCCGCCAGCGTTCATCCTGAGCCAGGATCAAACTCTCCGTTGAAGTAAAACAGACACAACATGCGCCCCCGGGAAAACGGGATRCACACGCTGCACAAAATTTGAAACCAGCCAAATAACACCAGACCACACCACGGGGTGGCGGGCCCGGCAAATTCAACCAATTCAATACAATAAATTGGTATCAACAAACTTGGCACACTATTGAGTTCTCAAACAACAGACACACCCGGCACCACCACAACCAACAAACAGTCRMGGATCGCTCCGGAGCAACTTTTCAAACTTACCCGA
>NZ_JBFTHT010000065.1:0-362 GCF_056394385.1 Arthrobacter sp. 10N44_2 | reverse complement strand
TCGTTGGCGTGCGCGCCGCGCCCGGCGATCCGGGCCAAAGGCTCCAGGCCCAGGATCCCGGCGGCCTTTTCACTGCCCAGCCACGCCGCGGACGCGCCGTCGGAGAGCGGGGACGCGTTCCCGGCCGTGACGGTGCCGTTCCCGGTCCGGAACACGGTCTTGAGCCCGGCGAGCTTCTCCGCCGAGGACCCGGGACGGATGCCCTCGTCGCGGACCAGGTCCGTGCCCGGGACCGGGACGACGAGGTTGTCGTAGAAMCCCTCGTCCCAGGCCGCGGCGGCGAGGTTGTGGGAGYCGGCGGAGAACTCGTCCTGCTGCTCGCGGGTCACGCCGTACTTCTCCCGGAGCCGTTCGGTGGCCTC
>NZ_JBFTHT010000064.1:0-367 GCF_056394385.1 Arthrobacter sp. 10N44_2 | reverse complement strand
CTCATACCCGAGCCAGCCGACCCAGCCGAGCGCGAACGACGGCTCGGTGGTGCGGGGCTCGCTGCGGCCGCGCTCCGTCAGGTCGTCGGAGAGGAAGTCGAGCATCGACCCCGGACGACGTCGGAGACCCGAGGGCGCGTCCACGACGACCTCGCCTGCCGCAACGCTGGAGGTCGCGACGCGCATGCCCGCACCGAGGTAGCTGCGACCGCTGTCGGCATCCGGGCCGGCGTCGAGCCAGACAGCGTTCGCGGCGTCGGCGAAGAGGGCGACGAAGGCGTCGGCGGGATCCGCCCAGCCGTCGACCGGGTAACTGCGGAGTCGGGGAACCACTGCATTAGCCTAGGCGAATGGCTGCGAGCACGAC
>NZ_JBFTHT010000063.1:0-374 GCF_056394385.1 Arthrobacter sp. 10N44_2 | reverse complement strand
GGTCTGGCCCGTGCGGCGGCGGTAGACGATGACCGCCCAGATGATGAGGCCCCAGACGATGACGCCGACGACCAGCAGAACGATCCAGCTGGTGACCCACAGGCCGGAGATGCGCTCGGTGTGGTTCGTGACGGGCTGCTCGCCCGCGACGAAGCCGGGCAGGAATCCGTTCAGCTGCGCCTGCGTGCACCCCGCAAGGACGATTGCGAGTGTCGCTGCGATCGGAATAGCAGCCCATCGGAGACGGCGATTGTGACGCACCGGTGACCTTTCGAATGACTCATGGACAGTTCACATTCAACTGTATTTGACCGTTACCACCCTACTCCGCCACACGCGCCGGAATGAACAGAAAGGACCGCCCGAGTGGGCGG
>NZ_JBFTHT010000062.1:0-374 GCF_056394385.1 Arthrobacter sp. 10N44_2 | reverse complement strand
GATCGGCGCGGCGGCGGTGGCGCGCACGGCCGAGTGGCTCCCGGACCACGCCGCACTGGATGCCCGCATCTACGAGGGCATGGGGCATGCGATCTCGTCCCGCGAGCTGGCCGACATCTCGGCCTTCATCCGCGCTCAGCTCCCCCGCTGACCGGATGCCCGTCCTTTCGCTGCGCAACCCGCAGCCGCCCTCGCGAGTGTCGGTGGTCGGGGGGAGGATAGAGGGATGAGCGACGTGCTCGATCGGTTCTCCCCTGCGACCCGTGAGTGGTTCAGCGGGGCCTTCGCCGCGCCGACGCCCGCTCAGGTCGGGGCCTGGGACGCCATCTCCCGCGGCCGCCACGCGCTGGTCATCGCGCCGACCGGCTCCGGCA
>NZ_JBFTHT010000061.1:0-381 GCF_056394385.1 Arthrobacter sp. 10N44_2 | reverse complement strand
GCTGGAACCGTCCGCCGGGAAAACTGAGCAGCTTGGACTTGAGGTGCACGCTGACCAGGTCGAGGTCGTTCCCGTTCACGGAGACCCGCACCCGGAGCGCGCCGCGGCCCATCCGGGTGAGCGCCGCTCCCGCATCGTCGGTCGGAACGCCTTGCAGTTGGAGCGGGATGTCGGCGTATTCGCTCGTCGCCGTCACCGGGACGCGTGTGGCGAACCCGACCCGGATGGCGTGCGACGGTTCGAAGAAGGTCGAGAGCTGCCCGGTCCACCCGGCGCCGAGCGCGGCGAGGAGGGCGTCGAACGCCCCGAGGTCCCCGACCTCCTGCAGGGCGACGACGTCGACGCCGGCGCTCGTGATCGTGGAGGCGAGCAGCGCGACCT
>NZ_JBFTHT010000060.1:0-387 GCF_056394385.1 Arthrobacter sp. 10N44_2 | reverse complement strand
GCACAGCACGGCACCGGAACCAGGCACGGCACCGGGACGCTGCTGTTCACCGGCCCCGTCACCGCAGGCACCATCCGCAAGCTCGCCTGCGACGCCGACATCATCCCCGTCGTCCTCGGCGGCGAGGGCCAGGTCCTGGACATCGGCCGCGCCTCCCGGGTATTCCCGCCACACATCCGCAAGGCCATCACGGCCCGGGACCGGGGCTGCGCCTTCCCCCAATGCACGATCCCGGCCCCCTGGTGCGAGGCCCACCACATCACCTACTGGTCCCGCGGCGGAACCACCGGAACCGGCAACGGAACCCTGCTCTGCTCCCATCACCACCACGTGATCCACAAGGAACACTGGAGCATCCAGATGCGCACCGGCATACCCTGGTTCATC
>NZ_JBFTHT010000059.1:0-393 GCF_056394385.1 Arthrobacter sp. 10N44_2 | reverse complement strand
GCTGGCGATCGCCGCCCGGACCTTTCCGCGCATCGCGGCCATGCCGGCGGCGTCCCAACGGCGCAGCGGCTCCTCGACCCAGGTGAGGTCCATGTGCTCCTCGATCGCGGAGACGAAGCGGGTCGCCTGCGCGTGGTTCCACGACTCGTTGACGTCGAACATGATGGCAGGGCGCTTCGAATTTCGGCTGAAGACGTCTCTCATGATTTCCAGTCGAGGCAGGTCCCTGTCGAGGTCCCGGCCGCCTTTGAGCTTGCCTGCCTTGAACCCGCGATCGGCGAATCGCTCGTAGAGTCCAGCCAGCTCGTCGTCCGCGAGGCCGAACTCGAGCCCCGATGCGTACCCGGGCACGAACCGCTCCCTCGCACCCAGCATGCGCCACAGCGGCTCCCC
>NZ_JBFTHT010000058.1:0-399 GCF_056394385.1 Arthrobacter sp. 10N44_2 | reverse complement strand
CCCGTTGCGCAGACGCAAGTTCTGCGGCGGGTGCTCACGGGTGGAATATCAACAAATAGCGGCCGCCGGTTCTTCGCCGGCACCCAGTACGGTCCCCTGTGCTTCCTTTGGAAGTCCGGGTGGTCCTGGAACGGTGCGGGAGAGGTGATGGGCGGTTTAGTGTTTGGCACACTGTTGGGTCCTGAGACAACAGGACCATGGCGCGGCCGCGTTGTCCTTCCCTTCGGGGGAGGGTGCGTGGTGGTGGTGTGGGACTTGTGTTTCTGGTTTCCTGGCTGCACCGATCACACGGTTGTTCTGCTCCTTTTGGGGGTGGGGTGTGTGTGGGGTGTGTGGTACGGGGTTGTTGTTTGAGAACTACATAGTGGACGCGAGCATCTTTTATAAGAAGCAATTTCC
>NZ_JBFTHT010000057.1:0-404 GCF_056394385.1 Arthrobacter sp. 10N44_2 | reverse complement strand
CCCGTTGCGCAGACGCAAGTTCTGCGGCGGGTGCTCACGGGTGGAATATCAACAAATAGCGGCCGCCGGTTCTTCGCCGGCACCCAGTACGGTCCCCTGTGCTTCCTTTGGAAGTCCGGGTGGTCCTGGAACGGTGCGGGAGAGGTGATCAGCGGTTTAGTGTTTGGCACACTGTTGGGTCCTGAGGCAACAGGACCATGGCGCGGCCGCGTTGTCCTTCCCTTCGGGGAGGGTGCGTGGCGGTGGTGTGGGACTTGTGTTTCTGGTTTCCTGGCTGCACCGATCATGCATGTTGTGTGTGTGGGGTGTGTGGTACGGGGTTGTTGTTTGAGAACTACATAGTGGACGCGAGCATCTTTTATAAGAAGCAATTTCCAAGAATATGAACCTGGATCTGTCGCTGT
>NZ_JBFTHT010000056.1:0-406 GCF_056394385.1 Arthrobacter sp. 10N44_2 | reverse complement strand
CCCTTCGCGCGGATCGCGCTGTTCATCCGGCAGGTCTTCGGCGAACTCAAGAAGGTCGTCACACCCACCCGTAAAGAACTGCTGAGCTACACCGGTGTCGTGCTCGTCTTCGTGGTGATCATGATGGCGCTGGTGTCCCTGCTCGACTGGATCTTCGGTCTGGGCGTGTTCTGGGTCTTCGGTAATCCGGCTTGAGCCGGAACCGGCTTGATCCGGATCCGGTTCGATCCGGAACGCACCGACCAACAACAGGAATGGAATGAATTCAGTGTCTGAGACAAATCGCGACGACGTGGACTGGGCGACCGCAGCCGAGCAGTCCTCCGAAGACGATGAGGCGCAGACCGGTAACGTTCTGGCCGCCGACGAGGAGGCCGTCGACGCCGCCGAGCACGAGGCCCTGCAC
>NZ_JBFTHT010000055.1:0-407 GCF_056394385.1 Arthrobacter sp. 10N44_2 | reverse complement strand
ACATCACGCTCGGGCTCGCGGGCGGCCGTGCCGTCGCAGAGCTCTCGCCGGCGGTCCTCGCCCCGCCCCGGCATCCCGTTTCCCGTCAGGAGACGGCGGCCCCGATCAGCGAGAGCAGCGCGCGGCCGTAGGCTGTCGCGGCGTCCTCCTCGTCGAAGTACCGATCCTCTCCGGCCAGCAGGATGGTCACCCGATAGCCGTCGGACGTGCGGGCGAGATGACGGAACGATCCGCCCAGCAGCTCCCGCAGCTGGTCCTCGCGCGGGATCCAGAGTGCGTCCTCCAGCGCGAGCGAGTCGAGCGCCCACTCGGTCGTGCCGTTGAAACCGAGGATCGTGCCGGTGTCGAATTCGTGGGGCTCGATGGTCATCTCGCTGACGGTGAAGCGGTCGCCCGCCAGCTCGGAG
>NZ_JBFTHT010000054.1:0-422 GCF_056394385.1 Arthrobacter sp. 10N44_2 | reverse complement strand
GCCCCAGTCAACCTGACGTACCAGTGGTACCGCTCAGGCACCGCCATCACCGGAGCAACCGCTGCCACCTACCGGCTCAACAGCGCAGACGCAGGCAAGACCCTGTCCGTCCGGGTCACCGGAACCAAAACCGGCTACACCACGGTCACGAAGCCCTCCACCGCAACGGCCGCAGTCACCGCAGGTACCCTTGCCCCGGCCCCGGTTCCGACGATCTCCGGGACAACCAGGGTCGGTTACACCCTCACGGCCAACCCCGGCACCTGGGGCCCTGCCCCAGTCAACCTGACGTACCAGTGGTACCGCTCAGGCACCGCCATCACCGGAGCAACCGCTGCCACCTACCGGCTCAACAGCGCAGACGCAGGCAAGACCCTGTCCGTCCGGGTCACCGGAACCAAAACCGGCTACACCACGGTCAC
>NZ_JBFTHT010000053.1:0-427 GCF_056394385.1 Arthrobacter sp. 10N44_2 | reverse complement strand
GGTTGCGGCGGCGGGTGCTTTTGTCTATGGGTGGTTTGCTGTGCGCTTGTCGGGTGTTTATCTGGCGATGCTGACCCTGGCTTTTGCGCAGATCACTTGGGCCATTACCTACCAGTGGGACAGCTTCACTGGCGGGAGCAATGGGCTGACCGGTGTGTGGCCTTCGGCATGGCTGTCCAACAAGAATGCCTATTACTGGTTGACACTGCTGCTGGTGGGGCTTGGGGTGCTGTGGCTGCGGCGCGTGCTCTATTCGCCGTTCGGCTATGCGTTGCGAGCGGGGCGTGATTCGGCCTTGCGGGCTGATGCGATCGGGATTGATGTCAAGCGGATGCAATGGGCAGCGTTCGTGATTGCGGGGACTGCTGCGGGGTTGGCGGGGGCGCTCTACGCCTTTTCCAAAGGGAGCATTTCGCCGGAATCGCTC
>NZ_JBFTHT010000052.1:0-437 GCF_056394385.1 Arthrobacter sp. 10N44_2 | reverse complement strand
TAGGCGGTGATAAACCCGATCAACCGTGGCTCGGTGACGGTGAGGTTGAAGGTCACGGCGGAAACCTTCGCCGGAATCCCGTGGGCCCCGCCGGCCTGGAAGGACACGCTCCCGTCCGGGCGCACTGCAGCAGAAGTCCGCGTGTCCAGGAAGCGGGACGGTTCCGTCGGGACGAACGCCCCCGGCACGTCCGGGACCCCGGGCAGGTAGTAGCCGGAGACGTCGGCAATGAGATGCGTGGTGCCGTAAGRGCGGTTGAACAAGGTGACCTTGCCGTCGGCGCCGACCGGTACGGTGACGGAGTTCGCGACTGTCTGGCCGGCGAGGAAGTTCACGTTGGACGAACCGGGCCGCTGTGTCCCGGAGGCGTAGGCGGTGATAAACCCGATCAACCGTGGCTCGGTGACGGTGAGGTTGAAGGTCACGGCGGAAACCTT
>NZ_JBFTHT010000051.1:0-437 GCF_056394385.1 Arthrobacter sp. 10N44_2 | reverse complement strand
AACACCAGACCACACCACGGGGTGGCGGGCCCGGCAAATTCAACCAATTCAATACAATAAATTGGTATCAACAAACTTGGCACACTATTGAGTTCTCAAACAACAGACACACCCGGCACCACCACAACCAACAAACAGTCGCGGATCGCTCCGGAGCAACTTTTCAAACTTACCCGAGTCCGGACCGCTTTGCAAATCAGCGTTTCCGCGACCCGCAAACCATCCAACCCGCCCCACCCGAACCCGGAGCGCACAAAACGCCGACCAGATCCGGTCTTGAAATTTAGGGGATTGGCCGCCTCCGGTTCCCAGCATTTCCGCTGGTCTCCCTCGCGGCGACTTAGAAAACAATACACCCACCACGCCCCCACCGCAACTCCACCCCCCACACCCACCCCACCACCCAAAAACCCCGCCACCACAACCCAAAACCACCC
>NZ_JBFTHT010000050.1:0-439 GCF_056394385.1 Arthrobacter sp. 10N44_2 | reverse complement strand
CCGCGAGACCTGCGGCGTCGCCAAGGATCCGGCCACGGCCGAGGTCTGCCGCCGGGCCAAGGCCGCCGGTCCCGTCGACGACGCCCGCGCCCGCCAGTTCCTGGAAGCCAATTTCCGCCCCGAGGCCGTTTCGGGCCAGGGCCTGCTGACCGCCTATTTCGCCCCCGAGTACGAAGCGCGCATGTCGCGTTCGGCAGAGTTCAGCGCGCCGATGCGCGGCCGTCCGGCCGACCTGGCCATGCTGGACCTGGGCGCCTTCGACCCCAGCCTGAAGGGCAAGACCGTGGTCGGCCGCGCCGCCGGCGGGACCTTCGTGCCCTATGACGACCGCGCCGCCATCGAGGCCTCGCCGCTGGACCGGCCGCTGGCCTGGATGCGGCCCGAAGACCTCTTCTTCCTGCAGATCCAGGGTTCGGGCGTCCTGACCCTGCCGGACGGC
>NZ_JBFTHT010000049.1:0-444 GCF_056394385.1 Arthrobacter sp. 10N44_2 | reverse complement strand
AAGGTGCGGCTGGATCACCTCCTTTCTAAGGAGCACCTACAACCACCCTGCCGGGCGTTATGTCCGTGTGGTGGGGTTGTCAGGAGTACGCCCGTTGCGCAGACGCAAGTTCTGCGGCGGGTGCTCACGGGTGGAATATCAACAAATAGGTGCCTGGCGGCACAGGCCGGCAGCTAGTACGGATGCTCTCTTGAGAGTGTCCTGGAACGCACGCCGGAATGAGCTGTTGGGTAGTGTTTGGCACACTGTTGGGTCCTGAGGCAACAGGACCGGGAGGGTTTTCCTTTCCGGGACGTGTGTTTCTGGTTTCCTGGCTGCACCGATCATGCATGTTGTGTGTGTGGGGTGTGTGGTACGGGGTTGTTGTTTGAGAACTACATAGTGGACGCGAGCATCTTTTATAAGAAGCAATTTCCAAGAATATGAACCTGGATCTGTCGCTGT
>NZ_JBFTHT010000048.1:0-445 GCF_056394385.1 Arthrobacter sp. 10N44_2 | reverse complement strand
TACGCCCGTTGCGCAGACGCWAGTTCTGCGGCGGGTGCTCACGGGTGGAATATCAACAAATAGCGGCCGCCGGTTCTTCGCCGGCACCCAGTACGGTCCCCTGTGCTTCCTTTGGAAGTCCGGGTGGTCCTGGAACGGTGCGGGAGAGGGGATCAGCGGTTTAGTGTTTGGCACACTGTTGGGTCCTGAGGCAACAGGACCGGGTTGCTGCGGCTTTGGCCGTGGTGGTTCCGGGACTTGTGTTTCTGGTTTCCTGGCTGCACCGATCATACGGTTGTTCTGCTCCCTTCGGGGGCGGGGTGTGTGTGGGGTGTGTGGTACGGGGTTGTTGTTTGAGAACTACATAGTGGACGCGAGCATCTTTTATAAGAAGCAATTTCCAAGAATATGAACCTGGATCTGTCGCTGTTGCCTTTTGGGGTGATGGTGGTGGTTTCTGTGGTTC
>NZ_JBFTHT010000047.1:0-466 GCF_056394385.1 Arthrobacter sp. 10N44_2 | reverse complement strand
AAGGTGCGGCTGGATCACCTCCTTTCTAAGGAGCACCTACAACCACCCTGCCGGGCGTTATGTCCGTGTGGTGGGGTTGTCAGGAGTACGCCCGTTGCGCAGACGCWAGTTCTGCGGCGGGTGCTCACGGGTGGAATATCAACAAATAGCGGCCGCCGGTTCTTCGCCGGCACCCAGTACGGTCCCCTGTGCTTCCTTTGGAAGCGCGGTGGTCCTGGAACGGTGCGGGAGAGGGGATGGGCGGTTTAGTGTTTGGCACACTGTTGGGTCCTGAGGCAACAGGACCGGGTTGCTGCGGCTTTGGCCGTGGTGGTTCCGGGACTTGTGTTTCTGG
Organism: Arthrobacter sp. 10N44_2; assembly: GCF_056394385.1. Lineage (NCBI taxonomy): Bacteria > Bacillati > Actinomycetota > Actinomycetes > Micrococcales > Micrococcaceae > Arthrobacter > Arthrobacter sp. 10N44_2. The sequence continues at coordinate 132 of NZ_JBFTHT010000047.1, read as the reverse complement.
TTTCCTGGCTGCACCGATCACACGGTTGTTCTGCTCCTTTTGGGGGTGGGGTGTGTGTGGGGTGTGTGGTACGGGGTTGTTGTTTGAGAACTACATAGTGGACGCGAGCATCTTTTATAAGAAGCAATTTCC
>NZ_JBFTHT010000046.1:0-475 GCF_056394385.1 Arthrobacter sp. 10N44_2 | reverse complement strand
GTGACCGCCGGCGTCGCCGTCTACAAGGCCCTCACCGGGCACGCCGACACCCTCCGCGCCGCCGGGGACCCGAGGGGCCGCGGGCAGCTCATGGCCGATGCCCTGGTCGAACGCACCACCGGCACCCCCGGCGGGATCACCGGCGTCGAGATCCAGCTCGTCATCACCGACCGCACCCTGTTCCAGGGAGACTCCGAACCGGCCGTCCTGCCCGGCTACGGGACCGTCCCCGCCGGCTGGGCCCGCACCCTCATCAACGGCACAAGGGGTGCACACAGAGGTGACGGCGGCCGTCCCCCCGGACCGGGCGGCGCGGCCACAAACAGGGACAGAAACACGGACAGAAACGGTGACGGCCAGTCCGGCGGTCCGGGGCACAGTGGTCGCCCTGGACCGGGTGGCACCGGAGGGAGCGGCGATGACCCCGCGTTCAACCTCTGGCTCCGGCGGCTCTACACCCACCCCGGGAGCGGGG
>NZ_JBFTHT010000045.1:0-475 GCF_056394385.1 Arthrobacter sp. 10N44_2 | reverse complement strand
TGAGAGGCCCCCAGCCAGACCACTGGGTTGATAGGCCGGATGTGGAAGCGAGGACTAACGACTCGTGAAGCTGACCGGTACTAATAGGCCGATAACTTACACCACACACTCTTCCCGTGAACGGATTCAAAAGACGTTCACACCATGGGGAGGGTACAAAGAAACAAGACTGCTTGCGTCCACTATGTGGTTCCCAAMCAACAAACCCGTCACCGACGGCACGTTGCGACAGGAACAAAACCACAACAAAATAACAACACCACAGCTGCATTCGCTGCAGCGGCCATGTTGTAACCACAGWTTTCCCCACCCCCGCCCAGCGGGCACGGTGGCGGAGCAAGGGTTACGGCGGTCATAGCGTGGGGGAAACGCCCGGTCCCATCCCGAACCCGGAAGCTAAGACCCACAGCGCCGATGGTACTGCACCCGGGAGGGTGTGGGAGAGTAGGTCACCGCCGGAACACCATTAACGGTC
>NZ_JBFTHT010000044.1:0-480 GCF_056394385.1 Arthrobacter sp. 10N44_2 | reverse complement strand
GACCGTTAATGGTGTTCCGGCGGTGACCTACTCTCCCACACCCTCCCGGGTGCAGTACCATCGGCGCTGTGGGTCTTAGCTTCCGGGTTCGGGATGGGACCGGGCGTTTCCCCCACGCTATGACCGCCGTAACCCTTGCTCCGCCACCGGCCCGCTGTTGGCGGGGGTGGGGAAAACTAGTGGTTACAACATGTTCGCTGCGGCCTTGGCCGCAGGTGTGGTGTTGTTATTTTGTTGTGGTTTTGTTCCTGTCGCAACGTGCCGTCGGTGACGGGTTTGTTGTTTGGGAACCACATAGTGGACGCAAGCAGTCTTGTTTCTTTGTACYCTTCCCATGGTGTGAACGTCTTTTGAATCCGTTCACGGGAAGAGTGTGTGGTGTAAGTTATCGGCCTATTAGTACCGGTCAGCTTCACGAGTCGTTAGTCCTCGCTTCCACATCCGGCCTATCAACCCAGTGGTCTGGCTGGGGGCCTCTCA
>NZ_JBFTHT010000043.1:0-485 GCF_056394385.1 Arthrobacter sp. 10N44_2 | reverse complement strand
ACGCTGACCTGTTCGTCGCCGACCTGGCGGATGCGCTCCCGTTCGCCGACGACACCTTCGACGACGTCATCGTGTCCCAGGCGCTGCACTACCTCGAGGACTGGGCACCCACATTGGCTGAATTCCACCGTGTGTTGAAGCCCGGCGGTCGCCTGATCGTCTCCGAAGAGCATCCATCGGCGACGTTCCTCGGCGATCGTCTCTCAGGCGGAATGTCAGAGTATTTCGGGACACGGCCCCGTACCGAGGAATGGACTTTGGGCGCCGGAACGGCCGAGCTCACTTTCTGGGACAGACCTCTTCACGCCATGACGGACGCGTTCGCTGCGGCCGGTTTCCGCATCGAAACCATCAGCGAACCAGCGCCGGCGGCGGCCGCGTATGAACGATTCCCCGACGAGTTCGAGAACCGCCCAAGCGGACGCTTCCTCGCGTTCTTGCTCTTCGTACTGATCGGAGTTGAGGCATAACGCACAGATCAGAAC
>NZ_JBFTHT010000042.1:0-516 GCF_056394385.1 Arthrobacter sp. 10N44_2 | reverse complement strand
GACATCGGCCGTGTCGGTCGCACGGCCGGCGCGCCCGACCTGCTGGTAATACGCGACCGGGGACGAGGGCGCACCGAGGTGGACGACGAACCCCAGGTCGGGCTTGTCGAAGCCCATGCCGAGGGCGCTGGTGGCGACGAGCGCCTTCACTTCGTTGCGCTTGAGCCTGCCTTCCAGGTCTTCGCGCTCCGCAGTGTCCGTCTGACCGGTGTACGCGTAGGTCTCGTGTCCCGCGTCGCGCAGCAGGCGAGCGGTGTCTTCAGCGGCCGAGACGGTGAGGGCGTAGACGATTCCGCTCCCCTGCAGCGCACCGAGGTTACTGACCAGCCAGGCCAGCCGTGCTCCGGCATCCGGCAGCGTGAGCACGCCGAGACGCAGGGACTTGCGGGCGAGCGGCCCGCGGATCGTCAGCACGTCGGCATGGCCCGCCCCGGCGCCCATCTGCTCCGCCACGTCGGCAACGACGCGCTCGTTGGCCGTCGCCGTGGTGGCGAGCACCGGCACCCCGTCGGGCAT
>NZ_JBFTHT010000041.1:0-654 GCF_056394385.1 Arthrobacter sp. 10N44_2 | reverse complement strand
CGGCCGATGTCCAGGACCTGGCCCTCGCCGCCGAGGACGACGGGGATGATGTCGGCGTCGCAGGCGAGCTTGCGGATGGTGCCTGCGGTGACGGGGCCGGTGAACAGCAGCGTCCCGGTGCCGTGCCTGGTTCCGGTGCCGTGCTGTGCGGTGTTAGCAGGGGTGCCTGCTTCGGCGGGAGTCGTCCCGAGCCGGGTGAGCAGGTCGCGGTAGTCGATGGTGGCCATGACCTGCGGCCGGAGCCCGCCCGCGGCGGGCAGCCCTCCGGTGGCGAGGGCCGCTTTGCAGGCACCGACCAGGCCGTCGAGCAGCTTCTGCGGCCGGGAGCGGAGGTCCAGAACCGGCAGCGACGGGTCCTCTTCGGCCGTGGCGGGCTCCGCAGCCGGGCCGGGCGCATCCGCCGCCCCACCCTCGCCCGCCCCGCCCTCGCCCGGTCCGGCCTGCGCCGTGTTGCCGGTGGCGGTGCCTTGGCCGGTGTCGGGGCCGGTGCGGGGGTTGGTGGCGGTGTTCATCACGGTGATCAGGTGTTCGAACTGGTCTGTGGTGGCGAAGATTTCCAGGTGCTGCAGGCCGTGCCGGGGTTTGCGGAGGAAGGCGCCCTGGAGCTGGCGGAGCAGTTCCTCGGAGGGCTCGGCGCCGTCCTGGTCCAGCGCC
>NZ_JBFTHT010000040.1:0-1121 GCF_056394385.1 Arthrobacter sp. 10N44_2 | reverse complement strand
GGGTGGAGGTAGCCGTCGACGAAGGTCATGGATTGTTCGAAGACCTCGTTGGTCGCATCCGAGTGCTGCATGTATTCCTGGATGCCGTAGTTGTGGATCGCCAGGCCCACGTGCAGCTGCGCGGCGAACCCGACCGGGGAGATGTCGGTGGGGCCGTGGAAGCCGGACTTGATCTGGTACTGCGCGGCGTAGTCCATCACCTTCTTCAGCGGGCTGATCCCGCCGAAGTGGGTGGAGGCTGCCCGCACGTAGTCGATCAGCTGTTCCTTGATCAGGGCCTGGTAGTCGTAGACGGTGTTGAAGATTTCCCCGATCGCCAGCGGGGTGGTGGTGTGCGCCCGGACCAGGCGCAGGGCCTCCTGGTTTTCGGCCGGGGTGCAGTCCTCGAGCCAGAACAGGTCGTAGGGTTCGAGCGCCTTGCCCAGCTTCGCGGCCTGRATCGGGGTCATCCGGTGGTGCCCGTCGTGCAGCARCGGGAGTTCCGGGCCGAACTCGTTSCGCACCGCCTCGAACACGGWSGGCAGGTGGCGGAGGTAGGCGCGGGTGTCCCAGTCCTCTTCCTGCGGGAACGCGCCGCGCCCGGCCGGTTCGTAGTCGTAGCGCTCCCCSGAGGCCTGGGCCTGGGCCGCGACGCCGTAGACGGCCTTGATCCCGGGCACCGCGGTCTGGATCCGGATCGACTTGTASCCCAGCTCCAGGTGCTCMCGGACCGAATCGAACAGGGACGGCAGGTCCGCGCCGGAGGCGTGCCCGTAGGCGCGCAGCCCGTTCCGGGACGCCCCGCCCAGGAGCTGGTAGACCGGCATCCCGGCGAGCTTGCCCTTGATGTCCCACAGCGCCATGTCCACCGCGGCGATCGCGGCCATCGTGACCGGGCCGCGGCGCCAGTACGAGGACCGGTACAGGAACTGCCAGGTGTCCTCGATCCGGTGCGGGTCCTTGCCGATCAGCAGCTGCGCGACGTGCTCCTTCAAATAGGCGGCCACGGCGAGCTCGCGCCCGTTCAGGGTCGCGTCCCCGATCCCGGTCACGCCGTCCTCGGTGGTGATCCGCAGGGTCACGAAGTTCCGGGAGGGGCTGGTGACGAACACTTCAGCGGCAATGATTTTCACAACAGGTCC
>NZ_JBFTHT010000039.1:0-1254 GCF_056394385.1 Arthrobacter sp. 10N44_2 | reverse complement strand
ACTGCACCCGGGAGGGTGTGGGAGAGTAGGTCACCGCCGGAACACCATTAACGGTCGAGGACCCCCACCACCAGGTGGGGGTCCTCCCGCATTTAAMCCCCCTCTCAGGCAGGGCCGGGACCCCGGCCCCGGAGCCCGGGCCCACGGCCGGCTGCGGGTTATAGGACAAAACGTGTGTAAATGCCGGGCGTGTCAGGGGCGTCCTGCCCAGCCTGTGCGGGCCCAGAGGCCTTCTTCTGCGGTGGCCGCGTTGCCGTATTCCTCGGGTCCGTCTGGGTGCTCGACGGCGGTCTGAGCCGGTAGGCGTGCGGGTGTGTGCTGCTCCGGGCGGATGAGCCCGGCGGGCGGAACCGGGTTTTCGCTGTGCAGGTAGAGGTACCACTCGATGGCTCGCTTTTGGTGCTTTTCGCTCATGCCCCGGTGGCTGCGGAGCATCAGTCTGAGCTGGGCGTTCGTGCCGCCTTCAATCCGGTTGGTGGTGGAGGCGATCTCGAGTCCGGTGAACTCGTGGCGGAGGTAGGTAAAGAGCGTTCCGGCCTGGCTGAGCCGTTCCAGGAGGCGGTAGGCCTTGCGGAGACGGTCGTGGGTGAACCACCAGGTCTGGTTGGTCCTGACCCATCCCGGCACGACGGCGGTGCCGTTGCGGTAGGTCCGGGCCCGGACGAGCTGCCCGTGCTCCTGGTACCAGTCGTTGAGGTGGCCAAGCCATGCCGCGGCCTGCGCCGGGGTGCTGATCCTCGTCAGAGCCCTTCCCAACCGCAGCAGCGCCCTGCCCGCGTCGGTCCTGGGCCTGCTGGTCAGGTAGGTGCGCACGTTGCGTTGGACATGGACCAGGCAGCGCTGCACGGCGGTGTCGGACCAGCAATCAGAGAGCGCGGCGGCGATCCCGGATCCGCCGTCGGTGATCACCACCCGCGGCGCCGGGAACCGCTGAAGCAGGGCGGCCCAGGCGGCCTTCTTCTCGGTGTCGCACCACTGCCAGCCGATCACGTGCTCTCCGGCGATCGCGATCAGGCAACACCAGGAGCCGATGTAGATCCCGTCGATCTGGACCTGATCATGGATCTCGCCAGTTGCCGGGATCCCGGGGACGATATTCCAGCACCACGCAGTGCGGCGCCGGAACGACCGGGCCGTGCCGAGCGAGGCAGCCCCTGCCTGGTTGCCGGTGCCCAGCAGCCAGCCCAGAAAAGCGTCCAGCTCCGCACGCCGGCTCACATCCGGGCGCTCAGCCGAGCGGCTCGCACCGCAACC
>NZ_JBFTHT010000038.1:0-1541 GCF_056394385.1 Arthrobacter sp. 10N44_2 | reverse complement strand
ACTGATATGTAGTGATTGTTTGTCAAGGGCGTGGGGAAGCGGTCCCGGGTTGGGTTGCCCGGGACCGCTTCTCATTTTGCTTGCCGGTGTGTCTGGCGGGGGTGGTCAGCGTGTCAATGGCGACGGCGCGGTCAGACTGATATGCGCGGGTTGGTTACCGCAGGACGAAGTGTTCGGCTGGAGGTTACCGCTGGTCTAGCTATGTCGGGCATGGCCGTTTCCGGCTGCCCATAGTCGAATCGCGGGTTTACTCCACGCGCTGCAAGAAACCGCTCCGCAGGGACGTTCCGGCAGTCCGTGCCCGGGCTGGCCGAGCGCGGAATCTAGTTGGTTATTGGCTGGGCTGGTCCGTTCTGGAAGCCAGAGACCAGCACCAGCCGGCGAGCTCCCGGGCGATGGCGACGTTCGCGATGACGGGTCGTTTGCGGCGTTCGAGATAACTGATCCAGCGGTTGTGGAGGCGCCGGTTGCCGGCATGACCCCGGGCCCTGGCATCCGGGCTGGCCATTTCCCATCGGGACCGCATCAGTTGGGATGGATGGTCGTATGGTCTGCGGTGGTGCCAGGCCGCCTCGACGAGGAGCCGGCGCGCGTGGGTGTTGCCGGTTTTCGTGATCGAGCCTTGGGACCGGGATGCCCCGGAGGAATGCTCGGTCGGGACCAGGCCCAGATATGCGCCGATCGTGGAGCCGGTGAACCGGTTCCAGTCACCTATTTCCAAGGCGAGACCGAACGCGGTCAGGGTCGAGATCCCGCGCAGGCACTCCAGCGACCGGACSACGGGCGTGTATTCGCTCCGGTAGGCCATTGTTGTGATGGCCTCGTCGAGGCGGTCGCGCCGATCCAGGATCTCGTGCATKGCCTCCAGAGAGGATGCGTAGGTCAGTTGCAGGGCCGGGGCATCGAAGCGTTGTTGGGCCAGCCAGAGTTCGTGGGTGCCGGTCCAAGCCCTCCCTCCGGAATACACGATGCCCTGACGCAACAGGAGCTTGGAGATCCGGTGCCGGGAACGCATCAGATCCCCGCGGGCATCTTCCCGGGCCCGGACCAGGTCCCGGGCCGCCTCCTGATCCGCAGCGGGGACCCTGACCGCGGTGATCTCGCCCAGTTTCAGCAGCCGGGCCAGATGCAGCGCATCCTTCGCGTCCGTCTTAACCCGGTCACCGGACGGACGCTGGAGTTTCGACGGGGCCGCGACGAGCGTGTCGATCCCGGCGGCCAGCAGAAACCGGGCCAGCCCGAAACCCGTCGGGCCGGCCTCGTAGACGACCCGCACCGGGGCCGGAAGAGACACGATCCAGGCAAGAATCTCAGCATAATCCGGAGTCAACCGGTGCGGAATGATCTCGCCGGTCTGCGCGTCCAGAGCGCATCCGGCAACAGAACGGGCATGGACATCCAGGCCGACGCTTGTACGCTCGAACATAGCTGGAACCTCCAATTTCAAATGTGGCTCTACCTGTCCGCCAAGTCTGGCAGGCAACCCACGTCCCGCTTTGAAAAGGAGGTTCCAGCCCGAAAAACCCGGCTACCTCATATCG
>NZ_JBFTHT010000037.1:0-1606 GCF_056394385.1 Arthrobacter sp. 10N44_2 | reverse complement strand
TGGACGTGGCTGCAGGAGAAGATACCTCCCATATCCTCAGCGGGTTGACAAACCAGCTGCCTGATCGTGATCCGGAAGAGACCGCCGAATGGCTGGAGTCCCTGGATACCCTGATTCAGGAACAAGGCACCGAACGTGCCCAGTACATTATGCGAAGCCTGCTCCAGCGGGCCGGCGCGCAGAGCGTGGGTGTTCCGATGGTCACCACCACGGACTACGTCAACACCATCCCGGTTGACCAGGAAGCGGCATTCCCTGGCGATGAAGAGATCGAACGCAAATACCGTGCCTGGCTGCGCTGGAATGCCGCCGTGATGGTGCACCGGGCGCAGCGGGCGGACATCGGCGTCGGAGGCCATATCTCCACTTACGCCGGCGCCGCGACCCTGTACGAGGTCGGCTTCAACCACTTCTTCCGCGGCAAGGATCACCCYGGCGGCGGCGACCAGGTCTTCTTCCAGGGCCATGCCTCCCCCGGCATGTACGCCCGCGCCTTCATGGAAGGCCGGCTCTCCGAGGAGGACCTGGACGGGTTCCGCCAGGAGAAGTCCAAGGAAGGGCACGCCCTGTCCTCCTATCCGCACCCGCGCCTGATGCCGGAGTTCTGGGAATTCCCCACCGTCTCGATGGGCATCGGCCCGATGAACGCCATCTACCAGGCCCAGTCCAACCGGTACCTGCACAACCGCGGCATCAAGGACACCTCGGACCAGCAGGTCTGGGCGTTCCTGGGCGACGGCGAAATGGACGAGCCCGAGTCCCGCGGCCTGCTGCAGCTGGCGGCCAACGACAAGCTCGACAACCTCAACTTCGTSATCAACTGCAACCTCCAGCGCCTCGACGGTCCCGTCCGCGGCAACGGCAAGATCATGCAGGAACTCGAAGCGTTCTTCCGCGGTGCCGGCTGGAACGTCATCAAGGTCGTCTGGGGCCGGGAGTGGGATGACCTGCTGGCCAAGGACGAGGACGGCTCGCTCGTGAAGATCATGAACGAGACCGTCGACGGCGACTACCAGACGTACAAGGCCGAATCCGGCGCGTTCGTCCGCGAGCACTTCTTCGGCAAGACCCCGCAGACCAAGGAAATGGTCCAGGACCTGACCGACGACCAGATCTGGAACCTCAAGCGCGGCGGSCACGACTACAACAAGGTCTACGCCGCCTACAAGGCCGCCACCGAGTTCAAGGGCAAGCCCACGGTCATCCTGGCGCACACGGTCAAGGGCTACGGCCTGGGYACCCACTTCGAGGGCCGCAACGCGACCCACCAGATGAAGAAGCTCACCCTCGCGGACCTCAAGGCCTTCCGCGACCACCTGCGCATCCCGATCACGGACGACCAGCTCGAAGCGGACCTCTACCGGCCGCCGTACTACCACCCCGGCATGGACTCCCCGGAGATCCAGTACCTGATGGACCGCCGCAAGCAACTCGGCGGCTTCGTCCCCGAGCGGCGCTCCAAGCACGCCGACGTCACCCTCCCGGACGAGAAGGTCTACGAAGTCGCCAACCGCGGCTCCGGCAAGCAGCACGCCGCCACCACCATGGCGTTCGTCCGCCTGCTCAAGGACCTCATGCGGGACAAGGAGTTCGGCAAGCGGATTGT
>NZ_JBFTHT010000036.1:0-2399 GCF_056394385.1 Arthrobacter sp. 10N44_2 | reverse complement strand
GCCTCCGGTTCCCAGCATTTCCGCTGGTCTCCCTCGCGGCGACTTAGAAAACAATACACCCACCACGCCCCCACCGCAACTCCACCCCCCACACCCACCCCACCACCCAAAAACCCCGCCACCACAACCCAAAACCACCCGCCACGCACCTCATCACACGCTCCCCCGCCACGCACGGCCACTATGTCGTGCATCACTCCAACCCCGTGCCAGCAGAACCCCCACATGGCGGCCCCAGGCAATAGCAACCAAGCAGGCCGCCACAGAGCCGTGACGCGGCAGGATGCTTCCGATGCCTTCTGGGCCAGACTCCGAACCATGTGTTATTCGAGGGGTACCGCAACCGGGTTCCCGGACGTCTGACGGCTTGCCTGACCCTGAGCCGGCTCATATGGATCCCGCCGCGATCATCGCCGGCCTTCCGCCCAGCATCTGCCATCTGCCGGGGCGTATGACGAGTTGATGGCCCAACAGCAGCCACCCCGCCGAAATCGTGGCTGAAGGGAACACCTGACGAACGTCAGCTACCTGGAATCAGCGAAGAACCTTGAAACCCGCGGCGGAAGTTGCACGATCTCGTGGTTTGATCGAGCGATTGATTCGGCCGCAGCCTGTTCCCACGACATCGAAGCAGCAAGAACTGTCAGGCAACCCCCTGAAGTCACCCTTGCCGTCTGTGCTTTCTGCGAGCTCCCCCCCAGTCCATGTTCGCGATGTTTAGGGTGTTATCGACTCCCCAGAGTCCGCGCGCAATGCATCGGAACGGTCGGCGCGATGACTCGCGCACATCCGTGATCTGTATCGGATACCCGCCTTCAAGAGCGGCACGTTCCACGACGAACAGGACAGACGCGTGTCCATTGCCTGCCGAAGCCGCCTGGCGAACGTGTTCCCACCCGACGCGATCCCAGGCAGTATCATCAACGGCCTTCACCCAGGCGCGGAATCCATCTTCATGCTCGGAAAGCGCATCCACTCAAGCGTCTGGTGCTGAAGATCGTACGCGCCAGGAGGGAGGGCGGGCTTGGCCTGTGTGTGAGCTTTTCCTTCGTGCGTCTTCGGTCGCCAATAGTCCCGGGAAACCGGGCAGCTCTTCAGGGCCTAAAGCAGGAGGCGTAGAAGACGCGCAGGGCCGGCGGTCGTAGCGGCGCGGGCGGTGGTGGTTGCGGTCGATCCGGCCGGAGGGCCGAGGCTAGCGCCGGGCCGGAAACGCTGTGCCGCCGCCGGCCGGGCAGTGTCCGCAGCGTGCTCTTGACGCGGCCCCGGCCGCAAGGGTAGACAAGGGCCATCCCGGTGCTGTCGCGGGGGTTATGACCGCAGACAGAACGCGGGCAGCGCGGGGACCGTCATGATGAACCACGGCGGCGCAGCGGAGTGAGGTGTGAGCGATGACCGGATTAGTTGCCTTCCGCTTCGTGGCGCTCGGCTGGGCGGCCTACTTCGCCGCGGAAGCAGGGGTTGCGGACGAATGGGCGTACTACTTCGCCGTCTTCGTAATTGTGCTGGCCCAGTGCGCCGGTGTACCGCTTCCCGCCGTGGCCGTCCTGCTTGGAGCCTACGCCTCGGCGCGCCACGGAGACCTGAACCTTGCCGCCGTTATCGCGGTCGGCAGCCTGGGCGCCATGCTCGGGAGCACTATTGGCTACGTACTTGGGCGGGTGGGAGGCCGTCCGCTGATGCTTCGACTCGCACGGCGCTTCCACGCCGACGAGAATCGCATCCTCCAACTCGAGTCGTTCTTCGATCGGCACGGTGGCAAAGCCTTGTTCTTCGGCCGCTGGGTCATAGTGGTCCGGCTCTGGGGCGCCATTGCCGCGGGGGCCGCCAAGATGCCGTGGCCCAATTTTCTGCTCTGGACCATCACAGGGTCCATTGCCTGGGTCGCGAGCCTCAGTGTTCTCGCCTATTTGGCCGGGGCGCTGGCCAATGCCATCGGTGACGCTCTCGACATCGGCGGCTGGGTGCTGGTCCCCTTCGTCGTGCTTGGCCTGGTGATCGTCTGGCGCCGGCGCAGACGCCGGAAGCTCAGGTCAGCGGGAGGGGCAGGGGACGGCGTGCCCGATGCCGAATGAGGCCGTCCAGGCGCGTCCGGCCTGTACGTTCCTGCAGCAACGCGGGGCCTCCTTCAAGGCGGAGCATATGACGTCGTAGGGCCCCTCATCGGGCGATCGGGCGCCAGGGGCGATTACCGGCCCGGCCCGGGGGCATCTGGCCGTGTACCGGCCCGGTTTGGGGGCAGCTGGCCGTGGGCCCGGGCTCCGGGGCCGGGGTCCCGGCCCTGCCTGAGAGGGGGGTTAAATGCGGGAGGACCCCCACCTGGTGGTGGGGGTCCTCGACCGTTAATGGTGTTCCGGCGGTGACCTACTCTCCCACACCCTCCCGGGTGCAGTGGGTGCAGT
>NZ_JBFTHT010000035.1:0-3678 GCF_056394385.1 Arthrobacter sp. 10N44_2 | reverse complement strand
GCCGTCTCGATGCAGTTGATGACAGCGGCACACTAGTTGGCGAGCCTACCCCGCTCGATATCAGCATCGATGTCTACATGACCGAGAAGATGCGTGAGCAGGAAAACGCGGCACGCACGGCTGCAAAGAAGGGCGCACTCGCATGGTAAATCCTTCGCAATCCCGGAAGTCGGTGTGCTTTGTTAGTCAAACATGGAGCGTGGAGCATCCGCTGCGTGACGCCTCGACCCGATATCGGTGTTTTCACATCGCGGAGGCGCTTGTAGAGCAACGGTTCTTCTGTTCTGTGCTCTCTGCTGGACGGTTTTTCGCGGATCCGATTCTTGACTACGATGTTTACATCTTTCACCGGCCCAATGTAGGGAACCCTCGCTTCAGGCGGGTGACCGTCTCGACTGCGCCGCTTGCGCAGCGGGTGAAGGACTTCAACCCGGACGCTGACGTTAGCGTCGTGCCGAACATCATCCCGCCGTCGATCCTGTCTGTCCATGGCGAGCTGGAGACGTACCTAGCGCCGCGCCCGCATACGGCGATCGGTTACTTCGCAGGGACGAAGAGCCACGACCGGGACTTCCCGGTCGTGGCCGACGCGCTGCACCGGGTGCTGATGGAGAATCCCGACTTTTCGCTGATGATCGTCGGACCGGTGGCGGTTCCGCGGGCGCTTGCTGCGCTGCCGAACGTCAGCACCGCGCCCGTGGTGAACTTCTTACGGCTGCCGGGGCTTATGACGCTGTGCAGCACGGTGATCGCCCCGTTGGAAATGAGCGATTTCAACGCGTGCAAGTCGCGGGTGAAGTTCCTCGAAGCTGCACTATCGGGCTGCCGCCTGCTGGCCAGCCCGATCCCGGACATGCGAGCCATGGAATCAGAAAGTCTGGAGCTCATGGAGTCGCTCGACGACTGGTACGAGGCCTTGTCTGCGCCCGTGAAGTCTGTTGACTACAAGCAGCAGGCAGCGGAGAACTTCGAGTTTCTGCGTAGCACCTCCCATGTGGACGGTTTGACGACATTTTGGAGTGAAGTATGAGGGTTTTGATCTACGTCGAGCCGCACCCGATCCGGGATAGCCAGGCGACGTTCAAGGACATAGCCCGGGACTTCCTTCCGCTGCTCGCGGGGTCCACGCCGGATTTCGACGTTCGCATGTATGCGACGCGTGCCCTGTTGGGAGCCCTCGGGGATAAGGCCCTGGCCGGGGTGGAGAAGCGCCTCATCCGGGCGAGCCCGGCCGAGGAGGCCCTGTTCGCCGGGCATCTCTGCGACTGGGAGACCGAGGGCATCCCGGCGTGGTTGAGTCTCATGGCAGGTGGCGACGTCGCCGACGACTACGTCGGGGTCCTGCGCCGCGTCTGGAATGTCTTCCCCTACGACATCATCGTCCACTGGGGTGAGAACGGCGCCGTGACGCGCTTCGTCGAGGAGCGGCCCGTGACGCGCATTGCAATGGAGCTCGGCTGCACCCGTGCCCCGTTCCTTCAGAGCGTCGTTATGGACCCGTTCGGCACCAACGGCAACGCGATCGTCCCCCGGCTGTCAGTGGACGACCTGCGCGGGATCGTCGGCGACAACCCGATGACGGCCGCCGAGACGCTCTACGGCTACTCGGCGAACATAGAGGCCCTGCCCTACGAACAGCAGTTCCTCCCCCTCGACGGTGCGGACTGGTCGACTCGGATCCTCGGCGCCACCCGGAAAATCGCGTTCCTCCCGCTCCAGCTCCACGACGACGCCAACCTCTTGCGCTTCTCCAAGTACGAGACAGTCGAAGACGTCGTACTCGATGTCGTGCCCAAGCTCGCTGCCGCCGGTTACCTGACCGTCATCAAGACACATCCGGGTGCCAGGATCAGGCAACAGTCCAACCTCGCCTTCTCCCTCGCCCGGGCCGCGTTACGCCCGTGGGCAGACGACGTCGTGTGGCTGGACGCTACCAAGGCGGTGTACAACAATGCCCAGCTGGTTGCGCTGGCCGATCTGGTGGTGACGGTCAACAGCTCCGTAGGGTTCGAGGCGCTGTACTACGACAAAGTCGTTTCGGTACTGGGCGACGCTGGCTACAAGCCGACGGGTCTGTTCCCCGACCTCGACGAGGCGATCTCCGACGCCTTCGACCTGCCGACCTACCGGCACGGGATCGGCCTGCTGCGCCGCTTCATGCTCGGCGGGTACCTGGCCAGAGACGACGTTCGCGGCGACTTCCACGCTTTCCAGAGCGCCGCTGTCACCATCGACGCGGCGCGCCGAGGCCACGACGACGATGCGGTCTCCATCGCGAAGCGCATGTACCAAGCGTTCAGCTTGGCCCGGGAGCACCAGAACCGCGCGCGAATGGTGAGGGGCGGCTCCGTCCCCGGATCGAGCGAGTTCGGCGTCCCAAACGTGATGGCGGCGCGACCCCCCGCGATCGAGCCGACGTTGGAAGACACCTCGCGCACCGAGTTCTCCGGCCCGGCCCGCAGACTCCTCGCCCTGATCGGTGCAGTTGACGCCGACAACTTCCGCGACGCACTGCGGACGGCGTTCGCCGATCCGAAGGCCGCGGAGAAGTACGTCCGCGCCGCGGGAATCGTCGACGAGACGTTCTATCTCACCACGCACAGCGACGTCGCCAAAGCGGGGAAGGATCCTGTCCATCACTGGGCGCGCTACGGTCTGCGCGAAGGACGCCGGCCTCGGCGTAGTCTGAACGTCGGCTCAGTCGATCGGCTTGTCGACGAGCTGGTCGCCGCCGCTGAACCGCTGTTCGACGGCATCCCCGATATCCCCGACTTCCCCTTAGACCACGACGCCGAAGCTAGCCGTCAGTCCAGCCTCGCCGCGATCCGCGGTGGCCTCGGGACCCGAGGCAACAGGGTCGTCGTCGTCGCGCACTTGTATTATCGCGATCTCGTTCCGGAGACCCTCGAGTACCTCGCGAACATCCCTGAGGGCTTCGATCTCGTAGTGACGATGCCCGACTGGGGCAACCGCCAGATCGCCGAACTCGTGCGTGCCGCTTACCCGGACGCACTGCTCTACCCCGCAGCCAACCGGGGCCGCGACATCGGACCCTTCCTCGACGTCCTCCCCGCGATTCTCGAGCACGACTACGACGCGATCCTCAAGGTCCAGACGAAGGCGGGGTTCTTCAGAGACGGACGCCTGGTTCCGGAACGAGGCCGCTTCTGGCGCGAGAACGTCTTTGATATGCTTCTCGGTTCCAAGAAGCAGACAGCGGAGACCATTGCCGCATTCCGCGCCGATGCGACCCTTGCGATGGTAGGCCCTGCACCTTTCTACCTGCCACTCTCCCGCAATCCATACTCTGACGATGGTGCGCTGGTCGACAGGGTTCTGGGCACCGAGATCGCATCCGACGAAGCCGGCTTCTTTGCAGGGACGATGTTCTGGGTGCGGCCCGATTGCCTTTCGCCCCTTGTCACTGCGGGTCTGTCCATCGAATCATTTGCGCCAGAGACCGGGGCCAACGATGGCGCACTCGCTCATCTGGTGGAGCGGCTATTTGGTCAGGTCGCCCTCCAAAAAGGCCGTCTCGATGCAGTTGATGACAGCGGCACACTAGTTGGCGAGCCTACCCCGCTCGATATCAGCATCGATGTCTACATGACCGAGAAGATGCGTGAGCAGGAAAACGCGGCACGCACGGCTGCAAAGAAGGGCGCACTCGCATGGTAA
>NZ_JBFTHT010000034.1:0-3353 GCF_056394385.1 Arthrobacter sp. 10N44_2 | reverse complement strand
GTGTGTGTGGGGTGTGTGGTACGGGGTTGTTGTTTGAGAACTACATAGTGGACGCGAGCATCTTTTATAAGAAGCAATTTCCAAGAATATGAACCTGGATCTGTCGCTGTTGCCTTTTGGGGTGATGGTGGTGGTTTCTGTGGTTCTCTCGAAAATTACTCCTTGATCTTTTGTGGTCAAGTTTTTAAGAGCACACGGTGGATGCCTTGGCATTAGGAGCCGAAGAAGGACGTAGGAATCTGCGATAAGCCTGGGGGAGTCGATAACCGGACTGTGATCCCAGGGTGTCCGAATGGGGAAACCCCGCCAGGGGCGCGAGCTGCCTGGTGACCCGCATCTGAACACATAGGGTGCGTGGAGGGAACGCGGGGAAGTGAAACATCTCAGTACCCGCAGGAAGAGAAAACAATAGTGATTCCGTCAGTAGTGGCGAGCGAACGCGGATCAGGCTAAACCGTTCCATGTGTGATAGCCGGCGGGCGTTGCATGGTCGGGGTTGTGGGACTTCCCACTCCAGCTCTGCCGGGCTGGGAAGGTGAGAGTGCAGGCATAGGTGAACGGTCTTGAAAGGCCGGCCGTAGAGGGTGTGAGCCCCGTAACCGAAATGTTGTGCACCGCCTGGTGAAGTATCCCAAGTAGCACGGGGCCCGAGAAATCCCGTGCGAATCTGTCAGGACCACCTGATAAGCCTAAATACTCCCTAATGACCGATAGCGGACCAGTACCGTGAGGGAAAGGTGAAAAGTACCCCGGGAGGGGAGTGAAACAGTACCTGAAACCGTGTGCTTACAATCCGTCGGAGCCTCCGCGAGCGATCGTGTAGGGGTGACGGCGTGCCTTTTGAAGAATGAGCCTGCGAGTTAGTGTTACGTCGCGAGGTTAACCCGTGTGGGGAAGCCGTAGCGAAAGCGAGTCTGAATAGGGCGTTGCAGTGGCGTGATCTAGACCCGAAGCGAAGTGATCTACCCATGGCCAGGTTGAAGCGACGGTAAGACGTCGTGGAGGACCGAACCCACTTCAGTTGAAAATGGAGGGGATGAGCTGTGGGTAGGGGTGAAAGGCCAATCAAACTTCGTGATAGCTGGTTCTCCCCGAAATGCATTTAGGTGCAGCGTTGCGTGTTTCTTACCGGAGGTAGAGCTACTGGATGGCTAATGGGCCCTACAAGGTTACTGACGTCAGCCAAACTCCGAATGCCGGTAAGTGAGAGCGCAGCAGTGAGACTGTGGGGGATAAGCTTCATAGTCGAGAGGGAAACAGCCCAGACCACCAACTAAGGCCCCTAAGCGTGTGCTAAGTGGGAAAGGATGTGGAGTTGCGAAGACAACCAGGAGGTTGGCTTAGAAGCAGCCATCCTTAAAAGAGTGCGTAATAGCTCACTGGTCAAGTGATTCCGCGCCGACAATGTAGCGGGGCTCAAGTACACCGCCGAAGTTGTGGATTTCAGACATTAGCCAAGCCCTTGTGGTTCAGGCGTCTGGAGTGGTAGGGGAGCGTCGTGTGGGCAGTGAAGTCGCGGTGGAAACCAGCGGTGGAGCCTACACGAGTGAGAATGCAGGCATGAGTAGCGAAAGACGGGTGAGAAACCCGTCCGCCGGATGATCAAGGGTTCCAGGGTCAAGCTAATCTGCCCTGGGTAAGTCGGGACCTAAGGCGAGGCCGACAGGCGTAGTCGATGGACAACGGGTTGATATTCCCGTACCGGCGAAAAACCGCCCATGCTGAACAGGGGATACTAACCGCCCGAAACCTGCCTGACCGCCCTTGTGGTGGAAGGGTTTTGGTGGAGCGCGGGACCTGATCCTGGGAGGCAAGCGTATTAACAGGTGTGACGCAGGAAGGTAGCCGAGCCGGGCGATGGTTGTCCCGGTCTAAGGATGTAGGGCGAACGGTAGGCAAATCCGCCGTTCATGATGCCTGAGATCTGACGGGACCCCCGTATGGGGGGATTCGGTGATCCTATGCTGCCGAGAAAAGCATCGACGCGAGGTTTTAGCCGCCCGTACCCCAAACCGACACAGGTGATCAGGTAGAGAATACTAAGGCGATCGAGAGAATTATGGTTAAGGAACTCGGCAAAATGCCCCCGTAACTTCGGGAGAAGGGGGGCCCCAACCTTGAACACCACTTGCTGGTGGGAGGGGATCGGGGCCGCAGAGACCAGGGGGAAGCGACTGTTTACTAAAAACACAGGTCCGTGCGAAGTCGCAAGACGATGTATACGGACTGACTCCTGCCCGGTGCTGGAAGGTTAAGAGGACCGGTTAGCCGCAAGGCGAAGCTGAGAATTTAAGCCCCAGTAAACGGCGGTGGTAACTATAACCATCCTAAGGTAGCGAAATTCCTTGTCGGGTAAGTTCCGACCTGCACGAATGGAGTAACGACTTCCCCGCTGTCTCAACCATAAACTCGGCGAAATTGCAGTACGAGTAAAGATGCTCGTTACGCGCAGCAGGACGGAAAGACCCCGAGACCTTTACTATAGTTTGGTATTGGTGTTCGGAGTGGCTTGTGTAGGATAGGTGGGAGACGTTGAAGCCCGGACGCCAGTTCGGGTGGAGTCATCGTTGAAATACCACTCTGGTCACTTTGGACATCTAACTTCGGCCCGTAATCCGGGTCAGGGACAGTGCCTGATGGGTAGTTTAACTGGGGCGGTTGCCTCCTAAAAAGTAACGGAGGCGCCCAAAGGTTCCCTCAGCCTGGTTGGCAATCAGGTGTCGAGTGTAAGTGCACAAGGGAGCTTGACTGTGAGAGAGACATCTCGAGCAGGGACGAAAGTCGGGACTAGTGATCCGGCGGTACATTGTGGAATGGCCGTCGCTCAACGGATAAAAGGTACCTCGGGGATAACAGGCTGATCTTGCCCAAGAGTCCATATCGACGGCATGGTTTGGCACCTCGATGTCGGCTCGTCGCATCCTGGGGCTGGAGTAGGTCCCAAGGGTTGGGCTGTTCGCCCATTAAAGCGGTACGCGAGCTGGGTTTAGAACGTCGTGAGACAGTTCGGTCCCTATCCGCTGCGCGCGCAGGAAATTTGAGAAGGGCTGTCCTTAGTACGAGAGGACCGGGACGGACGAACCTCTGGTGTGTCAGTTGTACTGCCAAGTGCACCGCTGATTAGCTACGTTCGGATGGGATAACCGCTGAAAGCATCTAAGCGGGAAGCTCGCTTCGAGATGAGATTTCCATACACCTTGTGTGTGAGAGGCCCCCAGCCAGACCACTGGGTTGATAGGCCGGATGTGGAAGCGAGGACTAACGACTCGTGAAGCTGACCGGTACTAATAGGCCGATAACTTACACCACACACTCTTCCCGTGAACGGATTCAAAAGACGTTCACACCATGGG
>NZ_JBFTHT010000033.1:0-7488 GCF_056394385.1 Arthrobacter sp. 10N44_2 | reverse complement strand
CTGAGTTTGCCGTTCATGACCTCGGTGCAGGCTTGCCCGATGGCGGCGGCACGCCCGGCGTCGAGCAGTCCGAGCTCGTGGTTGGTGCGGGCGGCGGCGAGTTTCACGGCGGCCAGGCCGCGGACCAGGTGCATGTTGGAGGACAGTGGYTGGCCGGTGATGGGGAAGTTCTCCACGGCCCGGAGGGTGTGGACGCCCCAGTAGGCGCCGGCGGGAACRTCCCGGTCRCCCAGGAGGTCGTGTTCGGAGCGGAATTCTGCGCGTTCGTCGAGCGAGGTCATGGCGGTCCCTTACAGGTCTTTGGGGGCGGGGGAGATCTTGGGGTCAGCGAGGAAATCGGTGGCCTTCAGCAGCCCTACGGGCCGGCCGCCGCCCAGCACAGGGGTAGCGGCGAGGCGCGCCAAGGGCGAGGTGTCGACGTCGAGCGCGGCCAGGACCCGGACGGTGACGGGCATCCGGGCGCGGTCTCCGCCGTCGGAAACCTTCACGGCGAGGGCGCGGCCGTCCGGGAGGCCCACCAGCTGGACGCCCTCGAAGCCGTCTTTGGCGAGCAGGCCGGGGACCAGACGCATCAGCGCGGTGACGTCCCGGTCCTCGCCCGCAACCATCTCGGGGTGGCGGCGCATGGCGCGGCCGACGGCGGCTTCCGCTTCGCCGGATCCGGTCGCGGCAGCCGCGGCCAGGCGGCCAAAGGCGCGGGCCATGCCGCGCAGCGTGAGCGCGAAGAGCGGGGTGCCGCAGCCGTCAGTGGTGGTGCGCTGGGGGTCTTCACCGGTGAGGTCCGCCACGGTCTGGGCCACCAGCTGCTGCAGCGGGTGCGCCGGGTCCAGATAGCCCTGGACCGGCCAGCCGTTGATGACGCAGGTGGCCGCCATGGCGGCATGCTTTCCGGAACAGTTCTGCGTCAGTTGGGTGGCCCGGCCGCCGCCGCCGAGCCAGTCTTCGCGTTCGCGGGCGCCGTAGGGGAGATCGGTGCTGTTCTCGAGGTCCGCTGGCGTCAGGCCGTGCAGCTCCAGGATGCGCCGGGCGCCGTCAAGGTGGCTGGCTGCGCCGGAATGGCTGGCGGCGGCGAGGGCGAGCAGTTCGTCCGGGAGGTCCAGCCCGGCGCGGACCATGGCGACGGCCTGCAGGGGCTTCAGGGCGGACCGCGGGTAGAACGGGGCGAGGGGCTCCCCGGCAGTGAGTAGGATCTGGCCGTCCGCTGCGGTGGCGATGACCGAGCCGTAGTGGACACTCTCGACCAGCCCGTCCCGGGTCTGGACCGCAAGCGGGACGTGCTGCGGCAGCCACTCCGGGGCGAGCGGGGTCGGGGTGTTGTCGAGGGCAGGGGAAGTCATTGCGTCCTTTGGCGGTGGCGGTTGATGCGGTTGTGGTGGCTGGTCACTGTGTTGGTGCTGGTTTTGCCGGTGCTGACCAGATTGCTTCCGGCATTGCTGACGGAACCAGGCACCAGGCACCTGACGTCAGGCGTTGAGGATCGAGTCGAGGGCAATGCCAACGGCGTGCAGATGCCGGCTCATGGCGATGCGCGCCGTCGCCGCGTCGCCGGCTTCGATCGCGGCCAGGATGCGCCGGTGCTCCTCGTCGGACGCGTGCTGGCGGTCCGCCACCATGTTCAGGGTCTCGGACTGGTGGGCGAGGGCGTCCCGGATGTCCGCGACGACGTTCTCGAAGACCTTGTTTCGGCTGGCCCGCGCGATCAACGCGTGGAAGCTGGAGTCCAGGCCCACCCACACTTCGGGGTCGTCCTCGCCGCTCATCGCGGCGACGATGTCGCGCAGCGTTGCCAGCTCCTCGGCCGAACGGCGTTCTGCAGCCAGTCCGGCTGCGGGAACCTCGATATGGGGACGCGCCTCCGTGAGGTCGCGGGCCGAGTATTGGCCCAGGACCAGGTCCTTTGCCACGCGGTTGGCGACGACGAACGTGCCCCGCCCGGTCTTGGTGACCGTCAAGCCCAAGGCGGTGCAGGAGCGCAGGGCCTCCCGGATCACGGAGCGGCTCACGCCGTACTGCTGGGCAAGAGTGGCCTCGGAGCTCAGCTTGGCGCCGACGCCGAGCCTGCCGGATTCGATCTCGGTGCGGAGGACGTTGAAAACGGCTTCGGCGGCACTGAGGCGAGCCAATGGCTGTCCTGCTGTCCGGCTGTCTGACAGGTTCACGCTTTAAAATATGGCAGGGATCACACCGGGGTGTCAAGTATGACGGCGGCCCCGGGGGGTCCGGGGCCGCCGTCGCCGCTCGGGCTGGAGTTCCGGCGGCGGCCTACTTGCCTGGGTTTGTGTCCGGGCTGCTGGCCGGGACTACTGGACCTTGGACGGGCGGGTGCGGACCAGCGCGGTGACGCCCGCGGCCAGTCCGATCAGCCCTGCGGCCAGCCCGATCCAGCCGGCGGCGGATCCGCCGTCACTGGACATGCCCGCTGCCGCTGCCGGGGCCGCCGAGGGTGCGGTCGTCGTGGCTGCGGCGGGGACGGCTGCGCCGTGGGCGTCGGCGTCCTTGGCCGTGGTCACGAAGGAGGGTGCCGGGTGCCCGGGTTCGGCCTGGCCCTCGACCGTCTTCTCGTCCCACTTGACGACGGTTCCATCGGTGTAGGTCTGGGCCGTCGGCAGCGTCACCGTGGTTCCCGCGTCCGGCAGGACGCCGACGGACAGTGAGAAGGCCTGGTACTCGTCCGGTCCGATCTGGTGGGCCTCGTCCGCGGTCCAGACCACGGAACTCGGGGCCTTGGTGACCGTGGCGCCGGCGATCGTGATCGGCTTCGGCAGGTCGCTCGTGGTGATGACGGCCTTCCAGCCCTCGACAGGCTTCACCGACACCGAAGTGAACGGGGTGTCCGTGGGCAGCGTGACTTCGAGTTTGCTGGTCTTGGCCGACTCGGACTCGCTGGGGACATTGAACGTCAGGTGGCTGTATCCGCCCGCGGCCGGATCATCGGTGTCGACGTGGACGTGGGCGGAGGCGGCTGCTGCGCCGGCGGCGAGCAGGCCCGCGGTCATCGTGGCGGCAGCGGCGGTTTTGAGGGTACGGCGAAGGGGGGACTTCATGGCAAGGGTGCCTTTCACTAACGGATATCAGGTGGGGAGCCGTCCGGTGCGTTGTCCTTCCGGCGGTAGCAGTGGGGTGGCCACCTGCTGTCCCCGTCCATATGTGAAAGGGAATGATGTCAGGCGGCGGGCGACAGCTCCGGAGGTCCGCGCCTGGCCGGCAGGCGAAGGCCAGCCCGGGCTTTGGGGAGGACCAGGTTGACCGCGCGGGGGCGGGGTACGCGCAGGGGCGCGGCGGCGGAGGGCTGGGGCAGCCGCACGAGCGGGCGCAGCCAGGAAGCAAGTGCGGACAGAGCCTGCTCGCTGCGGGCGAGCAACAGTGCCGTGCCGAGCGTCGCCATCGCGTGTGCGGCGAACATGGCTCCGCCTATGTCGGCCGCCGAAACCGCCATGGAAGGGTCGGGCATCGCCGGGGCAATGGCAGCCGCCGAATGGCCCGGATGGCCCGAATGACCCGCAGCCATTCGGGCCTGGAGGGCCGCGGGCGCCCCTGAGGACAAGGCGCCGAAGGACCAGTGCAGCCACAGTTGCCCTACGCCGAGCAGGCCGGCCAGGGCCGGAAAGGACAGTCGGACGCGGGTCAGTACGGCCACGGGGACCATCGCCACGGCACACAACGCCGTCACGATCGCCGGCTCGGGCAGACGTCCGCCGCCGGCCAGGTGGCCGCCGGCTGCCAGCGCCACGATGATGGATCCGATCAGACCTGTGCGGAACAGCCGGAAGGGAGCGCGCGTCATCGTGTGCAGTCCTTTCCGGATTCCGTGGGGTCTGGTTGTCGCTTAAGTCCCTTAAATCCTACGGGCCATTGCGAACCGTCACGCCCGCGCGCGGCTGAACCGCCCAATCTGTGGAGGCAGGGCTGCGCCAGCCGTGCAGTGATGGCGGGTGCCTTCGGTCGCCGGCAGTTGCCCCTGCCTGCCCAGTGCGCCGGTACGTACGTGCCGTTATAGCCCTGTGCAGGCATCTTGGCCCGTCCTATACTGGAAATGCCTGCAAAGCGGCACGTTCGTACCGCCACGGTTCGGGCCCACAGGGTTCGATCCCACAGGTTGGTACGCACACAGAGTTCGAACCCAGAGCGTTCGTACGCACGAACGCCGGACCCTCGGACGTATCTTGATCAACGGGAGGTGGCCATGGGGAACGCATTTCCGGGCGAACTCGCTGCCGAGGCCCGGGCCCGGCGCGGGTCGCTCCGCCTGAGCCAGCGTGAGCTGGCCGAACTGGCCGGAGTCTCAGAGCGCTTCGTCCGGTTCGTCGAACAGGGAAAACGCACGGTGCAGCTGGACTCCCTGCTGGCGCTCCTGGACACGCTGGGGCTGGAACTCCGGGTCCAGACCCGGACCAGCGCCGCAGCCCGTGCCCTCGCAGGCCCGGTGGCCGGCCTGCGGGCCGACGGTGAACTGCGGGACGGGCCGGAAGCCCGGCCATGAGGCACCGGATCGCGGATATCTACAAGGCCGGCGTGCTGGCGGCCCGGCTGGAGCGGCACGACGGCGGCACCAGGTTCACCTACCTGCCGGCCTATCTGGCGTCCGGGGGCCCCGCCGTCGCGAGCTCCCTGCCGCTAACTCCGGGACCCGTGCTGTCCGCGGCGGGAGCGGCCCCGCCGTATTTCACCGGGCTTCTGCCGGAGGGCCGGCGGCTGAATGCGTTGCGCCGTTCCATCAAGACCAGCGTGGATGATGAGCTGTCCTTGCTCATCGCGGCCGGTGCCAACCCGGTGGGTGACGTGCAGATCGTCGGCCACGGCGAGAAGCTGGACCCGGACGAGCACGCCGTCGAGCTTGACCCCGCAACGCCCGTGGATTTCGAGGCCCTGCTGGGCGACTCCGGGCTGATCGACCCGGTGGCCCTGGCGGGGGTGCAGGACAAGCTGTCCGCTGGAATGATCTCCATGCCGGTGGCCAGCGCCGGCCGGCGCTACATCCTCAAACTCAACGCGCCCGAGTTCCCGCACGTCGTCGAAAACGAGTACGCGATGTTCCGGTACGCGGCGCGGCTGCGGATCCCTCTGAGCCGGGTCCAGCTGATACGCGACGTCGCCGGGCGGCCCGGGTTGCTCGTGGAACGCTTCGACCGGGTGCCTGTGGCCAGTGGCACTGTATCCGGTGGGCCTGTCGCCGGCGTGTCGGGGCCCAAGGCGGCGGCCAGGTCGCCGCGGGCCGTGCAGCGGCTCGCCGTCGAGGACGGTGCGCAGGTGCTGGGCCTCTACCCTGCGGACAAGTACAACGTGGGATACGGGCAGGTGTGCCATGCGCTTGCGGCGTATTGCGCGGCACCGCTGCCCGCGTTGCGGAATTTGGCCCTCCAGGCGGCATTTGCGTGGCTGACGGGCAACGGCGACCTGCACGCGAAGAACGTTTCCATGGTGCAGCAGCCGGCCGGAGAGTGGTCCATCGCGCCGGTATACGACATCCCGTCCACGGTCGTCTACGGGGACAAGACACTCGCCCTGACCCTGGACGGCAAGCGCACAGGGATTTCCCGGAAGCACTTCCTGGGCTGGGCCGCGGGGATGGGGCTGACTGAACGTGCCGCCGTCCAGGTGCTGGAACTGGCGCTGAAGGCCTCGGAACCGCTGCTGGCGGATCTTCAGGCGGGCACGGCGTTCCGCTCCATGACCGACGACGGCGCCTCGCCGTTTTCAGCGATGGTCACCCGCGACTGGGTCAAGGAACTCAAACACCGGCGCAGGCTGCTGGCCGGGTGATGCCGCCGGCGCCGGCTCGGCTTGCGCCGGATGCCGTTGCCGGACGGGGTTGCGTGGAGCCTCAGAGGTGCTGGATGCCCGCCCGCTGCATGGCGTCTTTGTAGACCTCGACGTTCTTGGCGAGGAGCTCTTCCTGCTTGGCCGGAGATACCGCGAAGGCGCGGCCGCCAAGTGCGGTGGCCTTGTAGATCTTGACACCATGATTCTTCAGCGAGGAATGGTAGGTCTTCTCGAAAAGCGTCAGGAAGGAGTGGGCGTCCGCGCCGTGCGCAATTACGGCCGAGACGCGCTTGTTGATCTTGAGGAACTGGCGGAAGGGCCGGAGGCCGTCCGTCTTCTCCTGGACGTTCAGGGCCGAGGATGCCTCCGGATCGCGGATCCACGGGTAGGCGTTCCACGGCATCACATAGCGGGGGTCCAGCTCTGCGGCCTCGTAGATGGAGGTGGCGCGGCGGGCGGCTTCATCGTCGTTGAAGTGCGAGACAAAGCCCGATTCGGTGCCCTTGCCCGGGCTGATATGCAGGCTGACGATCCGGCATTCGTCCTCGTCGTGGATGGGGTCGATGTACGGGACCACGGATCCAGGCTTCTTTTCCATGAGTTCGTCACACAGCTGCGTCACGGCGGCGATGTTCGGCTCCTGCAGCAGGGTCTTCTTTTCGTCCCAGTCAATCGTCACGATTTCTCCCTCAGCACTTGGCGTCCAGAATCAGGCGGCTTCCTCCACTCTACGCTTTCGCGGCAGGGGGTGTTTCGGCCGGGACCTATTCGGCCGGGGCTGCGCGGGGGTTTGCCCTGAGTCAACGGCCCTCTGGTGACGGCCGTGAGGCGGGCGTAGGCTTAAAGCGCCTGCAGGTAACCATCTGATGACTCCGGGTTGTTCGGGACACGGAAGTGTCCGAGCCGTCTCTTAGCGAGATCGCGAAGGTACCTGCAGGCCTGACGTCCGCCGCCGCCCAGGTGGTCGGGCGCTTTTCTTTGCCGCTGACATGCTGGATGCGATGAAGCGTGGCGAGCCGAGGGCAAGAGCCGCGAATCGAGTGCTTCGAATAGCGGCCCGTCGCCCGGCAACTGTGCCCCGAGGCCGAGCCAATGTTAGTTCGGGCCCGCACGGCAGCCAACGAACTGGTCCCTATGCCGCAGCCCCAACTTTGGGCTTTCCACGCCTGAGCGCTTTGGCTTGGTGCCGGAGCTGGCGCCGGCGGCGGGAGCCCGGCTGGTCTGTGGCTGACGGCCGAAGCGGTGTTCCGGGCAACGGCGGCGCGGTGGAACGGTACGTGTGGCCGGTGGGGGTGGTGAGTTCGATGGTGTGCCTCGCGCCGATGCTCGAGGCGGATCCGGGTGCGGCTTCGGGGCTGGGGCGTGCTTTCCAGCCGGGGGTTTCTTTGGTGTGGTTGCAGGCTTCGCAAAGTCCGGCGGCGTTGTCCGTGGTGGTCGGGCCGCCGCTGTGCCAGGGAATGATGTGGTCCAGGTGGCGGATGGGCGCGTCGCAGTACGGGGTCCGGCAGGTATCGTCTCTGGCCTGGATGAAGCGGCGGTGCCCGGGCGGGAAGAGCCGGGCGCGGGAGTCCATGGCGATGAGCTCCCCGCTCCCGGGGTGGGTGTAGAGCCGCCGGAGCCAGAGGTTGAACGCGGGGTCATCGCCGCTCCCTCCGGTGCCACCCGGTCCAGGGCGACCACTGTGCCCCGGACCGCCGGACTGGCCGTCACCGTTTCTGTCCGTGTTTC
>NZ_JBFTHT010000032.1:0-19587 GCF_056394385.1 Arthrobacter sp. 10N44_2 | reverse complement strand
GCGGCGTTGATGGCCTTGGCGGCGGCGATCGCGTTGCGTTCGATGCACGGGACCTGCACGAGCCCGCCGATCGGATCGCAGGTCAGGCCCAGGTTGTGTTCCATCGCGATTTCCGCGGCGTTCTCCACCTGCTGGGGCGTGCCGCCCATAACTTCGGCCAGGCCGGCGGCCGCCATCGACGACGCCGAGCCCACCTCGCCCTGGCAGCCGACTTCCGCCCCGGAAATCGAGGCCTGCTCCTTGTACAGCACCCCGATGGCGCCGGCGGTCAGCAGGAACCTGACGATCGTGTCGTCGCGGTCGGCCTGGCTGGCCTGGTCCATGCCGGGGGCAAAGTGCAGCGCGTAGTAGAGCACGGCCGGGATGATGCCGGCGGCGCCATTCGTGGGGGCGGTGACCACGCGGCCGCCGGAGGCGTTTTCCTCGTTCACGGCCAGCGCGATCAGGTTGACCCATTCCTGCCAGTACTTCGGGTCCCGGTAGTCGGGGTCCTGTCCGCGGGTTTCCTTCATGAGGCGTTTGTGCCGGTCTTGGCCGGGGTTGCCGGGGCCGTCCCAAGAACCAGGCTGATTGCACTGGCAACGAAGATCGGCGTCGGAACGTCCCTGCGGTTCCTTAGCCGGAAACGACCGCTCGCCCGCCGCCTCCCGAGCGGCGAACGCTACTCGCCCGGCACTCTCATCAACGAGCTGACCGCCCAGCCTGTCGTCGACGGCATCCATCTCTACAGCTTCAATTGTTTTGACGAGTTACCCGGTACCTTCGCCGCTTCGTCGACGGAACCCTCCGCCACAGGGCTGGAAACGTTGACTGGAAATGCGTCGCCCGGCTAGTCGCCTGTTTAAGGACATAAGAAAACCCCTCCGTCCCGGCCAAATTCGCCGGAACGGAGGGGTTCGTGGGGCCCCCTGTCGGATTCGAACCGACGACCCCCGCTTTACAAGAGCGGTGCTCTGGCCAACTGAGCTAAGGAGGCATTCCTGCTTCCTGACACAACTCCGGGCCACAAAATGGCGCGGATGCCAGGACGCTAGACAAGATTAGCCCACCGACGCCCGGTGAGAAAAACCCAGAGAAAAACGCTCAACGCCCCTCCCGCCCGGCGAAGGCCTGAAGCGAAGACTAAAAGCAATGGCCCGGCACCGGAACGATCCGGGGCCGGGCCATCAACTTGTGGCCTTCAACTGCGCGCCTTCAACGGCATGTGCCGTTGTGCGGTTACTTCTTCGCGTCGACCGCGGCCTGCAGGTACTGGTCGAACGGGGTCTGGGCGCTGTCGCCGACACCCCACTGCTTGCCTTCAACGAACACGGTGGGCGTGCCGGTGATGCCGATTACCGTGGCCTCCTGGGTGGTGTGCTTCACCCACGGACGGTAGGTCTTGCCATCCACGCACGTCTCGATGCTCTTGGCCCCGGCGTCGGTGGCCAGCGTCTTCAGCTCGTTGTCGGAGAGTCCGGCGCTGCCTTCGGCCGGCTGCTTGGCGAACAGCAGGTCGACGAAGTCCGAGTACTTCTCCGGGGATTCGTTGACCACGCAGGCTGCGGCGTTGGCCGCGCGCGAGGAGTAGTTCGTGGTGGACCGGCTGTCAAGGAATCCGAGCGGGCGGTACTCCACGGTGATTTTGCCCTCGTTGCGCAGCTTGGTGAGCGTCTCGTTGTACTGCGCCTCGAAGTTCTTGCAGACGGGGCAGATGAAGTCGATGTAGAGGACCACCTTGACCGGCTTGCCGGCCTCAGCCTCGGCGCCCGGGGCCGTGACCGGAGACGGCGGCGTGGCCGGAGCGGACGGGAGGTCGGACAGCTTCACGGTTGCGGGATCGGTCTTCGCCACCTCGGTGTTCGCCAGCAGGGTGACACCGCCGTGGATGTTGCCATTGGCCGGCGTGGGTCCCTCGTCTGCAACCGGGGCGTTGTTCTTGATGTTGGAGGTGACAACCAGCGCGACGATCACGATGATGGCGACGACGGCGGCAACGATGCCCCAGCCGATCAGCAGCTTGTTGCGCTTCTCCTTCTTCAGCTGCGCATCGCGGATCTCGCGGGCTTTCTCGCGCGCCGCGGCAGTGCGCTCTGCCTTAGACAGTCGGGGTTCGTTTGCGGGGCTCATTGGTTCCTCGGGTCGTTCGGCCAGGGACGGTCCACTCAGTGGCAACGTCATCATTTTAGGGGAGAAACCCGAGAACTTGCGCTTTCAAGTTTCCCTTCCGCCTGCCCAACGGACGAATAGCCCGGAAGATTCCGGGCGGCTAGGGTTGATGAAGAGCCACGAGCGGACCCCAGGGGGCACCAATGGAAGCAACGGACAGCGCCGGCCACGGCACACAGAGCACCACTGACGCGGCGCAGACCGCCACAGACGGCGCCGCCACGGGTGCCTCGGCAGGGGATCAGTTCGACTTCATGGTGGTGTCCAACCGGCTGCCCGTCGACCGCTGTTCTGCCGACGAGGCCGGCTGCGAGGATGGCTGGCGCCGCTCCCCCGGCGGACTCGTGACAGCCCTGGCCCCGATGATGACCAAGACCGACGGCGCGTGGGTGGGCTGGCACGGGGCCCCCGATGAGACGGTCAAGCCTTTCAGCCACGGCGGCATCGACCTGATCCCCGTCCAGCTGAGCACCGAGGACATCGAGCTTTTCTACGAGGGCTTTTCGAACGCCACGTTGTGGCCGCTTTACCACGACGTGATCGCCCCGCCGGAGTTCCACCGCACGTGGTGGGATTCGTACCGGAAGGTCAACCGGAGGTTCGCCGACGCCGTCATCCGCCATGCGGCCGAGGGTGCCACCGTCTGGGTGCAGGACTACCAGCTCCAACTGGTTCCCAAGTTGCTCCGGGAGGCCCGGCCGGATCTGAAGATCGGGTTCTTCAACCACATCCCCTTCCCGCCGCCGGAGATCTTTGCCCAGCTCCCGTGGCGCCGTGCGATCATCGACGGCCTGCTGGGCGCGGACCTGGTGGGCTTCCAGCGCAGCAGCGATGCCGGAAACTTCATGCGCTCCGCACGGCGCTTCCTTGGCGCGAGCGTCAAGCAGCAGCAGGTCCATGTCCGGGGCGCCGATGGCGAGACCACCCACATCGCGAGGGCCCAGGCTTTCCCAATCTCCATTGACGTCAAGCAGATCAGCGAGCTGGCGAAGAAGCCGGAGGTAATCGAGCGGGCGCAGCAGATCCGCCGGGACCTCGGCAACCCCAAGACCATCCTGCTCGGCGTCGACCGGCTCGACTACACCAAGGGCATCCGGCACCGGCTCAAGGCGTACGAGGAACTGCTGCAGGACGCCAAGGTCACCGTCGAGGACGCGACCCTGATCCAGGTGGCCAGCCCCAGCCGTGAGCGTGTGGAGCAGTACCGCCTGCTCCGCGAGGAGGTCGAGGGCACAGTGGGCCACATCAACGGCACCTTCGACACCATGGAGAGCACGGCCGTCCGCTACCTGCACCACAGCTACCCCATCGAAGAGATGGTGTCCCTGTACCTGGCCGCGGACGTCATGCTGGTCACCGCCCTGCGCGACGGCATGAACCTCGTCGCCAAGGAATACGTCACGGCCCGGACAAACAACGACGGAGCGCTGGTACTGAGTGAGTTCGCCGGCGCCGCCGACCAGCTCAAGCAGGCCCTGCTGATGAACCCGCACGACATTGACGGCCTCAAGGACACGATCATGAGGGCAGTCAACATGCAGCCGGCCGAGGCATCACGCCGCATGCGGGCCATGCGCAAGCAGATTCTGGACCACGACGTCGACCTCTGGTCCTCCGACTTCCTGAAAGCCCTCGCCGAAAAGGTTGTACGCGATGACTCCTGACGCCGCCGGAACCCACGACTCAGAGACCAACACTCCAAACCCGGCCCCACTCTCGCTCTCCCCTGAGCTGCTGGCAGCCGTGCGCCGCGTCGCCGGCACCGGGCACCTGCTCGTGGCGATGGACTTCGACGGCACCATGTCACCGCTCGTGGACCATGCGGCCGACGCCCGTGCGCTCCCGCGCTCCGCCGCCGCCTTCGCGGCGCTGGCGGAACTTCCCCGGACGACGACGGCGCTCATCTCCGGCCGGGCGCTGGACAGCCTGCGGGCCGTAGCCTCCCCGCCGGAGGAGACGCTGCTGATCGGCAGCCACGGCGCAGAGGTCTGGATGGGGCCCGGCTCCTCGGAGCTCATGCTCGACGACGCCCAACGCGAACTCCTGGCCGAAGTCCGCCAGGAGCTTGAGGGAATCGTGGAACAGGCCCCGGGGACCCTTTTGGAAGACAAGCCGGCCGGCGTCGTCCTGCACACGCGGCTCGCGGCGGACGACGTCGCCGAGGACGCCGTCGCCGCGGCGCGGGCGGTCCTGCAGGACCGCAGCGGCGTCTTCCTCAAGTCGGGCAACCGCGTCCTGGAGACCTCCGTCGTGAACGCCTCCAAGGGCGAGGGCATTGCCTTCCTGCGGCAGGCTGCCGGAGCCACGGCTGTGGCTTTCGCCGGAGACGACACCACCGACGAGGACGCCCTGGCCAGCCTCGTCCCGGGCGATCTCGGGGTGAAGGTGGGGCTCGATTTCACCCAGGCCGAGTTCCGGGTGGAGGCGCCGGTGCACATCTGCGAACTGCTGGAGGCCCTCCTGCGGGAGCGGAAGAAGGCCCTCGACTCAGGGAGCTAACGCGGGCCTACGGAGCGGTCAACCGGGCGTCGGTCACGACTCAGGTTCGTAGCCGATCAACCAGTGCAGTCCGTGACGGTCGAGGACCTGGCCATCTGTTGCGCCCCAGGGCTTCGGGGCAAGGGGGTCGATCACCCGGCCGTCAACGGCGAGCTTGTCGAACCACTCGTGGAGAACTGCCGGTTCGGCGGTCCCCAGCAGCGAGAGCATGAGGCCTTCGAACCGGACGCTTTTCTCCCCCGCGGCCGCATCCGACCCCGCCAAAGCGACTGCGCCGTTCAGCTGTCCGTGGGCAATGGCATCCGGCGGCCCATCGCTGCGGTTGAACTCCTCGTAG
The DNA here is from genome assembly GCF_056394385.1 of Arthrobacter sp. 10N44_2. Taxonomy (NCBI): domain Bacteria; kingdom Bacillati; phylum Actinomycetota; class Actinomycetes; order Micrococcales; family Micrococcaceae; genus Arthrobacter; species Arthrobacter sp. 10N44_2. The sequence continues at coordinate 14,603 of NZ_JBFTHT010000032.1, read as the reverse complement.
GTGAACAAGGCAAGCTCTCCGCCGAAGACGTCGGCGTAGAAGCCAAGTGCTTCACGCGCCGTGCCGGGGAAACTGACATAGATCTGCAGTGCCGTCATGCGCACAGCATACATACCCACTTCTGGCGCCATGTGTCTGACCCCACGTGTGACATCCGTAACTTTTTAACCCATTTGGCATATATCTGACATACTCTGTTTGTGATGTGGCGCACAACTACCGTGCGGCGTCACTGGGTACTCCTCGGCTTCGGCCGAGGAGTATGCGTATGAAATCCCACAATTGAATTAACAACTGCATAAAACGACCATTCACTACGGATCGTCCGGCACGTACCTGCCGGTGAAGGGATTGATAACTGTGGCTACAGTTACTTTTGATAACGCAACACGTCTGTACCCGGGCACCGAGAAGCCCGCTGTTGACAAGCTCAACATTGATATCGCCGATGGCGAATTCCTGGTCCTCGTTGGACCCTCCGGCTGCGGAAAGTCGACCTCCCTGCGCATGCTTGCGGGTCTCGAGGACGTCAACTCCGGCCGCATCCTCATCGGCGACCGCGACGTCACGGACGTCCCGCCGAAGGATCGCGACATCGCCATGGTGTTCCAGAACTATGCCCTGTACCCGCACATGACCGTGGCGGACAACATGGGCTTCGCACTGAAGATCGCCGGCGTCAGCAAGGAAGAGCGCGCCGAGCGCGTCCGTGAGGCCGCCAAGCTGCTCGACCTCGAACCGTACCTGGACCGCAAGCCGAAGGCCCTCTCCGGCGGCCAGCGTCAGCGCGTTGCCATGGGCCGCGCCATTGTGCGTAACCCGCAGGTCTTCCTCATGGATGAGCCGCTGTCCAACCTTGATGCCAAGCTGCGCGTGCAGACCCGCACCCAGATCGCGTCCCTGACCCGCCGCCTCGGCGTCACCACGGTCTACGTGACCCACGACCAGGTCGAGGCCATGACCATGGGTGACCGCGTCGCCGTGCTGAAGGACGGCCTGCTGATGCAGGTCGACACCCCGCGCAACCTGTACGACAAGCCCAAGAACGTCTTCGTGGCCGGCTTCATCGGCTCCCCCGCCATGAACCTGCTCGAACTCCCCGTTGTCGACGGCGGCGTGCAGTTCGGCGGAACCGTTTACCCGGTACCGCGCGACGTCCTCGAGGAAGCCCACGGCCAGACCGTGACCCTCGGTTCCCGCCCGGAAGACCTTGAGACTGTTGCCCAGGGTGAAGGTCTCCAGGTCGAGGTCGACGTCGTCGAAGAACTCGGCGCCGACGCTTACGTCTACGGCCACACCACGCTCGACGGCCAGAGCCACGACATCGTGGCCCGCGTCGACGGCCGCCGCCCCCCGATGAAGGGTGAGTCCATCTGGGTCCGCCCCCAGTCGGGCCACGTACACCTGTTCGACACCAAGACCGGCCTGCGCCTCGGCGACTAGTCCCCACCGGCTCCCTAACCTCGCTTCGCGTCGGTCGGGGAACCCTGCCGGCGTGGGCCCATCCACCGGTTCCCTAACCTCGCTTCGCGTCGGTCAGGGAACCCTGCCGGCGTGGGCCCACCCACCGGCTCAGCAGACGGCGGCCCTCCCCAGTGGAGGGCCGCCGTCGGGCGTTAACAGCCCTGCTTTAGGTGCGGCCCGCCAAATACGGAAGAATTGATTCATGACCGAGGAAACCCCATGACCGAGGAAAACAGTGCCCAGTGGCACGACGAGCCCACCGACTACGGTCAGATCGGGAAACTGCCCCGGTTCGAGGCCGCCAGCGCCAATGACGACAAGGCCGCGATGGTGTCCAGCTCGCTGAGCATCACGGCCGCCGCCACCGAGCCCGAGCTGCTGGACCTGCCCTGGCACATTGCCCTCGAGGACTGGCCGGCCGAATATCTGGCAGCCCTCCCCCGCGGCATCTCCCGGCACATCGTGCGCTTCGCCCACCTCGGCGGTTCGGTGATCGCCATCAAGGAAACCTCGGAACACGTGGCCCGCCACGAATACCACATGCTGCGCAAGCTCGCCCGGCTGGACGTTCCCGGCGTGGAGCCGGTGGCCGTCATCACCGGACGCACCACCCCGGAGGGCCGGCCGCTGAACCCGGTGCTGGTCACCCGGCACCTGAAGTTCTCCATGCCCTACCGTGCGCTCTTCTCCCAGATGCTGCGCAAGGACACCCTGACCCGCCTCATCGACGCCCAGGCCCTGCTGCTGGTCCGGCTGCACCTGATCGGCTTCTACTGGGGCGACGTCTCGCTCTCCAACACCTTGTTCCGCCGCGACGCCGGCGCGTTCGCCGCCTACCTGGTCGATGCCGAGACCGGCGAACTGTACCCGGATTTGTCCACCGGCCAGCGCGAGTACGACCTCGAAATCGCCCGCGTCAACATCGCCGGGGAACTCATGGACCTCCTCGACGGCGGCCTGATCGAGGAGAAGGTGGACCCCGTGGCCACCAGCGAGCTGATCATGGACAGCTACCGGCGGTTGTGGACCGAGCTGACGGCAAAGGAATCGTTTGAGATCGGGGAACGCTGGCGCGTGGCCGCCCGGATCCGGCGGCTCAACGAGCTGGGGTTCGACGTCGAGGAATACGCGATCAAGACCACGCAGAACGGCTCGACCATCCAGCTCCAGCCGAAGGTCGTCGACGCCGGGCATCACCAGCGCCGGCTGCTGCGCCTAACCGGCCTGGACGCCCAGGAAAACCAGGCCCGCCGGCTCCTGAACGACATGGACTCGTTCCGGGCGGACAACAACCCGGGCATGGACGAGGAATACAGCGCGCACCTGTGGGTCAGCCAGATCTTCGAACCGATCGTCCGGGCCATCCCCCGCGACCTCTCCGGCAAGCTCGAGCCGGCCGAGGCGGTGCACGAGGTCCTGGAGCACCGCTGGTACATGTCCGAGAAAGAGAACCGGCACATCCCCCTGGCGGAGGCCGTCCAGTCCTACATCGACAACGAACTCCGCCACCGGCGGGACGAGGCCGCGATCATGCTCAACCCGGACACGGGGTTGCTCAAGATCCTTGAGGTGGAGACCGAGGAATCACGCTACGGCGCCGACGACTCAGTAGACGAATACCCCGACTCCGACGACTAAGCCGCGCGCCGGGCATGTTGTGGCACGCCCGGGCTAAATCGCCTTGAGCTAAATCGCCTTGCCGGGGTTCAGGATCCCGGCCGGATCGAAGAGTTCCTTGATCCGGCGCTGCAGCTCCCGCACGGGTTCCTTCTGCTCCAGGCCAAGCCAGCGCAGCTTGTACTGCCCGATCCCGTGTTCGCCGGTGATCGTGCCGCCCATGGCCAGGGCCACGGCAATCGACCGGTCCAGGGCGGCGCCCAGGCGGGCCATGGCATCGGGGTCCACGGCATTGTCCGCCCGGTCGACCCAGAAGGTGGGGTGCAGGTTGCCGTCACCGGCGTGGGCCACGACTTTGAGCTGCACCCGGTGTTCCGCCGCCATGGACTCAAGCTCGGCGACGTAATCCACCAGCCGCGAACGCGGCACGGCCACGTCCTCGCCCACCCGGTATTCGTCGTCCACCTCGGTCCCTCGGCTGTTGCGGCGCAGTTCGACAAGCTCCTCTGCCTCCGCGTTGGCCTCCATGGTCACCACCGCTCCTCCCGCCACCAGGACCGGGCGGATGGCCGCGGCTTCCGCCGCCGCACCGAAGCCGTCGGTCTGGATCAGCAGCAGGGATGCCCCGCGTGCGGCCAGGTCCGAGCCGTGGAGGTCATCGAGTTGGGCGAGCGATCCGCCGTCGAGCAGTTCCATGATGGCCGGCTGTACGCGGGCCCTGCCCACGGCTAGGACCCCGGCCGCGGCGCTGCGGAAGTCCGGGTAGAAGGCGGCGATGGTGTGAACGTCGCGCGGCAGGTACTTCAGCCGTACGGTGACACCGACCACGATCCCCAGGGTCCCCTCCGAGCCGACGAACAGCCCGGTGAGGTCATAGCCGGCGACGCCCTTGAAGGTCTGGTGGCCGGTATGGATGAGGGAGCCGTCCGCGAGGACGACGTCGAGCGCCAGGACAGAGTCGCGGGTCACCCCGTACTTCGCGCAGCGCAGCCCGCCGGCGTTGGTGGCCACGTTGCCGCCGATGGTGGACATCTTGAAACTTGCAGGATCCGGGGCATACATGAGCCCGTGCACGGCGGCGGCCGCATTCAGGTCGGCGTTAATGACGCCGGGTTCCACGACGGCGGTCTCGTCGTCCGGGTTGAGGTCCAGGATGCGGTTCATCCCCTCGAGCGTGAGCACCACGCAGCCCGCGCTCGCGTGGGCGCCCCCGGAGACCCCGGTACCGGCCCCGCGCGCCACAAGCGCGACGCCAAGGTCGGCGCAGGCACGCACAGTAGCCTGCACGTCGGCCACCGATTCGGCGCGGACCACCGCCTGCGGGAGCTGATAATCCAGGACGGGAGCCTGGTCCACGGCATAGGCGGCCAGGGTGGTCGCGTCCACGGCAATTTTCGCCGCGCCCAGGGCGGTGGTCAGCTCGTCGATGATGCTGCGCATGCGGTCTCCAGTTCGGTCGAATCCGGTTCCCAGTCTAAGACTGCGGGAGCGGCAGCCGGGTCCCGGGCAGCACCCATGCGGCAGCGGCCGGACCTCGGGTGCGGATCAGGGCGGATCGGGCGGCCTCATCCGCCCTGATCTTCCCGGCAGACGCGTCCGGCGATGGCTCCGGCGCCCCGCCCGGCGCCCCGCGCGGCTCCCGCCGCAGTTCCACCATGACCTCGCCCGCCGCGTAGGCAGGCCGCCCGGACAGGGCCGCGAACTGGGCCCCTGAGAGTGTTCCGGGAGCCAGTTCCGCCTCCGCCCCGGCCCGGGCCACCACCACGAGCACTGCGCTCTGCCCTGTTTCACGCACGAACGCCAGGACGTCCCCGCGTGCGTACAGCCAGCGCACGCCGCCGCCCGTCAGTGCGGGCTGGTCCCGGCGCAGCGCGGTGAGGGCTGCGTAGTCCGCCGTCAGGTCGGTGAGGATGCGGCTGGGGTCGTCCCAGGGCATGGGCGTCCGGGAGGACTCCCCGTTGTCGCCTTTGAGTCCGAACTCGTCGCCGGCGAACACCACGGGAACGCCCGGCAGGGTGAACATCAGCAGCGCGCCGAGCCGCTGGCCGCCGTCGATCATCACGGTGGCCGCCCGCGCGGTGTCGTGGCTGTTCAGGGCGTTCATGTTCTGCTGACGGACGTCCCAGCTGAACGCGGAAGCGAGGTCCAGGTGCGTGGCCAGGAAGTCCTCCGCGGCGGTCCGGTTGGGGCCGGGCAGCCGGGTTCCAAAGAAATTGACGTGTCCCGCGTCCCCTGCGAGCCAGGACCACAGCGGGCGGGTGAAGTTGGAGTAGGTCATGGCACCGTGCCAGTGCTCGCCGCTGAAGTCGGGTGCCGCGTCATTCGTGGCCTCGGCGAGCAGAGCCGCCTCGGGGTTGATCGAACGGACGCGGTCCGCGATCAGCCGGGCGACGTCGTAGTTCAGATCGGTGCCGCCGAGCCTGCCGGTCATGTTGCCGACGTCGATCCGCCAGCCGTCCAGGTTGAACGGCGGCCGGAGCCAGAGCGCCACCGGGGAATCGTCATCCAGGACGAATTTCTCGCGCAGGCCCGGGGAGGCCCAGTTGAGCTTGGGCAGCGACCTGACGCCATACCAGGACTCGTACGCCGTGTGGTCGGCATTGAAGTAGTAGTACCCGGCTTCCTCGGAGGCCGGGTCGGCCAGGGCGCGCTGGAACCATTCGTGGGCGTCGCCGGAATGGTTGGCCGTGAGGTCGCCCATCACCCGCAGACCGCGGGCGTGGGCGGCCTGGACGAGTTCCACCAAGGCCTCGTCCCCGCCCAGCAGCGGGTCCACCATGGAAAAGGTGGCGGCGTCGTAGCGGTGGTTGGAGCGGGCCGGGAAGAACGGCGTCAGGTAGATGACGTCGGCCCCGAGCGCCTGAATGTGGTCCAGCCGCTCGGTGATGCCCCGGAGGTCGCCGCCGTAGTACTGGTACGGGGTCTGCGGACCGGAGCCCTCGACCTCGGTGGTGTCCCACCCGCACGGCACGGCCCAGTCCGGGAACGCCTCGTCCGGGGAAGTATGTTCCGGCGCCGGCTGCGACGGCGTGGAGCGGGCGAAGCGGTCCGGGAAGATCTGGTACATCGTTCCCCGGCGCAGCCATTTGGGGGCGGGCCGGAACGTGGTGAGGCGGAAGTCGGCGTAGTCGGAGACGTCCCGGCTGAATAGGCCCTGCGCGTTGAGGGTCCAATACCGCAGGCCTACCTCGATCAGGAACCGGTAGCGGGCCACCGGGTTGGTCACCACCATCGCAGCCTCCCACCAGGCCCACCCGTCGGCTTCCCCAAGGTTCCTGGCCGGATCGTAGCGGGGTTCCCCGTCGTGGATGGACCGGAGCCACACCCGGGCGGGCCGCCCCCAGACGGCCGGCACGCGGAGCCGCAGCCGGACTTCCGCCCCCGGTTCCACGTGCCGGGGCGCGTGGAGTGCGGAACCGTCGTGGTGCGGCAGCGGGCCGGCGCTGCCTGGCAGCGTCATGCCTAGCCCTTCACCGAGCCCGCGGTGAGGCCGCTGACGATGTAGCGCTGCAGGAACAGGAACAGGGCCATCACCGGGATGGCGCTGAGCACGGCGCCGGCGGCGAAGACGCCCCAGTTCTCCGAGCGCTGCTGCGCCACGAAGGAGTACAGCCCGACGGCGAGGGTCTGGCTGTCCGGGTCCGTGAGCACCACGGAGGCGATCACGAACTCGCCGGAGATGCCGATGAACGTCAGGAGGCCCACCACCGCCAGGATCGGCGTGACGAGCCGCATGATGATGCCGAAGAAGATCTGCGCGTGGCTGGCGCCGTCGATCTTCGCCGCCTCGTCCAGGGACTGCGGCACGGTGTTGAAGAAGCCGTACATGAGGTAGGTGTTCACGCCCAGCGCGCCGCCCAGATACACCATGATCAGGCCCAGCTGGCTGCCCAGGCCGAGGGCCGGGATGACCTCGGAGATGCCGCTCAGGAGCAGGAAGATGGCGACGACGGCCAGCAGTTGCGGGAACATCTGGAGCAGCAGCAGGCTCAGCAGGCCGATCCGGCGGCCCTTGAAGCGCATCCGGGAGAAGGCGTACGCCGCCATGGCACCGAGGAACACGGTGGCCGCGGCGGTCACGCCGCCCACCACCATGGTGTTGCCGAACCAGCGGGCAAAGGGCCGCGAGGGCATGTCGAACAGGGCGGTGAAGTTGCCGAAGTCGATCCTGCTGAACAGCGCGTTGGAACCCACCAGGGTGCCGGTGGAGTTGAGCGCTGCGGAGAGCACGTAGAGCAGCGGGAAGACCGCGAAGACCGTCACGATGCACCCCACCAGGTGGCGCCATCCTTTGTCCTTGAACCAGACGCCGAACGGGCGCCGGCGCTGCAGCGACTTGAGGTATTCGACGTCGGTCGCACCGGTGGTGATGGTGCCGGGGCCGGTGGTGATGTTGCCGGGGCCGGTCCCTCCACCCTGCCGGGTTTCCTCTGCCGGAGCGGCGGTGCGCGATGCTGACCCGTTCATGCGTTCACGTCCTCGAGTGCCTTGGTCTGCTTGAAACTGATGGCCGAGACAGTGGCCACGATGATGAAGATGATGATCGCCAGTGCGCTGGCGAGGCCGTAGTCACGGCCAGTGCCCTGCCCGAATGCCACCTTGTACACCAGTGTGATCAGGATGTCGGTGGCTCCGATGTCCCGGTTGGTGTCCTCGAAGCGGGGTCCGCCGCCGGTGAGCATGAAGATCACGTTGAAGTTGTTGAAGTTGAAGGCGAAGGAGGAGATCAGCAACGGCGCGATCGAGACCAGCAGCAGCGGGAGCTTGATGGAGCGGAACACCCGCCACGGGCCGGCACCGTCCATCCGGGCGGCCTCGTCCAGCTCGCTGGGCAGCGACTGCAGCGCGCCGGTGCAGACCAGGAACATGTAGGGGAACCCCAGCCAGAGGTTGACCACCAGCACGCTGATCTTGGCCAGGAACGGGTCGGTGAGCCAGCCGATGGATGCCCCGCCGAACAAGTTCTGGTTGAGCCACCCGAATTCCGGGTTGAGGATGCCGGACCAGACCAGGCCGGTGAGGAAGGCGGGGAAGGCGTACGGCAGGATCATCAGGATCCGGTAGACCTTCTTGCCCCTGAGGTCCTCGCGGTTGAAGGTGATGGCCAGGAACAGCCCCAGCGCAAAGGTCAGAGCGACGGAAGCCAGGGCGAAGGTGAAGGTCCAGAGGATAACGCCGAGCAGCGGGCCGCGCAGGCTGGGGTCGGTGAAGGCGCGGGCGAAGTTTTCCATCCCGACGTCGATCTTCCAGCCGGTGGAGAGCGTCTCGCCGTTGCCTGCCGCGAAGGCGCCCTTGCCGTTGTCGCGGTAGACGGCACCGGAGGCGGTGTCCGTGAAGGTGTCGGCAGCGGCGTCGTACTTCAGCGACGGCTTGAACTGGTAGGCGTTGCTGCCGTCCGCGGTGCGCAGGGTGCCGTCGGCCGGGTTGGCGGAGACCGGGACGGTGATGTCCAGGATGCTCTGCTGGTTGGCAACGATCTCCTGGAAGTTCAGGGTTCGGTAGCCGGCCAGGGCGTTGGCCTTCCCGGTCGAGTCCTTGCCGGCGCCGGGGGCCTCCGCGAGCGGCGCCTCGGTGTTACCGAGCGAGACCTTGCCCTGCGGGTCGGTGAAGAGAAGGTAGAAGGAGTTGTCCTTGGTGAGCACGGCGGCCTTGTAGGCCGGCGACTCGGGCACCCGCTTCTGCGCGGTGAGCTGGATGGCGGCGATCGCGTCACCCTTGGTGCTGTTGTGGCCGTCGCCGTAGTTGGTGAACGCGATGTAACCGCTAAACATCACCACGAAGACCTGGAATACGAGCAGGAAGAGCACGCCCGGGGCCAGGTACTTGGCGGGCAGGCCGCCCTTGCGCAGGTAGATCCAGTTGATCACCAGCACGACGGCGGCGGAGACTCCCAACGCCAGCCAGGACTGGCTCAGGAAAAGCATCATCAGGATGTAGACAGCGAGGGCGTCCACGAGGCCCAGCAGCACGATCTTGGCGATGGTTCCCTTCACCCCCTCGGGGCCGCTCCGGCGTGGGTGGGCGCTGCCAGCCCGCCGGGCTGAGGTTGTGGGGGCGGCGTCCGGGGCGAACGACAGTGCGGGGTCTATGTCCTCGCGGAGTTCGGTATCTGACATGGCTGTCTACAGTCCTTGGGAGAAGCTGGGGTGATGCAGGAACGGGCCGGGCGGCCTCACGGACGCCCGGCCCGGTGCCGCCGGTTACTGGCGCTTGGGGAAGCGTCAGGAACCGGCGCGGGGACTAACCCTTGATCTTGCTCTTGATGCTGGCGGCCATCTTGGCCCAGTCAGCGGCGGGATCGCCCTGGCCCTTGATGAGGGCGAGCTCGGTGGCTCCCCAGTCGGCCCAGACGGCACTCATTTCCGGGATGGCCGGCATCGGGACGCCGTTGGCGCCGATCTTGCCGAAGGCGGCGACAACCGGGTCGCTTGCTGCCTTCTCGAAGGAGGCCTTCAGTGCCGGCGGGCGGCCGCCGGCCTTGTACATGGAGTCCTGGGCGGCCCCGGAGGTCAGGTAGTTGGTGACGAACTCGTTGGTGGCCAGGGCGTTGGCGCTCTTGGCGCTGATGAAGAAGCCGTTGACGCCGATGAACGGCTGGGCCGGCTGGTCGCCGGTGGTCGGCAGCTCGTCGACAGCGAACTTGATGCCCTTCTTCTGCACGTCCGGCACGTTCCACGGGCCGGTCAGGTAGTACGGGGACTCTCCGGCCAGGAACTTCTCCTTGGCGATGTCACCGGTGATGTTGGAGTTGATGATCTTTTCGCCCTTGTCGCCCCAGGCGGCCAGCTTCTTGGCGAACTCGACGCCGGAGGCGTCGCCGATCAGGAGCTGCTTCGGGTCGTAGCCGCCGTCGGCTGCCTTGCCGAAGACCTGCGAGCCCATGGAGGCCTGCAGCGGGTAGAGGTGGTACGGATCGCCCTGCTTCGGGTCCATGCCCACGAGGAACGGGAACTTCGCCTTGCCGTCGGCCACGGCTTTCTTGCCGTTGGCGACGACCTCGTCCAGGGTCTTGGCGCTCTGGGCAACGAGGTCCGTGTTGCGGAGCAGGGCGATGTTCTCGATCGCGTACGGGACGCCGTAGACGGAGCCGTTGTAGGTCATGGCCTTGATGGAGGAGTCCTGGAACTCGGACTTCTTGTCCCCGAGCTCCACCGGAGCGATCACGCCGTTCTGGACGAACTTGCCGACCCAGTCGTGCGGGCCAACGATCAGGTCCGGGCCCTTGCCGGTCGGGACCTGGGTGATGAAGTCGTCGCGGACAGCGGCGAAGTCCTTGACGACGAGCTTGACCGCGATGCCGGTATCGGTCTGGAACTTGGCCGTGATGTCCTTCAGCGCGGGCGCGCGCTCGGCATCGACCCACATGGTGATCGTGCTGGCGCCGGAGGCCTTCAGGTCAGGCTTGGCCGTCGCGGTCGCCGGTGCGGTGGCTGCGGCGCCGCCGCACGCGCTGAGGGCCAGCGCGGCCACTACGGAAATGGCGCCCGCGGTGAATACGCGGCGGCTGGTTCCGTTCGTGAGGGTGTTCTGCACCTTCATTGGTGTCCCTTTCATAAATCCCTGCATCCACGCGTAAGGCCCTGGAAGTCCGTTCCAGAGCCCCGTGGCATCGTCGGTGATGTGGCTCACAACTGCAAGCGCTTCCAAAGTACACGCTAGGTGCCACTTTGAAAAGTCACCGCACCGGCCCGGGGCGAGGGGCTCCGCTGGCTGGCCGGACGCCGGGCCGGGGACAGTCCAACGACTGGCCGAAACTGCCCGATTCGAATGTGACTGGAAGCGTTTTCATTTTCCCGGTGTGGGACTTACGATTACCGTCATGTCCGTTGATTCAGTTCTCCTCTCCCCCGCCGCGCAGGCCGGCCCCCTGACGGGCCCGCTGACCCCGGTGCACGCCGCAGACCACATCCCGGGATGGTGGCGGTCCGCCGTCATCTACCAGGTCTACCCTCGCTCGTTCCGGGACCTGAACGGCGACGGCATCGGCGACCTCGCCGGAATCACCGCCGGGCTTCCCCGGCTCGCCGACCTGGACATCGACGCCGTCTGGCTTTCGCCGTTCTACCGGTCTCCGCAGCGCGACGCCGGCTACGACGTGAGCGATTACTGCGACGTCGACCCCCTGTTCGGCACGCTGAACGACTTCGACGCCATGATTGCCGAGGCCGCGCGGTTGGGACTGCGGATGATCGTTGACCTCGTGCCCAACCACTGCTCGGACCAGCACGCGGCCTTCCAGGCCGCCCTGGCCGCTCCCGCCGGCAGCCCGGAGCGGGACATGTTCATCTTCCGCGACGGCAAGGGAACCTTCGGCGAAGAACCGCCGAACAACTGGCAGTCCCACTTCGGCGGGTCAGCGTGGACCCGGATCACCGAACCCGACGGGACCCCGGGCCAGTGGTACCTGCACCTCTTCGACTCCTCCCAGCCGGACTTCAACTGGGACAACCGCGCCGTCCACGTGGAATTCGAGCGGGTCCTGCGCTTCTGGCTGGACCGCGGCGTCTCCGGTTTCCGGGTGGACGTGGCGCACGCCCTCGTGAAGGCCACCGGCCTGCCGGAGTGGGGCGGCCGCGCCGACGGCAGCAGCTCTGACGGCTTCCCCGGACGCGACGCTCCGATGTTTGGCCAGCCTGCCCTCCACGACATCTACCGCCAGTGGCGGCTGATTCTCGCCGAGTACGGCCCCGACCGGATCCTCTGCGCCGAAGCGAACGTTGACCCGCTCCCCCGGCTCGCCGACTGGGTGCGCCCGGACGAAATGCATCAGACCTTCAACTTCCCCTACCTCCACGCGGGCCTGGACGTGCATCGCATGCGCCACGTCATCACCGAGTCACTGACGTCGCTGGACGCCGTCGCCGCCCCCAGCACGTGGGTGCTCTCCAACCACGACGTCGTCCGCCACGCCACCCGCTTCGGATACAACGGGCAGGCGCCGCGCGACGGTGACGGAATCGGCACCTGGGATCCGCAGCCGGACGAGGACCTCGGACGGTCCCGCGCGGCAGCGGCGTCCCTGTTCATGCTCGGGCTGCCCGGCGGGGCTTACCTCTACCAGGGCGAAGAACTCGGCCTTCCGGACGGGATCGACATCCCGGACACCCGGCGCCAGGACCCCACTTTTGCCCGCACCGGCGGCGCACGGCTGGGCCGCGACGGCTGCCGCGTCCCGCTGCCCTGGCGGGCCGGAGAACTACACGCAGGATTTGGCGACGGGCAGGACCCGTGGCTGCCGCAGCCGGAAAGCTTCGCCCGGCTGGCGCGGGATGTGCAGGCCGCTTCGCCGACGTCGCACCTGAGCCTCTACAAGCGCATGCTGGAGCTCCGCCGCCGGCTGGACCTGGGCCGCGGCTCACTGTCCTGGTACGAGGACCTGTGCACGGACACGAGCCTTGCCTTCCTCAACGGCTCCACGCTGGTGCTGCTGAATGTGGGGTCCGAGCCCTTGGAACTGCCCGCCGGGCGGGTGCTGCTGCGCAGCTCAACGTCACCGGAGGCCGGCTACGACGTTGGGGGCATGGACAGCGCCGGCGATCCGTTAAGCTCAGGTGAAACTGTTTGGCTGGAAATCTACATCGAGGACACGGAGGGCTAGGCATGCCCGGCATCAAGGACGTCGCGGAACGGGCCGGCCTCTCCATCGCCACCGTTTCGCGCGCCTTGAGCGGCAAAGGCAACGTTTCCCCGCGAAGCCGGGAACGCGCCCAGACCGCCGCCGCTGAGCTTGGCTTCGTCCTGTCCTACCACGCTTCCAGCCTGGCCTCCGGGCGCAATCACAATGTCGGCCTTGTTGTCCCCTCGGTCCACCGGTGGTTTTTTTCCTCGGTGGTCGAAGGTGTCTCTGCCACCCTGCTGGACGCCGGCTACGACCTCACGCTGTACAACGTCAGCGAGGGCCGGGAGCGCCGCCACAGTGTTCTGAACGACTTCCTGCTGCGCAAACGCGTGGATGCTGTGATCGCAGTGTCCTTGGAGCTCTCCGAGGCCGAGATCGACCAGCTGCTGGCCATCCACCGTCCGATCGTCGGGATCGGCGGCCCGTTGCCTGGCGCGTCGACCATCCGCATCGATGATTCCGGCATCGCGGAGGCCGCAGCCCGCCACCTGATCCAGCTCGGCCACAGCAAAATCGCCCATATGACCGGCGATGCCGCCTACGACCAGGATTTCCGCCTTCCCGGGACACGCCAGGCGGGCTTCAAGAAAGCCATGCGCGACGCCGGGCTGAAGGTCCGGCCGGAGTGGCAGATCTCCGCCGATTTCACGATCCAGGGCGCCTATGCCAACGCCCGTACGCTGCTCGGCACCTCACCGGAGCGCCCCACGGCCGTCTTTGCCGCCTCCGACGAGATGGCGATTGGGACGATCCTCGCTGCCCGGGATTTCGGCCTGCGGGTGCCGCAGGACCTCTCCGTCATCGGCATCGACGGCCATGAACTTGGTGAGGTCTTCGGGCTGACCACGTTCGATCAAGACGCGCGGGGCCAGGGCGCGCTGGCCGTGCGGCGCTTGTTGGCCAGGCTCGACGGCGCCGGAGACGCGGCGGCCCCGCACACCGAATACCCTACGCGCTTTGTCATCCGGTCCAGCACCGCTGTTCCGCCCCTTGACCAAGGACAGATCCGCTAGTCTCCGGCTATTTTCGCCGTGGCGGCGTTCCTGCCCAGTTCCTCGCTCCATTGCCTGGCCGTCTGCCCAGAACGGCCCGGAAAGCCGGGGAGGCCCCACGGGTTCTCCGCCCCAGTCCTCCGAGCAACTGGGAAGCAACGCCTCGATCCGGCCCACAGGCCAAGCAAGCTCAGGCGCCGGCGCCGCCCATGAAGCGAACAAAACGGTCCAGGACGCCGGGCCAGCCGGCCGCGTAGTCTGCCCGGGCGGCCGCGGGATCCTCGGCGCCTTCCCAACCGCTGTGAACCAGGCGGAGCTCTGTTCCCTCGCCGACCGCTTTGAAGGCCACCCGGAGCTCAGTGGACCATATGGCAGTGGTCCCAGGGTGCCAGCTGGCATGGAAGGACAACGGCGGCTGCCAGTCGTCAATGGATCCCCACACGGCTGTCCGGCCATCATCAGCGGTCTCCATGATGAGGCTCTCCTCGAACTCCACGTAGGAGCCGGCGCCATAGACGCTGTGGTCCTCCAGCGGCCACCAGAGGTGCGTATGTTCGGTGAATCCCACAAAGGCCCGGGCGACGGCGCCGGGTACCACCACCGTGTAGACAACCGGCTCCAGGCCGTCTGCTACCTCCGGCTCGGGGCCATCAGAAGGGTCAACGGGAGCATGGCTGAAGAGGTTATCCATGGGCAACAACTCTACCCGCGCCGCCCAACCGGGCCCGCATGGGGTTTCGGCTTGAGTATTTCGTATGGGTCGTTAAATGCGGGAGGACCCCCACCTGGTGGTGGGGGTCCTCGACCGTTAATGGTGTTCCGGCGGTGACCTACTCTCCCACACCCTCCCGGGTGCAGTACCATCGGCGCTGTGGGTCTTAGCTTCCGGGTTCGGGATGGGACCGGGCGTT
>NZ_JBFTHT010000031.1:0-21744 GCF_056394385.1 Arthrobacter sp. 10N44_2 | reverse complement strand
GGACATCCAGGCCGACGCTTGTACGCTCGAACATAGCTGGAACCTCCAATTTCAAATGTGGCTCTACCTGTCCGCCAAGTCTGGCAGGCAACCCACGTCCCGCTTTGAAAAGGAGGTTCCAGCCCGAAAAACCCGGCTACCTCATATCGACTAGCGTTCGGTGCCGTCAGCTTTGACGGTCTAAGGCCATCTCGGCCAGGGCAACCGCTCGCGGCACGTCCACGGACCAGCCCTCGGTTGCTTGGCCGAGCCCGTCGTCCGGCAAGACGTCCGCGTATGGAATTAGGCCAGCGCACTTACCCAGGGACAGAGGGCCGGCGTTTACGTGGCTCGCCTGCTGGAACTCAACGAACGCGCTGCCGGGCCGCATGTAGAGCATGTTCGTTGATCCGGCGCCGTGAGGGGCGACTACGATGTCGGCGGCCTCGTACATGCGGATTTGCTCAAGAAGGGACATCCCTGAGTTGGTGATGGGAGTGAAGCCGAGCTTTCCCATTTCGCCGGAGAGCTGCGCTTCGTTTAGCAGGGGGCGACGCGTGGTGTCACCGCGGGAAATGTACAGCCTTCGGCCGGTTTTCCTGTCCAGGTGCGGGAGGCTTTTCCGCGCTACGCGACGAAGGGTTTCGGCCGTTTGTCTCCTTGCATGATTTCGGGCGAAAACTTGCCGTGAACTCAGAAGATCGCTGTACAGAATACTGGCGGCGTGGACTGTCTTCCCCCATGTCATCTCGGTGATTTGCTCGGGCCCGAACCCCAAGGCAGCAAGACCGGCGCGCTGCCAGTCCGTAAGAGGGCCAGTCAAGACAGAGATTCTTGAGAAGTCGCAGGCCGGAATTGTTTCGACAGCGTGAACAATCGCCGGCAGTGACTGAGCGTGCCAATGCCAGTAGTTACCTGGCGCGTAGTTCGCCCCCAGAATCCATACGCGCATGGGGTCCAGGGGCGCCGAATCTTCCGGTTTGATCATGTCGAAGTTTCGTCCGAGGTACTTATCGTGAATCAAGTATCGCGTGTCCGTGACGAGATTCCCATCAACGCTTGCCATCCAATGCGTGGTCTGGATGTACGTGTCACGTAGCTCATGGACCAAGGCCGGTGAGTCACGGGAGTTCAAGGCGTTCTGAAGTTTCTTTAGCCCCGATAAAGACACCTCGTTTCCCCCAGGGGGGTAGCGAACCACGAACAGTCGATCTGTTTCGTCGGCCAGTGGGTGCAGGGACTGCGCCGCCACTTGCAGGGCACTGATCTGGGGAACGTCTGTGCGGTCAACGTTCATTGGCTGGATCTTCCCCAATCTGCGTTAGGGCGGCGTCGAACGCTTCGAGGATGTCGGCTTGTACGCGCCCGATGCGTTGGGAGTCCGGCTCGTGGAGATTCGTCAGAACGGACGTCTCGGACAGTGCCACACCTGGCTCTGACATCAGGTAGTGGGGCCGGCCGACAGAACTGAAGTAATCGAAGAACTTGTAATTGTTGCCACCGCGGACGGGCGAATCCCAGTCGCCGACCCAAGTGTTCGGGATCCCCAAAGCATCCGCAAAAATCAGGCCGTGCAACGACTGGCTGACAATGATCTCGCAGTCCTGCATTGCCCGAATAAAAGCTACGATGTCCAACGTCCGAACGTCGATCTTCACCGAGTTCGGGAGATGATCATTGCTGGACGTCCACTCGTTCGCGACCAGGGCGGAGATGTGCGGGATGATTCCGTATGAAAACTTTGGGCGGCGTGGCTTCTTCGGCGCAAACTCGGAAACGAGCAGCCCCGGATCGCCCACACTGATCGCGGACTTGTTCGCGGTGTCGATGGATTCTCTAGTCAAATACCCGCGGACAGAGTGTATAGCTAGGTGTGGGGGAATTTGTCGGTGTAGTTGGGGCATAACAAAGCCTGCGCCAACAACGTGTGAGATTCCCGCGGACTTCTGGTTCCAGGCGTTCTGGAGGATACTTCCTGCGCCGACAATTTGCCCCTGTGGCAGTTCTACTCTTTCGGCTGTGATGTCGAACAGCTTGTCGAGCACGAATGAGGTCGTCTCATCGCCGATGTTGTACGGGTTGGCCAGGCTCTGAGGCCGGTACCACCAGGACCTCACTGTTCGACGGCCGGAGCCCAATAGAGAATCTTGGGCATGCGGAAGCGCGACTTCGTTAGGCATCGTGGACTTTCCTGATTTTTTGTGGGGGGTGGTAACGCTGAACGGCCAATGTTACCGCAACGCACGAAACGCCCCCATCCTCCGGAGAGGATGGGGGCGGGTGCATACTCGCGGGCGTGTTCACCGGCTCCGGTCGTCAGGTGCTGCTCAGGATTGACGTTCTGGACCTAGTTGCGTGACACGTGCTTTCCGGGATAAGCGGGACCCGTGCGGAACCGAGGACGGTGCGGCAGGTGGGCTGCAGCCACACCAGAACGCGTACCAGCCCGCGACGATGACAGCGGTGATAGGCGGCGGCGATCTCCGCGGACTGCGGGACCGCATCACCCCCGCCCACCCGGGCCACCGACCCCTGCCGCCGGTGCCGATCTTGGGCAGCCCAAGGTCGGGGGACCAGTTGGCCGCAACGTCCCAGCACTGGGCCCCGACGCCCCGGTTCTCCAGGTTCCAGTCCTCGTTGATGTACCCGACCCTGAACCTGTGGCATCTATTCAGTCAGCGCCGCAAGGATGTCGATCACGATTTTTCCCCATGGTTCTTGGCCCAGTCGGCGCCGAAGTGCAGCTGCAAGAACAGGGCCACGAGTCGGACGCCCGCGATGAGGACCCACCGCAGATGAAGGCGCGGACCAGCTCCTGGAGCGGCTATTCTCCGAAAATTCCTGTGGTGATGAGCAAGACGAACAGTGACGCGAGAGATCCCAGCAGCATCATCAGGCCCGACCGGCGCGAGACCGCCATCAGTCCGGGGCAATGACCCCGTAGATGAATGGCAGTCAGGTGCACACGGACGCGGCGGAGGTAGCCGATGCGGATGGCTGTCACGCTGGCCTCCCCAGGCATCGTTGGTGCAAGGATTTTTCGATGCCCGGCGCGAACCCGTTGCGCAGGTTGACTCCCTGTCGGAGTTCGGCGACACCCTGCCGGCCCTCGGTGGCTTGGGTCTGTGCGGTTTGGTAGGTCTCCACGGCGTGGTCAATCGCGGCTGCGGCGAGCGAGTGATCCACGGGCTCGAGCCGGAGAAGTTGGGGCCGGTTAGTGCGCTGGCGCTGGAACAGCTTCATTCGCACCTCCTGCGTTCTCCTGCAGGGCGGACATGACGTGAGTGGAGAACCGGCCGGTCTCGATCAGGGCGACGCGGGTTTTGGTTCGGTCCGCCCTGGTCAGGTTGGCCACATTCGCCGCGGACTGCCAGTTCTTCCGGTCGGTGGTGATTGCAGTCACCTGGTTCTGCAGCGCCCGGACAGCGTCCGCATGCGCGGCGCGGACCTACAACCGGCCCCGAACACCAGATACAACACGGCGATGAAAGGCTCCGAGTGGGGACGCAAGGCCACCTAGGCGGGGTCGCCATCAATCATGCTGGGTTTTCATCGGCGCCCCCTCGAATGCAAGGGTTTATCCTGTAGCGCGAGCTGCGACCACTCATTTGACTTGAAACATGCAGGATACCTAGGGTGGGCCGATGACAGCCGAAGATGCCCTCAATGCCGCCAAGATCGGTCAAGCCTCCTTGACGGCGGCAAACGCCGCCCAGGAGATCGCAACCAAGAGCCGCGACGCGGCGGTCCTAGCGGCCGCGGATGCCGGAGAATCCCTCCAAGACATCGCCGACGCTCTCGACCTTTCGCTACAACAAATCCGGAGAATCATCGACCAAAACGCCGCCGGACACCCCGTTGTCGACGCGCTCCGCCAAGAGGTGATGGCCAGCAACGCCCGGTATGAGGACCTGATCGAGGACGATCAGAAGTTCGTTGACATCGAAGTGGAACAACTGGCAAGCGAGCGTGGTATCAGTCTCGATTAATCGAGACTCACCAGCCGCGACAGCGTGGCTTCATGTGCTTCGCCCCGGGCCTTCACTTCGGGGGCCGAACTTTGTTCTGGTTGGGTGCCTCATGGAAATCTGAGAGCTTTGTCGAGCACCGCAGGAAATAGCCGTCCGATGTACTGCCCGGGGAGGTTGGTTAGGCGGCTGATGGGCGGCTGGCCACCGATTGCGGTGTGGGGCCTGTGGTGATTGTAGTGGTGCAGCCATGCCGGGAGGGCGTTTCTGCGGGCTGATTCCGTGGCGTAGAAGCGTTTGAATGCCCACCCGTCGGCCAGGGTGCGGTGGAAGCGTTCGATCTTGCCGTTGGTCTGGGGGCGGTAGGGCCTGGTCTTCTTCGCCTCGATGTTCAGCTCCCGGCAGGTGTCCCGCCAGAGGTAGGATTTGTAGGCTGAGCCGTTGTCGGAGAGGACCCGCTCGACGGTGACGCCGCGGGCGGCAAACCAGGACACGGCCCGCCTGAGCACTCCGACTGCGGTGGCTGCTGTTTCGTCGCTGTGGATTTCGGCGTAGGCGACCCGGGAGTGGTCGTCGATGACGGTGTGCACGTAGGCGATGCCGATCAGCGGGCCACGATGTCTGCTGCGCGCCTTGTCCGGGGTTCCTGCCCGGTTCATGCCGCCTTGTTGCCGGCCGACATAGCGCCAGCCGCCGCCGTCGGGGATGTTCCCTAGCTTCTTCACGTCGACGTGAATCATGGCTCCAGGAGTCTCATGCTCGTAGCGGCGGATGACCTCCCCGGTGCGCTTGTCCACGTGATGCAGCCGGTTCAGCCGGCACCGGACCAGAATCGCGTGCACGGTCGAGGCCGGCATGGCCAGCTTCGCGCCGATCGCGACCGGGCCCAGACGCTGCTTCCAGCGCAGATGCACGACCTTGCGCACCAGCTGCTGCGGCGTCCGGTTCGCCACCCGGTGCGGGCGGGAGGATCTGTCAGCCATACCCGCCTGACCCATCGCGTCGTAGCGGGTCGCCCACCGTTTGGCCGTGGGCCAGGCGCAGTTGAACTGTTCGGCAGCCCGGGACACCGGCCAGCCGTGATCTACGACGAGACGCGCGACGCGCAAACGTTGGCGTGGAGTCAAAGCGGCATTAGCGTGAGACATTGAGGACCTCCTGGTCGCTGCAGCGGTTGTCTAAGCAACTCCACTGTGCAACCGGAGGTCCTCGCCCTTGGGTCAACGACTCCAGCGAGTCATCACATTCACCGAACCAACGTCCCTGGGCAGTACAAGCGCGAGACTCCTGGAGCGATGATCCACGTCGATGTGAAGAAGCTCGGCAGCATCCCCGACGGTGGCGGCCGGCGCTACGTCGGGAGGCAGCAGGGAGGCCGGAACCAGGCAGAAACCCCGGACAAAGGGCGCAGCGGACATCGCGACCGCTGGACGGCGCCTCCTATATGCACATCGTCGTCGACGTCCATTCCAGGGTCGCCTACACCGAAATTCACGGCGACGAAACCGCCGCGACCGCAGTTGAGGTGCTCAGGCGGGCTGTGTCCTGTCAGCCGCCCGCGGCGTCACCGTCGAGCGGGTTCTCTCCGACAACGGTCAGCCTACAAGTCCCACCTCTCTCGCGAGACCTTCCGTGAGGTGAGCATCAAGACAAAGAAGACCTGGCCCTACCGGCCCCAGACGAACGGAAAGATCGAGCGCTTCCACCGCACCCTTGCCGACGGCTGGGCCTTCAAACCCGGGCTTTTCCACCAGTGCGGCCGGAATAGACCGGGCCACCAACTGGGTAGCCCGCTGCACCGGCACGGATGCCGACACCCTCTGAGCAATCGAAGGTGCGGCAACTTACGAAGCGATCCTGGCCAGCACGGTGGCTTCCAATGGCTATCCGGTGGCCGAGGCGCCAAACATGGGCGCCAAGAACCGTCGCTGCGTGGGAAAACTGACGCCGGGACGCCGTCCAGATCGCTGCCGCAACTCTGCCGCTGCCCGTCCCAAAACTGCGCCTGCCCAGGCCCAATGACGGGATACGCCAAGCCGTGAGAATATCGACGACCGCTCGCGGCGCCATGAGCACCGACCGCACACGGTCGGTCAACGCCCTTAACGCCCTGGTACGCAGCAACAACCTGGGGATGGATGCCGCAGATCCCTCACCCCTCCCAGATCTCGGCGGTCTCGCGGTGGCGCCCCCGAGAGGAAGGGCTGTCCCTGTCCTTCGCCCGGGCCGAGGCCATTCGTCAGGCTGGAGACATCCTCGAGCTCGACGAGTAGCTCACGGCCCAAGAGACGCAGCTGGATGAGCTGGTCAAAGTCAGCGACCCAGCACCCTTGCTGGAAGAGAAAGCGTTCGGGGCGATCGGCGGCGCGAAGTGTCTAACAGCGTGGTCGCACGAAGGCAGCGTAACGAGTCGGCATTCGCCTCTCTGGCTGGGGTGAACCCCATCCCAGCCTCGTCCGGGAACACGGTCCAGTATCGGCTGAACCGGCGCGGCGACAGGGCACTGAATAGTGGACTGCACATGGTCGGCGAAACGAGGACGACCCACGATGCCGACACCCGCAAGTACGTGGAAAAGCGACGCGCTTAAGGTCGTACGGACCAGGAATACAGCCGCCGCACTAAACGCTAAATGGCGCGCCGCGTCCAGCGGAGCGCAAGGCCTCATCCGAAATGATAAGCGCGGCATGACAGACATAGAAGGGTCCACGGGCACCACAGCGCAATCGGAGGCCACGCGCTTATCAGCCGCTTAACCAACCTGCCTGGGCGGTACACCTAATAAGCGAAGAACCAGTCGGCGTCTTCCCATTCCTTCAACAAGTGCCGCCCCCACATCTGTTTGATGGCATCCATTTGGGACCGCGAAAGTTGGGGGAGTCGGTTCCGATGAAGACCGAACATGGGGACGTTTTGCTCGACCGCGTCCGCGATCATCTCAAGCGCCCTACCATGGTCCTGGGGCCATTGGGTGAACAAAGTTCGAGTGAGGCTGGGCCGGTTAGCGTATGGAATTTCATCATATGTGGAGGCCAGATGAGCGTAATAGAGGAAGAATTCTGTCGCACCTCCGGTCTTACGGATCGCTCTATCGAGTGGCAGGCCGAACCGCTGCTCAAGTCGGCTCACCGTATTCGCAACCTCATTAGTGAGCATCAGGTACGGGGTCACAGTTGGCATCATTTTTGACAGTCTGTCTTCGGTAAATACGTCCAAAGCCATGAGCGATGCGCGAACGTACTTAGTCCAGTTCGGAGTAGTGGCGGTAAGTTGGGTGATGGGTTTTCCGTCATGGAAAAAATCGTCAATGCTGGACGGGCGGATGAAATGATTCTTTGCATCCAACATTAGATAAGCGTCCGATGCAACAACGTCGCAAAGCGCAAGTTTAATGGTTTGCTGTCCGTACCAGCCGCTACCGTCCCCACCCCGGGGTAGGTCAGGGGTCGTGATGACACGCAGCCTGTCCCTTAACTCTGCGCTGATCCGTCCTTCTAGATGTTTCCGGAACTCGGCTTCGAGCAAAGCATTGCCGGCTCCATTAAGGACGACAACATATTCAGTGACTCCGCCCAAATTAAAGAGCCTGTCGATGGACAGCGCTTGGAGTACCGTGAGCCGAAGATCACCTTCAAAGGTGACAGTGGCAAGAGAAGTGGTTGGCAAAGTCATAGTCAAAGGACACTGATTCCAGGGTGGGAGATTGAATGATGGAGATGACGAAGGAGCGGATTCTACTTAGCCAAAGCAATTAGATGCCATTGAAGCGAGCCCTGCATAAGGAATCACGTCTTCCAAATGCAGGATCCAGCCTCCGCGAGAATTACAACTACAGCATGCTTATCGATCCGCATTCGAAAGGTTTAGACGTTCTTCAGACAGCCGGCCCAAGGCCAGACGGGAAGTTTGCCATTCCTCAACATCCGTGATGAGCGTCTTGGCGCGCGCATCGAACGAGTGTTTCTCCATTACCTCCTGAGCCTGAGCAAAGCGTTCCTCGGCGCTGCCGAACGCGGAAAGCCCATCGGGGCTGCACAGCCACCGGAGTTCATCGACTGACCCGTAAACCTGAACCATGCTACCGAACACGTCCCCTAGCCCGGATACTGCGTCACTTACAACGGGTGTTCCGCAGGCCACGGCATCGAAGATTCGGTTTTGAATGAACCCCATCTCTGCCATGTCGGGCCAGTGATCTGCCAGCACTCGCCTTGAAGACCGGTAGAAATCGCCTAAGTCTTCATTCCTAATTCGGTCAGCCTCGTGCATGCGCGGTTCGATCACATCCTCCCAGCCGTGCCCAACAATCGTCAGGTCAATGCCCGCTCGGAGCGCATCGGCGATGACCGGGCGATTCCGATTGTGGGTGTTTCCTCCCACGAAGGTAGTCGGACGCCGTCGGTTCTCCGTCGATGCGGGGGATAGATGGAACCGGGTAACGTCTGTGGCTTGCAGCAGTGGCTTCACTTCTCGACCGCTAAGAACTGACATCTCGGATGCCCAGGAAAGAGACGAGGCGTAAACGAGATCGAAAGCGCGCAACTCGTCGACCGTTACGTTCTCGGGGTGACTGATGACCCACAGCACATTCACAGCGCCCGGAATCGGATTGATCTTGTCGAGACCTCGCACAACGAGGTTTACGTCATCAAATGCCTGACTTCTATCCACATTGTGGCCGTGGCGGTATCCGACAACCTCGCGATCAAGTCGCCGAAGCGAATCCGCCAACGAACCGACGTAATACGTATCACCCCACCGGTCTCCATAGTGGCCACCCGTTGACGAGTACCGGATACCCCATCGTTGCTGTAGCGCTTCGGGCGAACGTACAACAACTGGCCGAGGAGCTGGAATAAGGTTATTGTCCCCGCCCACGTGTGCGAGTCGGAAGCCCGCGCGAGCATACTTGTCGGTCTCAGGGGCTGGCAGCAACCCATTCCATCGCTGCATGAACGCTTGACGGTTCGTGTTAATGTTCAGACCACGGCCGGGCGTCTTGCTCTCATAGTGCGTAACCTGCGACGAGGGTTCCACCGCAAAGTATCCCCCAAGCTCCCGGAGGGCCTTCAGGCACAAATCGATATCTTCCATTCCGTTGACGAAAAACGGATCGAACCCTCTGAGCTTGGCAACGTCCTTTGTCCTCCAAAGCATGCAGGCGCCGGTAATCGCGGAGAACCGTTCTTGGGACGTGTTACGAGCGTCCTCGGGCGGATGATTGGCGAGGAAATGGCCCGGCAGTGTATTTTCGGCCATGAAGACCGTGCCCGCGGTTTGGATGGAATCATCGGGGTACTGAAGCAGTGGTTGAACTGCCGTGACCATCGGATCCTTCAGACGTTCGATCATCGGCTGCAACCAGCCTTCACGCACGACTGTGTCGTTATTGAGGAAGCAGGTGTATTCGCCTGTTCCAAGGAACGCGCCGTAGTTGGATCCCGTGCTGTAGTTCAGGTTTCGCGGCAACCGGATGTACCTAACACGCGGATCGCCGTGGAACAGCTGCCCGAGCGGTGCGCTGTAAAAGTACGCTGAGCCATTATCTACGATTACAACTTCGACATCGACGTCGCCGGAGTTATCGAGAACGCTCCTTACAGCGCGGGCGGTCATCGCCCAGTCCTGGTAGACAGGCATTGAAATCGAAACCCGTCCGGGAACCGATTCTCGGAGTTGCATGTCATCCCAGTCAATGAGGTTTTTGCCCAGCACCACCCACTGCCATGCATCGGACTCGGTGGTTGTGATCCGGTTGCCGTCTTCCCTGTCGTCCGAGTACTTGCACCCGATAAAGGGCAGTAGCCGAGGCTCGGAAATTTTGGCAACGCGAATAGCGAAATCGTGGTCCACCCAGCGCTTCAGGCTCTCGTCGAAGCCACCGGCTTCCAAGACCACCTCACGCTCTACAGTGAGGACATTGAGATCGATATGGTTGACCACCATCAGTTCTTCGAAACCGCCCTGGTAGGCCCTGTAAGTGACCTTTTCACCGTTATGGAGTTCAAGTCCCGCATAGACTGCGCGCGCCCCGGAGTCGACGGCTCCTTTCAAGGACAGCTCCAGGTAGTCGGCCGGCCAGAGATTGTCGGTGTCCAAAAAAGAAACCCACTTGCCCTCCGCGCGATCTATACCAAGATTTCGGGCAGCGCAGACACCGCCGTGTTCGGCTTCTATCAACTGGATGCGGGGATCGGTCTCGGCCAGGAGACGCACAACTGCGCGGGTCGAGTCAGTCGATCCGTCGTCTACGACAATCAATTCCCAGTGGGAGATCGACTGTCTTTGGACGGACCGAATGGCTCGGGCAATTACTTCGGAGCGGTTCCACGCGGGCATGACCACACTGACTAGAGGCTTACCGTCGGTAACGACAGGAAGATTTACGTCTACTAGCCCGCGCCGCCAGGAGTCCTCTGCCGCTCGGTTCCAGTTGCCGCGCCCGCGGGGCCTGGACCTGAACGTCTGGATCTTTATGGTATCCACGACGCTGTTCCAGGAAGCCCGTACCTCGCTCCAGACCCAACTACTCTGTACGAGGTCAACGACATAGTCGTCAGGGGCGTTCTCCAGAAGCCATCCCAGTGTCCCTCCCGGGTGACTTAGCACGTCGGTCGACGTGATGACTCTGGACTCGGTATTGAGGAGCTTCGGGATCAGTAGGGGACCGATTGTCGGTTGCGACTCCAGCGGCCTCCGAAACCACTTCATGACGGAGTTCAGTTCTCCCCGCTTCCACGCCTGACGTAGATGGTCTGGCCATGTTCGGGAGTCCATCAGCGGATGAGGCGACATTTCCTTCGGCATGCCGTTCTTGAGGAAATCCTCTGCAGCGTCCTGCTGGGATGAAAAGTACCGGTCACTCTGCGCTGAATACCAATATCTGTTAAATAGTCCACTCTCCAGAAGGAGGTCGAGATTGGACAGGTGGTCGAAGCTGGTGGTCACCGGTTACCCTTCGGAGCGCGTGTGCGACTGTGCGTGTCATTGCATGAGACTAGGTGTGCTTGGGATCTAAAGTCAGATTAGTAGTCACAGTACCCGAAGGTACGCGATTCACGGTTCGGTCGAAATGCAGTTTGACGCACGTACCCCGATCACGACCAGCGGCTGCGGGCCGGGAGCGGGCTCAGCGGGAGGCCGATCCCTCTGCTCAAGCACGGAGCTGTGTGAAACGAACCATTCACTGCCAGGGTCGGCGGGCGCCCAGCCTCGCCCGTGCGTCACCCGTTCGTAAAGTCCGTCGCCGCGCTGGACCCGGCGGAGAGGATTCCACGGTGATACGGACGTGAGCGACGTCACAGAAAGATCCTCTGTGACGCAAAGAGCTTTTACTTCCTCTCCGCAGCGTACGTCAACCGTGACTCCAACCGTAGTCGTCTCCGGTGATCCAATTTCGATTCGAAAATCCAGAGATCCTGGTCCGGCAAAGTCCCACCGATAGTTCCACTCTGTGAGTTGCCGCCTCGCCCAATGGGCACCGTCCAATGCGGCCCCCCATATCTGCTGCGAACCGGACGCGTCTCGTTTGTGGTAGATAGCCAACGGCCGTCCGCTGGGGAAGAACGCCAAGCGAACATTGTTATTGATGAGCCCATGTCCCGGCGGTACCGGGTCCACTACGGCAGAGGCCTCATCTACGATCGGGTGGCGCAGTGGGCTTCCGGAAGCGTCGCTCCAGGTCATCAAGTCTTCGCTGCGAGCATAGTTGACGCTATGCGTTGACTCAGCGTCCGGAGAATCGCGCCAAACCCAAAGCAGGTGCCACGCGCCATCGGGACCCAATAGGGGCGCGTTCGTGTCGATATAGGCGTTGCGGCCACCTTGTCCTTCAATGAGTGGATGATCGGTCACACGTTCGTACCTTGCGGTCGCGTCATCCCAACGCAAGCAAATGAAGTCCCCGTCACCACTTGTCCCGTCTCGATAGGCAAATAGCAATTGCCCGTCGTTATCCCGGAGGAATCTCGGGTAAGTTACTTTCTGCTCTCTGCTGGAGTCGACCAAAGATTCCAGTCGAAGCAGGCTCCGGGCCGAGCTATGCAAGTCGACTATCCAATACTGGAGGGGCGACGCATGCATGTTCCCAGCGACGTGAAGCCGACCGGACAGGTCAAATCCGAGGTCTATGTAGTTATGGCTATCCCATTGGACCTCTGAATCAAACTTCTGGAAGCGCCAGTTCAGGCCTGTAACGGTTCGGTCGGCCAGCGTGAGGCGTCGCGATTCGTCGTAGTAAGCCAGTACTTGGTTGTCGCCGTGCTGCAGGAGCGTGGGGCGGATGGCGACGTCGGCAACCGCGGCTCCAAGGACGTCGACAGTGTCGATAGTCTGGTTTTGCCAGGTGTCTCCGGCATGGAAGCGCGGTGGGAACTTCTGACCTGAGTGGGTTTTCATTTAGATATTTCAACACGTCCAAAGTGTGGCGCCTCACGGGCAACACGGCCGGTCCTTCTCGAGCTTCGTATCGATCGGTGTCCTGCGACCGTGAAGCGTCGACTGCTTGCGTTGACAGCTCGCGGTGACGATGGGAAATCCATCGGTAACGGGCATTGCCCCATCATGTGCGCCGGCCCACGTCCGAGCTTCACGGTCTGGGGATGCGGACCGAACGATATATAGTGGACCCGTTTGGTTGCGCCATCTGCGCCCAAGACACGAAATTTACTGCGGCTACTGGGGGACTAGTGACACTGCGACTAACCGTGATCGGTACGGGATACCTCGGCGCGACTCATGCGGCATGCATGGCAGAACTCGGATTCGAAGTTCTGGGCGTCGACGTCGACAAAGAGAAGATCGACAGCCTCAGCCGAGGCGAACTGCCCATCCACGAGCCAGGCCTGCCGGAACTGCTGCGGAAGCACACAGAGTCGGGCCGCCTGCGCTTCACCACCTCGTTTGAAGAGGCCGGCGCCTTCGGTGACGTGCACTTCATCGCCGTCGGCACCCCGCAGCGCGCCGGCGAGCACGCTGCCGACATGACCTACGTGGACGCATCTGTGGCAGCGATTGCCCGCGCGGCCACGAAGGACTCGCTGATCGTCGGAAAGTCCACCGTTCCGGTGGGCTCCGCACGTCGCCTGAAGGGCCTCGTCGCGGAAGAAGCGCGCGACGGCGTGAAGGTCAACTTTGCCTGGAACCCCGAGTTCCTGCGCGAGGGCTTCGCCGTGGAGGACACCCTGCGTCCGGACCGTCTGGTCATCGGCACAGACTCGGCCGCCGCGGAGGCCACTCTGCGTGAGGTCTACGCCGACGCCATCAGTCGCGAGACCCCGTTCATTGCAACGGACTTTGAGACGGCCGAACTGGTCAAGGTCGCGGCGAACGCGTTCCTTGCGACCAAGATCTCCTTCATCAACGCATTCTCCGAGGTCACCGAGACCGTTGGCGGCAATATCCGCACCCTTGCGGACGCCATTGGCCTCGACGCCCGGATCGGCCGCCGCTTCCTCAACGCCGGCATCGGCTTTGGCGGTGGCTGCCTGCCCAAGGACATCCGTGCACTCCAGGCACGCGTCTCCGAGCTCGGCCTGGATAGCACCATGAGGTTCCTGAACGAAGTTGACGAAGTCAACCTCCGCCGCCGTGACCGTGCGGTGCACGTCGCCGAAACCCTGCTTGGCACCTTGGAGGGCAAACGCATCGCCGTCCTCGGCGTCGCGTTCAAGCCCAACAGCGACGACGTCCGCGACTCACCTGCACTGGACGTGGCGGCCAGGCTCTTCAACAGCGGAGCGGACGTCAGCGTCTACGACCCCGCGGCCAACGCCAACGCTGCCAAACGGTACCCGCGCCTGAACTATGTCGATTCGCTGGCCACGGCCGTGGCAGATGCGGACCTGGTCATGGTGCTGACCGAATGGAACGAATTCGTGAACGTCGATCCTGCGGAGCTGGCGGCTGCGGTGTCGCACAAGCGCATGTTCGACGGTCGCAACGTCCTGGACCACGAGAAGTGGAACGCTGCCGGCTGGGACATCGTCTCGCTCGGCCACAAGAGCGAGCTGCTGGACCTCGCCGCAGTCAACTAGCTGTAGCCACCCAGGCAAAGACTCAGCCCGGCCGAATGAATCATTCGGCCGGGCTGAGTCGTTTCTTGCTGTTGGGCGTTGCGGAGTGTCGCCAACACCGGAGGCTGTCCGCACGTCACAGGGACGCGTACAGCCTTCCAGTACTGGTGAGGCGGCCGTTGATGCGGACTGCGCGGCCTGTCATCTCCAAGGAAGGCGCCTATTGGCAGTATCCGGAGGGAAGAGACCGCTGTCACTCGGCCCTGTACTCCAAGATGAGAAGAGGCTCAGATGGCGGAATTACTGCCCGGGGCTTGTCAGCGTTCACGGGCATCGAGCGCCACTGCAGGACGTAAATACTCTTGCCGCTCGTCGTCGAGGTCCTGTTGGTCACCAGCTGGTCGTCCTTTCTCAGCACAGGGATGACCGGCGTGCCAACAAGCGATGACGCCGACGGGGTGTCCGACTTTACGGCAAGTGACTTTTCGTCCACGACCACGGCGCGGCCCTTACCGTTGCAGGTGTAGTTGAGTTGGAGGGTGCCATTTGCTGCTGATGTGACGGACCCGACTGAGAATGGGAAATGCAGGCTGCCCGTACCCCTAACAGCAAATTCGCCGTTCCAACGGGTTATCTGCGTTCGATACCAGGCCCCTGAACTATCTGGCCGGGCGAGGAAGAGTTGATTCCCTCTCGCGGCGTCGAGGCGCGTGTAGCTGATGACGGGCCGCTTGGCGCTATCAAAGCCGAGCCCCACGATTCCGTTGATTAAACCCGAATCTACGGTTGCTGGATCGACAATCGTAGGACTCTGTTGAGTCATGGGGACAGCGAGGTTAGCTCCCTGGACATTCTGCCAGTGAATGAAATCCTTCGTCTTAGCATAGGAAAGAGAATGATTAGTGGACACGTCAGGCGTGTTTCGCCACATCCATACCATATGGAAATAACCGTCGGGCCCCGCCACCGGAGAATTGGAATAAGCGCTGCTTTTTCCCTGCCCATTCAATATGCCCCCAGAGCCAACATCTTGCCATGTCCTATTCGACGCCACAAAGCGGTATATATTTTCACTGCCATCACCGCTGCGGCCGTGCCTGAACTTAAAGAACAACTCTCCCGATTCACTCTTCAAGAAACGAGGGTAAGTGACAGCGGACTCCAAGTCAGAATTAGCAAGAGCGGGAACCCTAGTGAGCGAGGCCACATTTCCAGGCGACGATGTGATGTAGTAGTTCAGTTTCGTAGCATGCATATTACCCGCCACATGCAAATTTCCATTTTTGTCGAGTGCCATGGTGACGTAGTTATGACTGTCCCACCCGACACTGGTATCTAGAACCTTGGTCGCCCAGGCGCCGGCGCCCACTCGGGTCTTCACAACCAGCCGTCGGCTGGCATCGTAGTACCCAACGTACTGCCTTGTTCCATCGACCAGAATGATCTGACCCACCGGGTGACCCGCCCATGTCGTCCCGACCCGAGTGGTGGAGAATAGACGATACGTGGGCGACGCGCTCGAGTCGCCAGGAATCCCCGTGTCCTTATTGCAGGAGAGGGTACCGCCTGCCAGTACGGTTGGTGCTGGCGCAACTGAAATTTGTCTCCGAATTTCTAAGGAGCCAAGTGTATTACTCGTCGCTGCGAATACCACCGCAAAGGCTGCGGCCAAGCCACCCTTTAGCATGCCCTAGGCTAGCATCCTGACTTCTTCCGGACTAGATGATTTCGTCCCAAAAACTGATGATTTCATGACAGGAAGTTACTCCAGCAACAAGACTTCACTTACGTAACGGTGTGTCTCGATTGCCGACTTGCGCCGAAGAATAAATATCTATTCGCATTCATGTAAATACATCAAAAGCGGTGTGTCCGAGATGGGTCCGGCCACACCGGTAGTCTCCAGAACGCGCTGCAGCGACGCCCGGGAGTGGATGTAGGGACGCGACGCCGTCGCATCCCAGTCGGCCACCGCGCACACAGTCACCCAGATCGACTTGCCGTACCCGCAGGCGCGGGGGAGTCGATCCGCATCTCAGTCGGCTGCAGCTTGAGCCACAGGCTGATTGCCTGGTCGACGGACATGTTGGCCTGGTCCTTGTGCTCCGGTTCGTTGAAACCCATGAGCTCCTTGGTCTTCGTTGCGGCCTGCTGGCGCGTGACCCAGCCGAAGGCATCTGCTCCAGCAGGGTCCGGGCGCTCTTGACCATGGGGACGAACGCCGGGTTGGCGGTGACGTTGTAGTGTGGTCCCTTGCCAGTCCGGCTTGAGGCTCTTGATTTGCTGGAGGGCAAGGGGCGTCTTTCCCACCTTGCCCGATACGGCGGGGGCCCTGGGGAAAACGCCCAGGAAAGCTGCGGTTTTTCACAGGAAATACGCTGTTTTCCGCACGCATAAAGAACTCCACGTCGCCGCCGTCATCGACGCCGGCGAGACAGTCTTGGGGACCAGGAGCTTTTCGACTACGGGCACCGGATACCGGGCGCTGCCCGCCTGGGTCGGTGGGTTCGGTGACCTGGCCTTGATCGGCGTCGAGGGCACCGGATCCTGCGGCGCCGGACTGACACGACACGTCGCCAAGGCCGGCGTCATGATCCTGGAGGTCGCCGTGGCTGAATACGTAGATTGGTTTCAACCACCGGCGCCTTCACAGCGAGATCGGCCATGTCCCGCCAGTCGAATACGAGCAGCTCCACGCCGGCCACCCGGCAAAGGAACTGCTCTCAATTTCCAACTAAAAACGTCTCCACAGAACCCGCGCTTCGCGACGGCCTCGTTCTTGAACAGCCCCATCACGGTCTCTGCGGCAGCATTGTCATAAGCGCCACCAACGCTGCCAATGGACGGCTGCGGGAGTGTCTCAATAACGGTTGATCCGTGGTTGTCCTGACACGCCGGGCGGTGCCTGGCGGGGAGGGCTGATCATGAGCGGAACCATGGATCCCATGGCGACTGATGTGGATCAGCAAGAGTTAGCGCAGCAGCTCCTGGCGCAGGCCAAGGAGCAGGGAATCGACCTTCGTTCGGTCAGGACTGCGCACCTTCGTGCTCGCTCACCCAAGCCTGGGCGCGCTCGTAGTCCTCAGGGGTGTTGATCTCGATGCTGCTGCTCTCGGCGACGCGGGCGACAATGACGAGACCGTGTTCGAGCGCCCGGAGTTGCTCGAGATTCTCTGCCCGCTCCAGCGGCGTTGGCGTGAGCGTCGGGAATCGGCGCAGCACGTCGCGACGGAAGGCGTATAGCCCGAGGTGCTGAAGATACGGGTGGTCGACTCCGCGGGGGTTCGCCGGAATGAGGGAGCGGGAGAAGTACAGAGCCCGTCCATGCGCGCCGGTGACAATCTTTACCGTGTTGGGATCGTCGGCGAGCTCGGGCTGGAGCGGCATCCCCACCGTCGTCATGTCTGCAGTCTCGCCCTCACGGAACGGGGCAAGCAACGCGCTGAGCGCGGCCTGGGACACGAACGGCTGGTCCCCTTGGACGTTCGCGACGACGTCGTACTCTCCCGGCATCAAGTCGGCCGCCGCGGCGACCCGCTCGCTTCCGTTCGCCAGCGACGGTGACGTCATCACGGCATCGCCGCCGAAAGCCTGCACGGCCTCGAAGATCCGTTCGTCGTCCGTCGCGACGACGACGTCGTCGAACTCGCCGCTAGCGATCGTCGCATCCCATACCCTCTGCACAACGGTTCGCCCGCCCAATTCGAGCAGCGGTTTGCCCTCAAGCCGGGTGCTTAGGTATCGGGCGGGAATAACGGCGAGGGCTCGCATGGATGGACATCCTCAACAATAGGGAACGGGAGACAGATTTAGTCTAGTAGGATCGGGGCATGTCAAAAACCGTGGCCGTCGGGCCGAACTTTGCTGTGTCTAATGACCGCCCCTGCGTGATCTTCGGTGGGATCAACGTCATCGAAGACCTCGACTCGACACTCCGAGCGGCGTCACGCTATGTCGAGGTGACCACCAAGCTCGATATGCCGCTGGTATTCAAGGCGTCCTTCGACAAGGCGAACCGCTCCTCAGTCGACTCATACCGTGGCGTCGGGCTTGACGAGGGGCTGAAGATTTTCGCCGCCGTCAAGTCGGAGTTCGGCGTCCCGGTAATCACTGACGTCCACGAGCCCGCGCAGGCCGCTCCCGTCGCTGAGGTGGCGGACGTCCTGCAGCTGCCGGCGTTCCTTGCCCGCCAGACCGACCTCGTCGTGGCGCTCGCGAAGACCGGTCGTCCCATCAACGTCAAAAAGCCGCAGTTCTTGAGCCCGAGTCAGATGGCCCACATCCAGCGCAAGTTGGCCGAGGCGGGTAACGAGCAGGTGATTTTGTGCGAGCGCGGCTCGCAGTTCGGCTACGACAACCTAGTAGTGGACATGCTCGGCTTCCGTGAGATGGTCGAGGCGTGCGGCGGTGCGCCCGCGATTTTCGATGTCACGCATAGCCTGCAGCGCCGCGAGGCCGGCGCCGCCGCTTCTGGAGGGCGGCGGCGTCAGGCCGTCGAGCTCGCCCGCTCCGGCATGGCGCTCGGCCTCGCCGGGCTGTTCGTCGAGGCGCACGCGGACCCGGACAACGCACGGTGCGACGGCCCGAGCGCGTTGCCGCTGAGCGCGCTCGAAGGGTTCCTCGGGCAGGTCAAGGCGATCGACGACCTCGTAAAATCGTTCCCCGCGCTGGACATCGCGTGATCGAGCTCGTCCTGTTCGACGTCGACGGTGTGCTCACCGACGGCACCATCTGGATGGACGGCTTTGGCGGCGAGGCGATCAAGGGCTTCAATGTCCAGGACGGGCTCGCCGTATCGCTCCTGCATGTACATGGGATCCGTTGCGGCGTGCTGTCAGGGAAGACGAGCGCGCCGCTCGACGCGCGGATCAAGCAGCTCGGCTTCGATGTCGCAGTGACCGGTACGCTTGGCAAGTCCGAGGCGCTCGCGGCCATCACGGCGGAGCAGGGGATCTCCAGCGAAGAGGTCGCATACGTCGGCGACGACGTTGTCGACCTGCCGCTTGCGGGTATCGTGGGCCGGTTCTACGCGCCCAGCGATGCCCACCCAGTGGTGCTCGCCGCCGCCGACGTCGTGCTCAATCGCCCAGGCGGGCGTGGCGTCGCCCGCGAGGCTGCGGAGCATGTGCTCGCAGCACGCGGGCTGAGCCTCGATGACATGTACAGGCCCCTAGTAGAGACGATGACGAGCAGCCATGTCGTTCAGTGACGCCACGTTTAGCCCAGCACGAAAGCACGCGGAAGCCGGCCGCAGGGTACTCGCCGCCGAGGCGCAGGGCGTCGCCGACCTCATTGAGCGCGTGGGCGCTGATTTCGAAGCAGCCGTCGAGGACATCCTCGTTTCCTCGGGCCGCGTGATTGTGTGCGGGATGGGCAAGTCGGGTCTTATCGGCCGCAAAATCGCCGCGACCCTCGCGAGCACCGGCACACCGAGTTTCTTCATGCACCCGGCAGAAGCGCTCCACGGCGACCTTGGCATGGCCACGGATGCCGACTACTTTCTCGGGATCAGCAACTCCGGCGAGACGCAGGAGCTCGTCGCTTTGTTGCCATTCCTGCTCGACAACGGCAATCGGATCCTTGCGATGACTGGGAACCCCACCTCGACCCTCGCGAGTCACTCGACGTTCCACCTGGATATCTCGGTCGCCGAGGAGGCGTGCTCGCTCAACCTCGCGCCGACATCGTCCACCACCGCCGCGCTCGCAATGGGCGATGCGCTAGCTGTTGCACTGATGGAAGCGCGCGGCTTCCTCTCCGAGAACTTCGCCCGCCTGCACCCCGGTGGGTCGCTGGGGCGACGGCTCCTTGAGCTGGTAACCGACGTCATGATCACGAGGGACCTCCCGTGGGTCTCGCCTACCGACGGAATCCTCGAGGTCATCCGACAGATCACGAAGAGCCAGCTCGGCATCGCACTCGTGTCCACGCCGAACGGCCCCGCGATCATCACTGACGGCGACATCCGTCGGGCCGTGCAGGCCCATGGCGACGCCTTCTTCTCGCTCGTAGCGGCAGACATCATGACAACGACGCCCACGATGGTCGCGCCAACCACGCGGATGGACGACGCCTTGGCGCTAATGGAAACCCGTCGGATCTCATCTGTGCTCGTCGCCGACGGCGACGACTTGCTCGGAGTGGTGACTAGTCAGCCCTCCCCCCGCGGCTGAAGGGGCGCTGACCTTGGCCGCCCTCGATGCGGTTAGTGCTTGAAGTACGCCCGCAGTTTGTCGTCGGTCATGGTGTGCTCGGAGTGGTAGCGGAAATCTTTCGCGTCGCGCCCCTCGCCGTCGTTCATCGTGGATTCGGATACAACGGTCGCGAGGGGTCGGTGGACGTGGAACGCGACGATCGACTCGAAAAACTGTACTGACCACACACGCATCTCGGGGTCGTGGTCCTCGACGAAGGCTGAGAAGCGGTGGTTGACACCGTGCACCAGGTTAACGGCCCAGCTCACGAAGGAGGTGTCGCTCGGGCCCCCGAACTCCTTCATATACGACGTGTGCGTGTCCTCGACAACCAGCAGCCCGTCGTTCCGGATGTGGTCGAGCGCCGACGCCGCGGTGACGATCTGCTGGGGATACGTGTGTCCGCCATCGTCGAGGAAGATATCGACGTCACCGACCTGGCGGAAGAAGTCCTCCCAGAACTGCGGGTCGGTCTGGTCGCCGATGTGGATCTCGAAGCCGTCCTCGCGCAGCCAAACAGCCTCCGGGTTGAGGTCGACTCCAATGATCCGGGCATGGGATCCGAAGAACTCACGCCACATGTACAGAGAGCCGCCGTTGAGGACCCCCACCTCGACGATCACTGGGGCCGTGCCGACGAAGCGAGAGAACAGATGGTCGTAGACGGAGAAGTACGTGGTGTGCTTCAAACTCAGGAACGGAGCCGCGTCGTAGCACGCTCGCGCCTGCGAACCGTGGACCATCTCAGCTCGTACAGGCTCGGGTAGTGCGGACGTCATCACCGCCTCACGATCACGATCACGAGGCACTTGGGGACGGATGAACGAACCCTCCAAGGCCGCCACGGCTTGCACCCCGTCACGATACGGAAGTTGCTGAATCAAGTCGTGCTCAAGGTTCCACCATTCGGACGCGAGCAACCGCCGGCGAACGTCTTCGTCGAAACGGAATCCGATATGCTTTGCAGGCACGCCTCCCACGATCTCGTAGGGTTCGACGTCCTTGGTGACCACGGCGTTTGCGGCGACCACCGAGCCAGTATGGATCGTGACTCCCGGCATAACAACTGCTTGCGCTCCGATCCACACATCATGGCCTATACGCGTCGCCTGCGGGGCGGGGATCCGTGGAGCGCTATCAGCTGCTTGGCCGTATCCCCTGACGCCGGGAAACCACGCATTGTTCACGGTGAATCCGTGCGTCGAAAGCCCTGTCAACGGATGGGGAGCAACACCGATCTCTGCCCCGCGCCCGCAGCTGAAGTAACGACCGATATCAACGCCGCCGTACACGACCGTCCCCACATTGAGGAACCCGAAGCGACCGAGCGACGAACCCGCGTGTAGCTCGGCTCGCGCCTGCAAGCGAACGGGGTGTTCTACCGCGCCCGCGCATACGGCGGTGTGATCTATGTTTGTCGTCCGCTCTGCGTCTCCGTCAGTTACCATGCGAGTGCGCCCTTCTTTGCAGCCGTGCGTGCCGCGTTTTCCTGCTCACGCATCTTCTCGGTCATGTAGACATCGATGCTGATATCGAGCGGGGTAGGCTCGCCAACTAGTGTGCCGCTGTCATCAACTGCATCGAGACGGC
>NZ_JBFTHT010000030.1:0-23613 GCF_056394385.1 Arthrobacter sp. 10N44_2 | reverse complement strand
CCGCGCATATCAGTCTGACCGCGCCGTCGCCATTGACACGCTGACCACCCCCGCCAGACACACCGGCAAGCAAAATGAGAAGCGGTCCCGGGCAACCCAACCCGGGACCGCTTCCCCACGCCCTTGACAAACAATCACTACATATCAGTTGAGGACGTTGTTTTCGTAAGCGAAGGCGACGAGCTGGATGCGGTTCTTCAGCTTCAGTTTCGCCAGGATGCTGCCGACGTGGGATTTCACGGTGGCTTCGCTGAGTACCAGTGAGGCCGCGATTTCGGCGTTTCCCAGCCCTTTGGCGGTAAGGAGAAACACGTCGCGCTCCCTTCCGGACAGGTCTGCCAGCGCGGCGTCGTTCCCGGAAGAGGGCGTGGTGTAGTCGCGTAGCAGTTCGTTGGTGATGGCCGGAGCGGTGACTGAGTGCCCCGAGTGAACCGTTCGGATGGCGGCCAGCAGGAAGTCCGGTGTGGTGTCTTTGGTCAGGAAACCGGCGGCGCCGGCCTGGATGGCTCGGACCACGGCTTCGTCATGCTGGATCGTGGTCAGCACGATGATTTTGGTGGCAGTTCCAGTGGACTTTTCCAGGATCGTCCTTGTGGCCGTGATGCCGTCCATGACAGGCATGCGGATGTCCATGAGGAGCACATCAGGGGAGGTCTCCTGCACGAGTTCGACGGCGGCCTCTCCGTTGACGGCTTCGCCGACAAGGTCCATGTCCGCCTGGCTGCGCAGAATCATTTTGAGCCCGGCGCTGAACAGCGGCTGGTCATCGGCCAGGGCAATCCGGATCGGTGTGGTCGTCATGGTTGTGCTCCCTCCAATGAGCGCAGGCGGGGCCCGTTGGAGGCGGCCGCTGCCTGCTGCCTAGGTCCGGCCGACGGGAGGAAGGCCAGTACTTCGAAGGTCTCTTCGCCGCGGACTGTTTCCACCCATCCGCCGGCGGCTGCGGCGCGGGCTTTCATTCCTGCTATCCCGCGGCCCGATGGGGTGGCCTTTGTCGTCGCGGCCGGGCTGGTGATCAGCGAGGAGTTGATGCGGAGCTCAAGGGATCCTGCCGTCCACACCAGGTGCAGGTGCGTACCCTGGCTCCGGTCTCCGTGCTTGAAGGCGTTTGTGAGGCTTTCCTGCGCCAGGCGGTAGACCGTTAGCTGCTGGGCGGCGGTCATGTCCCATGGCTGGCCCGT
This sequence comes from Arthrobacter sp. 10N44_2, assembly GCF_056394385.1. Taxonomy (NCBI): domain Bacteria; kingdom Bacillati; phylum Actinomycetota; class Actinomycetes; order Micrococcales; family Micrococcaceae; genus Arthrobacter; species Arthrobacter sp. 10N44_2. The sequence goes on along the minus strand of NZ_JBFTHT010000030.1, from coordinate 22,432 downwards.
CGTTTCGATCGTGACCGCCATGCCGCTGGAGCTCAGACGGTCGGCAAGAATCACCAGGTCTTCAATTTTGTGAGTCGGTTGGTTGCTGAGCTCCGTGGAGAAGCCTTCGATGAGCCGGCGCGTTTCGACAAGGGCGGTCCTCGCCGATTCGGCGATGACCTTGGATGCTTCTTCCACGGTTTCCGGTTCTGTGCGGTGGATGAAGCGTATTCCGTCGGCCTGGGCCACGATGACTGTCAGTGAATGTGCCAGGACGTCGTGGAGCTCCCCGGCGATTCTGTTGCGTTCTTGTTCGATGGCGAGTTCGGTCGCGGTCTCCCGCAGCCGTGTTTCCGCCGCGAGCTGCGCCCTTCGGCTCCTCGAGGCGTTGTTTACTGCCACACCGACGGCCCAGGCGGCGAGGTTCAGGGCGGCGTAGGCTCCAAAGATCAGAAAGGCGTAGGTGAGGGTTCGCAGTAATCCCCTGCCGTAGATCGGGCTGGCGAAGATGATGTTGATCCAGGTCTGGTCGGTGAACCAGTTGACGGTGATGATGCCGGCAAATACGACAGCAGCAACGGGGAGGACCCACCGGTTCCGGGCTTTCCAGCCGATGGCGGCGACGAAGATGACCACCGGAAGGACAGCGTAGCTCAGCACGCCCGAGAGAAAGACCAACGGGAAAACCTTCAGGCTCTGCAGGGCCAAGGCGGCGAAAACCAGCCCCACGGCAGCGGCCGGCAGGACCTCGGCCACAGCGACACCGGTCAGGAGCGCCAACAGAAGGGCGCTGTTCTGGTCGAAATGTCGCTCCTCCAGGATAAAGAGAGTCCCCAGAAGCAGCACGGACGTGGCCGGTGCCGCGAGGAGCCTCAGAGACTGGATCGGTTTGAACATGCCTTCACCCTAAGCTGGCGTCCACATCTCCAACGCTCGTTCTGAGTTAGTTCAACCCCGATAATGAACAACTTCAGCCATACGGATGACCGATCAGCCCGGCCCACCACATATTCAGGGCGTGCGGCGGCGCTCCGCGACCAGCCTGCGCTGCTCGGCCAGGGACTTGAGCAGCGGCGGAACCATGACTCCCTGGGCCGCCATCTGGCGCCGGACCTTCCGCCGGGTCACCACGATGGCTCCTGCTCCCCCGGCCAGCACCAGGAACTGCACGCTCAGGGCCACGCGGAACGGATCCAGGCCGTAGAGCTCCCCCTGCGAGAACCCGGTGGCATGCAGGACGTCGAGCACCAGCCCGATCAGGTAAATGGACACGAGCGCGGCGATGAAGCCACCCACGTTGACGATCCCGGTGGCGGTGCCGAGCCGGTGGGCCGGGTTGAAGGTCCGGGCGAAATCGAAGCCGATCATGGAACCGGGGCCGCCGACGGCGAGGGTCACCACCAGCGCTGCCAAGAGCCAGAGCGGCGCGCGTCCCGGCACCAGCAGAACTGCCGCCCAGGCGGCAGCGGTGCATCCGGAAATGAGCAGCACCATAGTGGAGCGCCGCAGCGGATGCCGGGCAACGAATCTGCCCATCAGCGGTCCGGCGGCGATGGCGCCGGCGACGTACAGCGCCATGAGGGCCGAGACCGTGCCGCGGTCCAGCCCCTCGGCGGAAATCAGGAAAGGGTAGCCCCACGTCATGGCAAAAACCGTGCCACTGAACTGGACGGTGAAGTGGCTCCACAGCCCGAGCCGGGTCCCGGGTTGCCGCCAGGCGTGACCCAGCGAAATGCCGGTGGCGCGCAGCCCCTGGGACTGTGCCGGTGCGGAGTGCCCGGGCGGAAGGTCCTGGAGCAGGATCAGCACCAGCACGACGGCGAGGCCGGACATTGCGGCGAGCGTCAGGAAGGCCGGCGTCCACCCCGCGGAGTGCAGGATCATGGCGAACGGCACCACGCTGAAGAGCTGGCCGAGCTGGCCGGACATGCCGGTCAACTGCGTCAGGAGCGGGACGCGCCCCGGGGCAAACCAGAGCGGGATAAGCCGGATGACGGAAATAAACGTCATGGCGTCACCGGCGCCCACCAAGACACGTCCCAGGACTCCGCCGGGTATGTTGTCGGCAAACGCCAGCTGAAGCTGGCCGAGTCCCATCAGGACACCACCGCCCGCCAGCATCGCGCGGGAGCCGAACCGGTCCACCAGAATCCCCACGGGAATCTGCAGCGCCGCATAAACCAGCAGCTGCAGCACGGTGAAGAAGGAGATCTCCGCGGCGCTGGCGTGGAAGCGTTCCGTTGCCTCCAGGCCGACCACACCGAAAGAGGTCCGTTGGCTGACCGCCACGAGATAGGCGAAGATCCCGACGATCCAGATCAGCCAGGCGCGGGGAGAGGTCACTCCCCCATTATGCCCGGTTCATGATAAATAGTATTTATTCGCCGGGTTCTTTACGGGCCAGGTACGCCTCGACGGCGGCACCAAGGGCGTCGGCATTGGGGAGCTGGTCGTTCTCATCAGCCAGCAGCGACCTCCGGACCGTCCCCTCGGCCTTTTCGTCGTACCGGGTCTCCAGCCGTGAGACCACCTGCTGGACCTCCTCGGATGCCTCGATCTGCTCGGCTATCTGCCGGCCCACCTCGCGTCCCGCCTCGCGCAAACGATCGGTCGGCAGCATGAGCGACGTTGCCGCGCCCAGGTACTCGAGCCCGGCCACGGCGGCCGTGGGGTACTCGGCTTCGGCCAGGTAGTGCGGCACATGGATCACATAGCCGGCGATGTTCCGGCCGGCCTCCGTCAGCCGCAGCTCCAGGATGTGGCCCACCGCGGCTGGCACCTCCACCGTGGGCTTCCAGACCGAGATTCCCTCGATCAGCTCCGGCCGGTTGCCGTGCACGGTCACACCGACCGGCCGGGTGTGGGGCACGGGCATCGGGATCGAATGGATCCAGGTGACGAGGTTGACGTCGAGCTCTTCGACGAGGCCGACGACGGCGCGAGCGAAGCGCTCCCATTGCAGGTCCGGTTCGAACCCCGCGAGGAGCAGGAACGGGCTGCCCAGTCCGTCGACCAGCCGGTAGAGGGCCAGGCTCGGTGCCTGGTAGTCCTGCAGGTGGTCCTCGACGAAGCTGACCTGCGGGCGCCGGGACCTGTAGTCGATCAGCTGGTCGGCGTCGAACTCGGCGATCATCTCGGTATCGAGCGTGTCCAGCAGTTCAGCGGTGATCTGCCGGACCACGTGGCCCGCGTCGGCGAAGCCGGTGAACCCCATGACGAGGTTGAGTCCGCGCAGTTCGGTGCTGGAGAACAGCGCGTCATCACGGATATAGAGCGACTGGGGATCCAGCAAAGAGCCGGAAATCCGTTCAATCACGGCGTGTTCCTTTCACGAGGGCGGCGGTGGGAGAAGCGGGGCGCAATCCGCCATTCGGGCGGTGCCTGGCAGAACGGCCAGTCAGGCGGATCCTGCCGGCCAGTCCCATGGAGCACTCACCGCTCCGCAGCGTCTCTACCAATACAACGCCCCGGCGCCCGGGCTAATTCCTGCCCGGGGTGTGCTCCAGCTCTCATTCGATTGAATTTCCGCACGGTCGAGAGACTACGATCGGTGATGGCCCTAGGGCTTGTTTTGCAGACACCGGGTTGCGTCCCAGACCGACGGCGCCCCGGGATCCGTGGCAGGACGCCAAACATGCAGTTCCTGCCGAATATCACCGAGAACCATCACAGAGAATTGAGGACTGTCCTCGTGGTCAAGAATAGTGAAGTCAAACTTAGTGCAGTCGCAGGGGATTTGAAGAAGTCCCCCAGCGATGCCCTCGTCATCGGCGTCGGACAGGGTCCTGACGGCCCCGTTCTGCTCGACAATCCGCTGACGGCCAAGGCCGCGGAGGCCCTGGCGGAATCACTGAGCGTTCTTGGCATCACCGGCGCGGCGGACCAGGCTCACCGGCTGCCCGGCCTGCCCGAGGCGGGAGCGACCATCCTGCTGCTCGCCGGCGTCGGCAAGCTTTCCGCCACGCAGCCGCTCTCCGAGGAGGCACTGCGCCGCGCCGCCGGCTCGGCCGTCCGCCAGCTGGCCGGCGTCGCCACCGTCACCCTGGCCCTGCCCACGACCACCCTGGCCGAGGTCGCGGCGGTCGCCGAGGGCGCCGCGATGGGCGCCTACTCCTATACAGAGTTCCGGTCCTCCAAGGACGGGCTCAAGGACCCGGTGAAGAACGTCATCATCCGCACCGACTTCGCCACGGACAAGGCGCTGGCGCCGGTCCTGAACCGGGCATCCCTGATCGGCACGGCCGTGAACTCGACCCGCACGCTGGTCAACCAGCCGCCGAGCCACCTCTACCCCGAGTCCTTTGCCGACGCCGCCAAGGAACTGTCCAAGGGCCTGCCGGTGAAGGTGACCGTCTGGGACGAGAAGCGTCTTGAGAAGGAGGGATTCGGCGGCATCCTCGGCGTCGGCAAGGGCTCCACCCGGCAGCCGCGCCTCGTAAAGGTCGAATACGCCCCGGCGAAGGCCACGGCCAAGATCGCCCTCGTGGGCAAGGGCATCACCTTTGACACGGGCGGCATCTCCATCAAGCCGGCCCTGGGCATGGGCGACATGAAGTCCGACATGGCGGGTGCCGCCGTCGTCCTCAACACCGTCCTGGCCCTCGCGGGCCTCGGGCTGCCCGTCAAGGCGACCGCGTGGCTCTGCATCGCCGAGAACATGCCCTCCGGCGCTGCACAGCGCCCGGCGGACGTTCTGACGATGTTCGGCGGCAAGACCGTCGAGGTCCTCAACACCGACGCCGAGGGTCGCCTGGTCATGGCGGATGGCATCGTCGCCGCCAGCCAGGAATTCCCGGATGCCATCATCGACGTCGCAACCCTCACCGGCGCCCAGCTCATTGCTCTGGGCGACCGCACGGCCGGCGTGATGGGTTCCGACTCCCTTACCGGCGCCATCAAGACCGCCGCGGACCGGGCCGGCGAGCTCGTCTGGCCCATGCCGCTGCCGGAAGAACTCCGGGCCAGCCTCGACTCCCAGGTCGCCGACATCGCCAACATTGGCGAACGCCACGGCGGCATGATGACGGCGGCCGTCTTCCTGCGCGAGTTCGTTGGCAAGGGCAAGGACGGGGAACAGATCCCGTGGGCGCACATCGACATCGCCGGCCCGTCGTTTAATAACGGCAGCCCCTACGGCTACAACCACAAACAGGGCACGGGCTGCACCGTCCGCACCCTGGTGGCCTACGTCGAGGACATCCTCACCAAGACCGTCTAGCGCGCATCGCGGCTTTGTGGCCGGGGCGGCGATGCCTTCCCGGCCACAAAGGCGCGTGACACTGGACACAAGCGCTCCACAAACGCCATGGCAAGGTGGAGCATGTATTAGTGGTTCGCTAAGGTAAACCTTGTTTCCCAGAAGCAGACCCCAATGTAGTAGTCACAAATGAAAGGGAACCGGCCGGCTGGCACAATCACAGCAGACAGGTTCCAAGACCAGATGATGCGTACTCTCGTGTCATCGTTCACGCGAGGGAGCGTTTTAGTGGCCGATCAGGCAACTGCGCAAGAATTCGACATCCTGGTACTCGGCGGCGGCAGCGGCGGCTACGCCACCGCACTGCGTGCTGTCCAGCTTGGCCTCACCGTCGGCCTCATCGAAAAGGGCAAGCTCGGCGGCACCTGCCTGCACAACGGCTGTATCCCCACCAAGGCCCTGCTGCACTCGGCAGAGCTGGCGGACCACGCCCGCGACTCGGCCAAGTACGGCGTCAACGTGACCCTTGACAGCATCGACATCACGGCTGTCAACGCTTACAAGGACGGCATCATTGCCGGCAAGTTCAAGGGCCTGCAGGGTCTGATCAAGGGCAAGAAGGGCATCACCGTCATTGAGGGTGAAGGCAAGCTTCAGGGCACCGACACCGTCGTCGTGAACGGCACCGCGTACAAGGGCAAGAACATTGTCCTCGCGACCGGCTCTTACTCCCGCACCCTGCCGGGCCTGGAAATCGGCGGCAAGGTCATCACCTCCGACGAAGCCCTCACCATGGATTACATCCCTAAGAGCGCGATCATCCTGGGCGGCGGCGTAATCGGTGTCGAGTTCGCCTCGGTCTGGAAGTCCTTCGGCGTCGACGTCACGATCGTCGAAGGCCTCCCGTCGCTGGTTCCGAACGAGGACGCCACGATCGTCAAGGCCTTCGAGCGCGCCTTCAAGAAGCGCGGCATCAAGTTCTCCACCGGTGTCTTCTTCCAGGGCGTCGAGCAGAACGACGACGGCGTCAAGGTCACCCTCGTGGACGGCAAGACCTTCGAGGCCGACCTCCTGCTTGTTGCTGTGGGCCGCGGCCCCGTCACGGCGAACCTCGGCTACGAAGAGGCCGGGATCACGATCGACCGCGGCTTCGTCATCACCAACGAGCGCCTGCACACCGGCGTCGGCAACATCTTCGCCGTCGGCGACATCGTCCCCGGCGTGCAGCTGGCGCACCGCGGCTACCAGCAGGGCATCTTCGTCGCCGAAGAGATCGCCGGCCTGAAGCCGGTCATCGTCGAGGACGTCAACATCCCCAAGGTCACCTACTCCGAACCCGAGATCGCCACCGTCGGCTACAGCGAGAAGGCCGCCAAGGAGAAGTTCGGCGAGGACCAGATCCAGACCCAGGAATACAACCTGGCCGGCAACGGCAAGAGCTCCATCCTGGGCACGTCCGGCCTGGTCAAGCTGGTCCGCCAGAAGGACGGCCCCGTGGTCGGCGTCCACATGATCGGCGCCCGCATGGGCGAGCAGATCGGTGAAGCACAGCTGATCGTGAACTGGGAAGCCTACCCGGAGGACGTGGCCCAGCTGGTCCACGCCCACCCCACCCAGAACGAATCCCTGGGCGAGGCGCATCTGGCGCTGGCGGGCAAGCCCCTCCACGGCTAGCAGCTCCGCCCGCACCATCGCATGAACTCAGAGCCTGGTGCACCCGGCCCGAAAAGCCGGGTGCACTAAGCTCGACCAAGGCAGCAATCATCCGCACTAAAGATCAATAAGGAGAACGGGGACGACATGTCTGAATCCGTTAACTTGCCCGCCCTCGGTGAGAGCGTCACCGAAGGAACCGTCACCCGCTGGCTCAAGCAGGTCGGTGACCGGGTAGAGGTGGACGAGCCGCTGCTCGAAGTCTCCACCGACAAAGTCGACACCGAGATCCCCTCTCCGATCGCCGGCGTGATCGAGGAAATCCTCGTCGCCGAGGACGAGACCGCTGAAGTTGGCGCCCCGCTGGTCCGCATCGGCTCCGGCGAGGCCGCCCCCGCAGAGGCTCCGGCCGCAGCCGCCGAAGAGGCACCGGCTCCCGCCGCAGCTGCGCCGGCCGCAGAAGAGGCTCCCGCGGAGGCTCCGGCCGCCGAGGCCCCTGCCGCCGCTCCGGCTTCTGCTCCGGATTCTGCTCCAGCGGGGGAAGGACACGACGTCACGCTGCCTGCCCTGGGTGAAAGCGTCACCGAAGGCACTGTGACCCGCTGGCTGAAGAGCATCGGCGACACCGTAGAGGTCGACGAGCCGCTGCTCGAGGTTTCCACCGACAAGGTCGACACCGAAATCCCGTCCCCGGTTGCCGGAACCCTTCTGGAAATCCGCGTCAACGAGGACGAGACGGCCGAGGTCGGCTCCGTCCTGGCCGTCATCGGTTCCGGCGCAGCGGCACCGGCCGCACCGGCGCCCGCCGCGGCCCCCAAGCAGGAAGCAGCACCGGAAGCTCCCAAGCAGGAAGCGCCGGCAGCTCCCGCGCCTGCGGCAGCAGCACCGGTGGCTCCCAAGCAGGAAGCTCCCGCAGCGGCTGCTCCGTCAGCGCCCGCCGCTCCGGCAGCTCCCGCGCCTGCGGCAGCAGCTGCCGCACCGGCAGAGTCCGGCTACGTCACTCCCCTGGTCCGCAAGCTGGCCAACCAGCAGGGTGTCGACATCGCTGCCCTGACCGGCACCGGCGTCGGCGGCCGCATCCGCAAGCAGGATGTGCTGGCAGCTGCCGAGGCAAAGGCAGCACCGGCCGCAGCCCCCGCGGCAGCCCCCGCCGCATCTGCGCCGGCAGCCGCAGCATCCGCAGGCGCAGCGTCCTCGCTGCGCGGCACCGTGCAGAAGGCCCCGCGCATCCGCCAGGTCATTGCCCGCCGCATGCGCGAGTCGCTGGACATCTCCACCCAGCTGACCCAGGTCCATGAGGTCGACATGACCAAGGTTGCCAAGCTGCGCGCCAAGGCCAAGAACTCCTTCCAGGCCCAGAACGGCTCCAAGCTGACCTTCCTGCCCTTCATCGCCAAGGCTGTTGCCGAGGCCCTGAAGCAGCACCCGAAGGTCAACGCCTCCTACGACGAGGACAAGCAGGAGATCACCTACCACAACGCTGAGCACCTGGCGATTGCGGTGGACACCGACAAGGGCCTGCTGGTTCCGGTCATCTCGGATGCCGGCAACCTGAACCTGGCAGGCCTGGCCGGCAAGATCGCCGACGTCGCCGACCGCACCCGCAACGGCAAGATCGGCCCGGACGAGCTTTCCGGCGGCACCTTCAGCATCACCAACATCGGTTCGGTGGGTGCCCTGTTCGACACTCCGATCATCAACCAGCCGCAGGTTGCCATCCTCGGCACCGGCGCGATCGTCAAGCGGGCCGTAGTGGTCGCCGACGAGAACGGCGATGACTCGCTGGCCATCCGTTCGATGATGTACCTCTCCCTGACGTACGATCACCGCCTGGTCGACGGCGCCGACGCAGGACGCTTCCTGCAGACGCTGAAGGCACGCCTTGAGGAAGGCGCCTTCGAGGCCGACCTCGGACTCTAGGTCTAAAAGCGCATACCGACGGCGACGGCGGTGCGGGCTCCGGTGGGAAACCACCGGAGCCCGTGCCGCCGTCGCCGTTTTTGCTGTTCCGCCCCGGGGCCGCGGCGGGTCCTACTACGGTGCGTAGAAGACTCTGGCTACACTGATGCCATGAACATCGTCTATAACGTCATGGTCTTCCTGCACATCATCGGCGCCGCCATGATTGTCGGCATCTGGATCGGCCAGATGAAGAAGCCCACCGTCCACCCGCGCCAGTTCGACGGCGCAATGCTGCAGCTGATCACGGGCATCATCATGATGGGGCTGATCCCGGCCCTGGACATGAACGCCAACTACGCCAAGCTCGGCGTCAAGCTTGTCATCGCCCTGATCGTCGGCGTCCTGGCCTTCATTGGCCGCCGCAAGTACAAGAAGGGCGAGCCGATCAGCAAGGGCCTCGCGAACAGCGTTGGCGGCCTGGCACTGCTCAACGTCGCGATCGCGACCCTGTGGCAGTAGCCGGCTGACTGCACCGGCCATGACGGCGCCGCTCCCCCCGCCGGGGTGCGGCGCCGCCGTCGTTTAACTGCCGCCGTTAAACCGGCTTGTCAGTCGCCGGCGATGCAGAATTCGTTGCCCTCGGGATCCTGCATGACATCCCAGTGGAAGTCGCCGATGTCATTGCCCTCCACGAACCGGGCACCGAGGGACTCGGCGCGGGCGCGCAACGCCGCAGGGTCGGGCCCATGGATGTCCAGGTGCAGGCGCCGCCTGCCCTCGGTGGGGTCCTGGACCTGCTGGAAGGCCAGCTGCGGGGCTCCGGTGCCGGCGGGTTCCAGCCAGACGAACTGCTCGAAGCGCGAGGAGACCGCCGTGCCCAACAAGTCGGCCCAGAACTGGGCCAGGCGCCCGGGGTCGACGGCGTTGACCATAATCGTGGCGATACGCGCCACGGGCGCCCCTGGCATCTGCGCATCTTCGGTAAGTTCCATGACGACACTGTACGGGTCACAATCCTCTGACAGCGGAACCCCCGTGCGGCGGCCGCACAGAATCCCTAGGATTGATCACGGCAGGCTCCGGCACCAGCCGGACCCCTGATTCACAACGACGTCGAGGAGTGGACATGGCTACAACACGCACCGCACACACTGTATGGAATGGCGACCTGATGACAGGCGCCGGCAACACCACCCTGGACAGCTCCGGGCTGGGCAACTTCGACGTCACCTGGAAGGCGCGCGCCGAGGCCGCCGAGGGCAAGACCAGCCCCGAGGAGCTCATTGCGGCAGCGCACTCCGCGTGCTTCTCGATGGCCTTCAGCAACGCCCTGGCCCAGGCCGGCCACACGGCCGAGGAGATCAACACCAAGGCCGACGTGACCTTCCAGCCCGGTACCGGGATCACCGGCAGCCACCTCACCCTGGCCGCGCGCGTCCCCGGCATTTCCGCCGACGATTTCCAGCGGCTGGCCGAGGAAGCCAAGACCGGCTGCCCCGTCTCCGCTGCCCTGACCGGCATCGAGATCACCCTGGACGCCACCCTGGCCTCCTAGCCCGGCCGCAGTAAGACGAAGGCCCCCGCCGCCCTGGATGTCCAGGGTGGCGGGGGCCTTGCCATCTGTCCTGCGCGGACCGTCTGTGCGGGCCGCGCCCGGGAGCGCCTAGGCCTGGCCGGCCTGCCGGCGCGCAGGCAGCGGTGCGGGCCGGACCCGGCGGTAACCCTCGCGCAGCGGCGGACGGTCCGTGGGCAGTTCCTGGATCATTTCCTTCAGCGCCCCGATGCCGTACTCCAGCTGCGGGTCGGTTCCGGCGGCGTAGGCGTGCGGAGGGAAGGTCACCTCGATATCCGGGGTGACGCCGAAGTTTTCCACGCCCCAGCCAACGCCACCGGCGAACCAGGTGGCGTAGCGCGGCTGGGTGACGCCGGTGCCGTCGGCCAGCGCGAAGCGGTTGTCGATCCCGACGACGCCGCCCCAGGTGCGGGTGCCAATGACGGGCCCGATCCCCCGCAGCTTGGAGACCTGCGTGATGATGTCGCCATCGGAGCCGGCGAACTCATCGGTGAGAATGATGACCGGTCCGCGGGGAGCGTGGTGCGGGTACGTCCGCGGCTTTTCCCCGCGCGGCATGCTCCAGCCGGTGACCTTGCGCCCGATAAGTTCGGCCACGAGCTGGGAGGTGTGGCCGCCACGGTTGCGCCGGACATCGACGATCAGTCCGTCCAGGGCCGTTTCGGTGTCGAGGTCGCGGTGGAGTTGTGCCCAGCCGTTGGCCATCATGTCCGGGATGTGCAGGTAGCCGAACGTCCCGTTCGAGGCTTCCCGGACAGTTCGCCGGTTGCCGGAGACCCATTCCTGGTAGCGCAGGCGCTCCTCGTCCTTGACCGGGACCACGGCCACGCGGCGCTGGGCGCCCGCGGCCGCACCATGGCCGGCGCCATTGCGCAGGGTAAGTTCCACGGCGCGGCCGGCCGCGCCGACCAGCTGCATTGCCGGGGTCCGCGTTTGGGTCAGTTCGACGCCGTCGATCGCCAGCAGGACGTCGCCCGGCTTCGCGTCGGCGCCGGGACGGGTCAGCGGCGAAGTGGCCAGCGGGTCAGAGGACTCCCCCGCCAGAATGCGGGTGATTTCCCACCCCTCGCCGGTGAACCCCAGGTCCGCGCCGAGGCGGCCCTGCGGGCTGCTGCCGTTCTCGACAGCGGCCATGGGCCGGACGTAGGCGTGGGAGGTGCCGAGCTCGCCGTGCAGCTCCCACAGCAGGTCCACCAGGTCGTCATGGGAGCCGAGGCGTTCCACCACCGGGCGGTAGCGGGCGTGGACGGACTCCCAGTCCTGGCCGGCCATGTCCTCGGTCCAGAAGAAGTCGCGCTGGAGCCGCCATGCCTCGTCAAAGGCCTGGCCCCACACACTGAGTGGGTCCAGCTGCACCCGGATCCGGCCAAGGTCCACCTTGACCAGCTGGCCGGAGTCCTCATCGGCCTTGGCGGCGGCCGGCGCCACGCGGATCTGCTTGTCCTGGATGAACACGACCTTTTCGCCGTCGCCGGAGAGCCGGTAGCTGTCCAGGGCCTCAACGATCGTGGCGGTGCGGCGCTTGGCCAGGTCGTAGCGGACCAGGCTCGGCACCGCGCCCTTGTCCTCGAGGCTGGCCCGGCCCTCACCGGTGGTGCCGGCGAGCTCGCTGTCCAGCCAGAGCAGGGCGCCGGCGACGGCGGTGAGCCCGGCGTAGTTGCCTTGCGGCACCGGGACCCCGATGACGCGGTGGGCCAGGCCCTCGGCGTCGACCCGCACGGACGGCAGGGGTTTGGCGGCCGGCTGCGGCCCGGACGCAGCACCCGCTGTTCCGGCGGCACCTGCCGCGGCGTCGGCGTCGAAGTGGAGGTCGACGCTCGGGCCGAAGGGCGAAGGTGTGTCGGCGGCGAGGGCGACGAGGTACGGCTTGATCGGGCTCGGGAAGGACAGATCGAAGGAGTGCCCGTCGTAGACCGGGTCGAAACTGCGGTTGGAGAGGAAGGCGAGGTATTTGCCATCCGGGGTGAACGACGGCGACTCGTCGCGGAACCGGCCGTCGGTGACGTCAATGATCGCAGCTCCGGTGCCGCCGTCGATCCGGGTGATCCGGAGCCGGCTGCGGGACCCGAAGGACGTGACCGGCTCGGACCAGCCGAGCCACGCGGAGTCCGGGGACCATGTGAATCCCTCAATGCTGCCCTCGCCGATGCTGCTCAGCTGGGATATCGTGCCCGTGCGGGTGTCGGCAAGGTAGATATCACCGAACGCCGTGCCGACGGCGAGCCAGCGCCCGTCCGGGCTGGCTTCGATGGCGCTGGTCCGGCTGGGCTTGGGGAAGTCGATCCGCGTCAGCTCATCGGCGGCAGGCGCGGCCTCCACGGCGGCGCCCGCACCGGCCCGGTCGGGCTCGGAGCCGGAGATGGAGCCGGCTGCGTCTGCAGCAGCCGGGACCGCTGTGACCTGGCCGGACACGGAACCGTTTGCAGCGGCGGGGATTGATCCTGCGCCGGTCAGGGCGGCTGCGGACACCGGCTTCGGCAACTGCATGCCGGCGTCCTCGGCGGAGGCAGCGGGCTGGGCCGTTGACTCGGCAGCGGACTGCACGGCCGGCTGCGGGGCCTTCGATGCTGCCGCAGCCGCTCCGGCCAGGGGCGCCGCAATGGCTTTCAGGTACAGGGCCTCGACGCCGTCGTGGTCGGCGACATAGGCGATCCGGCCCTCGCCGAAGGGCCGCGGCAGCCGTGCCCGGACGCCCGGGGTGGCCTCGAGGACACGGGAAGGGCCGTCCTTGTGCCGCAGCCAGTGGACGGTTCCGTGGGATTCGACGGCACTGGACGCGCCCGTGCGGTCCGGCACGACGTCGCCAAGGTGCTTCGAGGGCTTCAGCGGGGCGGGCCGGCGCGCCTGCGAGGCGGAACCGAGCACAATGTCGAGCTTGACGGCCTCGGCGTCGAGGCTGGGCAGCAGCCAGAGCTCACCGGCCGATTCGAAGATCACGCGTTCGCCGTCGGTCGCGGCGTGGCGGACATAGAAGTCCTCGTGGTCCGTGTGGCGCCGCAGGTCGCTGCCGTTGGGCAGGACGGAATAGAGGTTTCCGTAACCCTCGTGGTCGGACAGGAACGCGATCCGTCCCTTGACCCACAGGGGGTCCGTGAGGTTTCCGTCCAGCGCGGCAGCGAGCCGGACGAATTCACCGTTTCCGTCGGCGTCGATCCACAGCTTGCCGGCGGCGCCGCCGCGGTAGCGCTTCCACCAGGCCGGCTCACGCGAGAGGACACTGGCGAGCACCACAGGGCGTTCGTCGCCGACGACGGGGCCATAGGCCACGGACTCGACCGGGCCGAACGGGAGTTCCTGCGCCCAGCCGCCGGTCACGGGGAGGCTGTAGGCGTGGGTGTGACGGCTGTCGGACTGGCGGAACGCGCTGGTCACCAGGACGTCGCCGTCGGGGGTGAAACCCTTGACCCGGGTGGAAGGGTGGCCGAAGTAGCTCAACTGGCTGTAGCCGCCGCCGTCGACGTTGGCCGTGACGACTTCCGGGGCAGTCCCTTGGACGACGGTCCAGACAAGACGCTTGCCGTCGGGGGTGAAGCGCGGGTTGCGGGCCGGCAATTGCAGGGAGGATACGCGCCAGGCGCGGCCCCCGCCCACGGGTGCAATCCAGACGTCGTCCTCGGCCACAAAGGTGACCAGATCGCCGTGCAGATGCGGGAAACGGAAGTAACTCGAGGGGGTCATCGTTCGATCATAGCCACAACGGTCCTTACGGCCCGGGAGGTTTCGCGGCCGTGCCGGGCATGGTGAGATGGATCATGCGAATCCTTATTGCCGGGGCCTCCGGGCTGATCGGAACTGCCCTTTCGGGTGCACTGCGCAGCGAGGGGCACGACGTCGTCGCCCTGGTCAGGCGTGCCCCTGCGTCCCCAGCCGAGTTCCAGTGGGACCCGGCTGCCGGCCGGATCGACGACACCGCGCTGAAGGGCGCGGACGCGGTGGTCAACCTCTCCGGCGCCGGAATCGGCGACCGACCCTGGACCAAGGCGCGGGTCAACGAGCTCCGCGCCTCCCGGCTGGGGGCTACCCGGACCCTCGCGGCCGCCATGGCGCGCACCGACGCGCCGCCCGCCGTGTTCCTGAGCCAGTCGGCCTCCGGTTACTACGGCAACGCCGGTACGGCGGTGCTGCGCGAGAACGCGCCGGCCGGCACCGGCACCCTGTCCCGGATCTGCGTCGACTGGGAGGCCGCGGCGCATGAGGCGCCTGCCGGAGTCCGGGTGGTCACGCCCCGCACCGGCGTCGTCCTGAGCCGTTCCGGCGGCGCACTGGGCCGGCTGTTGCCGCTGCTGCGCCTGGGTGTCGGCGGCCCGCTCGGCGATGGCCGGCAGTTCTGGCCGTGGATCACTCTGCCGGATGTGGCTGCCGCCTTTTCCTTCCTTCTCTCGGCGCCCGTGTCCGGGCCGGTCAACGTCTGCGCCCCCGAAGCCGCAGATGTGAATTCCCTGATCACGCAACTGGCCAGGGCGCTGCACCGGCCGGCGGCGCTGCGGGTACCGGCCCCGGTGCTGCGGCTGGTGATGGGCGATCTCGCCGAAGAACTGCTGCTCGCGAGCCAGCGGCTGGAGCCGGCCGTCCTGGCGGAGAACAGCTTCGCCTGGAAGCACCCGTCCCTCGCCGGGGCCGCCGCCTGGGTGGCAGGGCGCGGCTAGCTGCCGCTATTAGCCGTGCAGCGTCGCGTACCTCCGGAGGAAGAGGGCCAGGGACTCTGCCAGGGCCCTGATCTCGCCCGGATCGACGCTCTCATTCGGTGCATGGATCAGGGCGAGCGGCTCCTCGACGCCGAGCAGGATGATCTCCGCGTCCGGGTAGGTGTCGGCGAAGACGTTGCAGAGCGGGATCGATCCCCCTTGCCCCAGGGTTGTCATGGGCGTGCCGTAGGCCTGGGACATCGCGACGCTCATGGCTTCAAAGGCCGGGCCGCCGACTGCCGCCTGGAATGGCGACCCGATGGCCTCGAGGTCCACCGTGACGTGGACATCCCAGGGCGCGGCCGCCTTGAGGTGGCTGACCAACGCCGTGTGCGCGTCGGCGGCCGCCATGCCCGGCGGGACGCGCAGGTTCAGGCGCGCCGAGGCCCGCGGCACAATCGCCGCCGTCGAGCCGGTCACCGCCGGGCAGTCGATGCCGAGCACGGTGACCGCGGGCCGCGCCCAGAGCATGTCGGACACGGTGCCGTCCCCCAGCAAGGACACTCCCTCCAGGACGCCGGCGTCGGTGCGGAACTGCTCTGGCGGATAGGGGGCACCGGTCCAGGTCTGGGCGTTGTCCAATCCCATGACCGTCGTGTTGCCTTGCCGGTCCCGCAGTGATGCCAGCATGGCGATCAGTGCGGCGAGCGCGTCGGGGGCAGCACCGCCAAACATGCCGGAGTGGAGCTCTGACGCCATCGCCTCCACCGTCACCACGACATTGACCATCCCGCGCAGAGTTACGGTCGCGGCGGGGTGGCCCACGGCGGCGTTGCCGGTGTCGCAGACCAGGATGGTGTCGGCACGGAGCAGGTCCGGGTGGCCGGCGACGAACGCCTCGAGCCCGCCGGTGCCCTGTTCCTCCGACCCCTCGACCACCAGCTTCAAGTTCACCGGTACGTCGCTGCTAAGCGCCCTGAGGGCGAGCAGGTGGGCGAGGATGTTTCCCTTGCAATCGGCGGCGCCCCGGCCGTACCAGCGGCCGTCCACTTCAGTGAGCTCGAAGGGCGGGGTCCGCCATGCCGAGTCATCGAGGGGTGGCTGGACGTCGTAGTGCGCGTAGAGGAGCACGGTGGGCGCGTCCGGATCGGGTCCGGGCCTGGAGCCCACCACCGCGTCGGAGCCGTCCGGGGTCCGTTCGAGGTGCACATCCGTAAATCCGAGTCCGGCGAACTTGTCCAGCACCCACTGGGCAGCCTTGGCACACTCCTCGACGGGAAACTGCCGCGCATCCGCCACCGACCGGATGGCCACAAACTCGGCGAGCTCCTCCCGTGCCGGACCCATCAGATCGGTGATGCGGGCGCGCAGGTCCACGGCTCACGCACCACCCGTGTGGTACGTCTTGAGGTCGTCGATGAACTCCTGGAACTCAGCGAGCTGGTCCGGGCAATAGACCTTGATAATCGCGAGCTCGCCGACGGCGATCCGGGCGTTCCCGATCACCGGCCTGTATCCCGGCCCGGTTGCCCCGTTCGCCAGCTGGCTCAAGAAGGTGGCCCGGCTCAACGCGCTGTTCGGGTTCGCGCAAACGGCACCGCCGTCGTCACCGAGCACCCGAGCTATCTGCTCGCGCGAGGGTGCCGTCCCGCCGGCTGATTCGATCGCCGCGATCAGTTGGTCGGCCTTCGCCAGGGATTGTTGTGTCTCCCTCGCCGACCGGAAATTCAGCAATGCGACGACGGCGAACACCACCAGCAGGATCATGGCAACTATGTAAACCACCGAGCGGCTGCGCCTGGTCGAGGACTCCTGATGCGTGCTCATGACCTAGGTGCCTCCGTCTGAGCGTCTTGCTCCGGCAGCTTCCACGAGGGTTTGCGGAACCTGTAAAAGAGGAACGGCACGAGCAGGCCCAGTCCCAGCGCGCCGCCGGCGACGATCAGGAAATAGACGGCCGGATCGCCGTTGCCAAACTGCGAAGGCGGGACGAACCCGACGAGCAGGGCGGCCAGGGAGGCGGTAAAACCGACGCCGCAGAGCCCAACCAGCATTGGCGCCCGGAAGCCACGCGCGTGGTCCGGGTCGTTGCGGCGCAGCCGGACGGCGGCCACGAACATCAGCAGGTACATGATCAGGTAGACCTGCGTGGTGATCACCGAGAAGATCCAGTACGCGCTGGAAACATCCGGGATCAGCGCGTAGCCAAGCGCGATCACGGTGGTGACGAGCCCCTGGACCAGCAGGAGGTTCTGCTGGATGCCGTTCTTGTTCAGTTTCTGCAGGAACGGCGGGAGGTATCCTTCCTCACGCGAGATCAGCAGCAGGCCCTTGGACGGACCGGCCAGCCAGGTCAGCATGCCGCCGAGGGAGGCGGCCACCAGCATGATCCCGAGGATCGGTGTCAGCGCCTGGAGGTTGAAGGAGGCCAGCACCGCGTCAAAGGCCTGCATGACACCGGCTGTGAGGGAGAGTTCATCGGCCGGAACGATCCAACTGATCGCCAGCGCCGGCAGGATGAAGATCAGCAGTACCAGTCCCATGGCCAGGAACATCGACTTCGGATACTCCTTACCCGGGTCCTTCAGCGAGGACACGTGCACAGCGTTCATCTCCATGCCGCTATAGGACAGGAAGTTATTCACGATCAGCACCAGGCTGGCCAGCCCGGCCCATTCGGGCAAGAAGTTTGCCGCGGTCATCGGAGCAGCGGACGGATTGCCCTGGCCGAGGAAGACCACACCCAGGATGACGAGCAGGGCGCCCGGGATCAGGGTGCCGATGATCAGGCCACCGCTGGCCAGGCCCGCCACACCCTTCGTGCCGCGGGATGAGACGTACACGCCGGCCCAGTAGAACACCACGATCACCAAGGCCGTCCACACGCCGCTGCTGGCCAGCGCCGGGTTGAAGACGTAGGCGAGCGTGCTCGCGACGAATCCCAGCAGGGTTGGATAGTAGAAAATCGTCATCGCGAACTGGCACCAGACCGCCAGGAAGCCCATCGGTTTGGAGATTCCGGACGATACCCAGTTGTAGATGCCGCCCTTCCATCCGGAGGCCAACTCGGCCGACACGAGGGAGGTCGGGAGGAGGAAGACGATCGCGGGAACCACGTAGAGGAAGACTGAGGCGAGGCCGTAGACGGCCATGGTCGGGGCCGCACGGAGACTGGCCACCGAACTCGTGGTCATCAATGCCAGGGCCACCCAGGAGATCCAAACGGCCGGTGGTGCCTTCGGCCGGGTCACTGCCTGTTCGCTCACGTGAGCCACACCCTCCAGTGCCCCGTGGTCTGCGCCACGGGCCAGGCGGAGCTAAACCGCCTGGGGCGAGTAGTCGTCGGCTTGAACATGCCCACTGCCCCCTTTATCACACAAAGTGCTCGGTGCCTACAGCATGGACCTAGGAATTAGCAGGGAATAGCCCCCAACTCCCCTATACGTCAGATCGCCGGGGTGCTAATTTGCGCGGTTTCGGGCGCGCTTCCACAGCAAATCGGTGATCAGCGCCAGTGCAAGGATGACCACCAGCGCGGCGGCGGTGGCGGGTTCATTGACGAGCGTGGTTGTGCAGAACACGACGAACGTTCCCAAGGTCGCAATCAGGGCGATGATAAGCACCAAAAGCTTGGCCCCGGTCTCCCGGTACACCTTGAAGTGGGCCATCGTGACCGCGGAGAAAATGAGCAAGGCTACCGCACTTCCAAGCGACGCGATGCTGTTGAGGTTGAACGTCACCACCATCACCGCCGCGAGGCCGGCCATGACCAGCAGCCCAACCGGCACCTGCCTGCGGCCCACGGAGCGGCCGAAGACCGGTGGAAACTGTCCCACCGAGGCGAGATGCCGGGTCATCCCCACGGAAGGATAGAGGCTGGCGTTCACCGCCCCGGAAGTGGAGAGAAGGGCGGTGATCACCATCAGCACATAGCCGAACTGGCCCAGCGTCGGCTTGGCGGCCTCGGCCAGCGCAGTGGCGCCGTAGGCGACGACCTCGTCGGCGGTCAGGGTCCCGAAAACTCCCAGCGAGACGGCGACGTACACCGTCGTGGCGATCGCCAGCGCCAGGTACATGGCGCGGGGCAGTTGACGGGACGGGTCAGGCAGATCCTTCGCGGTAAAGGTGATGACGCCGAACCCGAGGAAGG
Source organism: Arthrobacter sp. 10N44_2 (assembly GCF_056394385.1). Classification (NCBI taxonomy): domain Bacteria; kingdom Bacillati; phylum Actinomycetota; class Actinomycetes; order Micrococcales; family Micrococcaceae; genus Arthrobacter; species Arthrobacter sp. 10N44_2. Next base: position 3,353 of record NZ_JBFTHT010000030.1, on the reverse strand, counting down.
CGAAGAACGTCAACGCCACGCTCGCGATGATCTCGCGGACGCCCGGGTATCCGGCCGGATCCAGGAGCGCTGGGTTCCAGTTCGCGATCGTGACAATCGCGAACACGGACAGGATGGCCAGCACCATCTTCACGATCACGGACTGGACTCTTGCGACCGCCGTGGAACCGACCGCGTTCAGGACGGTCATGACCAGGATGAGCGCGACCGCGAACACTTTGGCCCAGCCTGGGTCGCGACCGGTCAGGACTGCACTGGCATATCCACCGAAGGACGACGCCACCATTGCCCCCACGATCGCGCCGGTCACGTAGAACAGCCACGAAACGATGCCTGTAGCGTGCCCCTCCCCGAACCCCCGGGCCAGGTAGGCCAGCATGCCCCCGCCCGATGGGTAAGTCGCGCCGAGCTTCGCGAACGAGTACCCCTGTAGGCCGGCGATGGCGCCCGCCACCAGAAAGGACACCCACACAGCCGAGCCGGCGACAGCGCCGGCTGCGCCCAGCAGCGCGAAGATTCCCGCGCCCACCATGGAACCCACCCCGATGAACGCGGCTTGAATGACGGTCATCTGCTTCTTCGGAACCGTGGTCGACATGGCGTCCCTCTCCGGCGTCAGGCTCTCGCTAGCAGCCGTCTCGGTGGGAGGTTACCACCGCGCCCTGAAGCGTGGAACCCTAGCCGGCTCCGGGCCCCGGAGGTAGCACGTCCTGGATCCGCCAGCGCCCGTCGACGGGCACCAGGACCAGGTGAAGCTGCTGTGCGGAGGCGGCGGGTACTTCGGCCACCGTGGCGCCGTTCCCATCGATTTCCCGGTAAGCGGAAGGTGCAGTGGTGATGGCCACCACTGCCCGGGCGGGGCTGCTCTCCGCGGTGGTCTCGATCCGGGTCAGGGAGGTCGAGAATCCGGCCAGGACGTGGCCGGAGGCGCTGAGCTGCGCTTTGATGCGGCCGTCCGAGGCGGCGGCCGCCGAGTCCGGGGCGTTGACGGCATCGAGCAGGCTGAAGTCGCCGGAGCTCAGTGCCAGTGAACGGAGCCGGGCCAGGCCGCGGACCGCCTCCACCGGGTCGGCGGAGGCCAGGAGTGCCTCAAGATCGGGAAGGATTGCGGTGGCCCCGCCGGCGGCGGTGGGGGGCGGCGGCCCGCCAACCGGCCCCTCCGCCGGTCCCTCGCGGCCCACGGGACTTCCTGTCTGCACCGGCGCATCGTGGCCGGACACGAACCCTGGAAACAGCCCGGCGACGGCGTCGGAGGCCGGCCCGCCATCGGCCAGCAGCCAGATGCCGGCCAGCAGGACTGCAGCGGCGAGAGCGGGAAGCAGCGCCCGCCGCGCGGGAGTCCGCCGGAATCCGCGGTGGAGTCCGGTTTTCCGGATAGCGCCTGGGCGCCGGCCCGGGCCGGACTGCACGGCCTTGCGTGTGAGCAGTTGGGGGATGACCGTGGGGTGCACGGAGACCGACAGATCGACGGGCTCCGCCCGGGCGCTGCGGTAGACCAGAGCGGCAAACTCCGCCGCCGGGGGACGCTCCCGGCGTTCCCCGCCCAGCCCCGCTTCGAGGGCGGCAACCAACGCTGCCGGCACCTCCGGGACCAGCAGGCTCAGCGGTGGACGATGCGGGCCGGGCTCGGGGGCCCGTCCGGTGAGGCAATACCAGCCCAGGGCGGCCAGGGCGTAAATGTCGCGTTCGGGCTGCAGCCCGGCCCGCACAGCGTCCGACGGGGCGGGATCCTGGAATCCTGCTGTGCCCTCTTCGGCGACCGGAGCGGCGTCGGCCACCATGCGCGCGACGCCGAGATCGGCCAGCAGCGGTTTGCCGTCAGCCGTGAAGAGCACGTTGCCGGGGGCCACATCACCGTGGGTGAAGCCTTGGCCGTGAAGGTATGCCAGGGCCTCCGCGATGGGAGTCAGGACCGTCACCGTTTCGCCGGGACCCAGACGTCCCCGGCTTCCCACGAGCGTCGCCAGCGAGCCGCCGGGTGCGTAGTCCAGCGCAAGCCCGAGGCCGCAGCCGCCAGAGTCGTGAACCGGCAGGCGCACCACGGCATGCACGCGAAGCAGGTGGCTGTGTGCCAGGGCGGAGAGGATCCGTACTTCGCGCCGCATGACGTCCCCGGCCTCGGATTCTTCCGGTGCGGCGCGGTCGGCATCGAAGCATTTCAGGGCGAACTCGCGGCCCGTTGACTGTTCGGTCACCAGCCAGACCGTGGCGCTGCCGCCGCGCCCCAGCAGCCGTCCGACGTCGTAACCGGGAACCTGGGGGGCCGCACCGGCGGCCGGCGGGAGATCTTCCATACCCAAGGAATAGTCGATTGCGCGGAATCGTGCAGAAGTTATCCACAGGCATGAGAGCTTAAGCACACAAACGGGAGGTGGGTGCGGCGGGGTCTAAGCTTGATGCCATGACTCTTGAGTTCAAACAGCTGGGTCTCGCCCCGGACTTCGTCGATTACACGCGCGGATGGGACATCCAGCGCGAATTGCATGAAAAGGTCCTCGCGGGCACCGCACCCAGCACTGTACTGCTGCTCGAACACGCCGCGGTTTACACCGCAGGCAAGCGCACCGAAGACCACGAACGGCCCTTTGACGGAACTCCCGTTGTGGCCGTGGACCGCGGCGGCAAGCTGACATGGCACGGCCCCGGCCAGCTCATTGGCTACCCCATCATCAAACTGAAGAACAAGGCTGGCATCCGCGACTACGTGGAGCGGCTGGAAGCGGTCATCATCGCCGTCCTGGCGGACTACGGCATCGCCGCCGTCCGGATCAAGGGCCGCGCGGGCGTCTGGATCGAACAGGACGAAAAGGGTCCGGACCGCAAGATCGCGGCCATCGGCATCCGCGTCCACGAAGGTGTCACCATGCATGGCTTCGCGATCAACTGCAACAACGATCTCGCCCCCTACGGCCAGATCATCGCCTGCGGGATCAGCGACGCCGGAGTCACCACGATCGCCCAGGAACTTGGCAGGGACGTCACCCCGGCGGACCTCATGTCGCGGATCACCGAAGAACTGCGCAAGAATGAACAAGCTCTAGTTGCAACCCCAGAAGGAGCTCTACTGTGACACTGGCACCAGAAGGCCGGAAGATGCTGCGCATTGAGCAGCGAAACGCGGCCACACCGGTGGAACGGAAGCCGGAATGGATCAAGGCCAAGGTCCAGATGGGCCCGGAGTTCGTCCAGCTCAAAAACCTCGTCAAGAAGGAGGGCCTCCACACCGTGTGTGAGGAGGCCGGCTGCCCGAACATCTTCGAATGCTGGGAAGACAAGGAAGCCACCTTCCTGATCGGCGGCTCCGAATGCACCCGGCGCTGCGACTTCTGCCAGATCGACACCGGCAAACCCTC
>NZ_JBFTHT010000029.1:0-31042 GCF_056394385.1 Arthrobacter sp. 10N44_2 | reverse complement strand
GCGGCGTTGATGGCCTTGGCGGCGGCGATCGCGTTGCGTTCGATGCACGGGACCTGCACGAGCCCGCCGATCGGATCGCAGGTCAGGCCCAGGTTGTGTTCCATCGCGATTTCCGCGGCGTTCTCCACCTGCTGGGGCGTGCCGCCCATGACTTCGGCCAGGCCGGCGGCCGCCATCGACGACGCCGAGCCCACCTCGCCCTGGCAGCCGACTTCCGCCCCGGAGATCGAGGCCTGCTCCTTGTACAGCACGCCGATGGCGCCGGCGGTCAGCAGGAACCTGACGATCGTGTCGTCGCGGTCGGCCTGGCTGGCCTGGTCCATGCCGGGGGCAAAGTGCAGCGCGTAGTAGAGCACGGCCGGGATGATGCCGGCGGCGCCGTTGGTGGGGGCGGTGACCACGCGGCCGCCGGAGGCGTTTTCCTCGTTCACGGCCAGCGCGATCAGGTTGACCCATTCCTGCCAGTACTTCGGGTCCCGGTAGTCGGGGTCCTGGCCGCGGGTTTCCTTCATGAGCCGCTCGTGCCAGTCCGGGGCCCGGCGGCGGACCTTGAGCCCGCCCGGCAGCAGCCCGGTGCGTTTGAGGCTGACCTCGACGCAGCCTTCCATCACCGAGTAGATGTGCAGCAGCCCGTCGCGGATCTCCGCTTCGGTCCGGGAGGCGCGCTCGTTGACGAACATGATCTGCCCGATCGAGAGGCCCTTGGACTGGCAGCGGCCCAGCAGTTCAGCGGCCGTGCGGAACGGCAGGGGAAGTTCCTTCTTCGATTCGTCGAGTTCCTTCAGGGCCGCGTCCTCCTCGCCCTCGCGGACGATGAAACCTCCGCCGACGGAGAAGAACGTGGCCTGGTGCAGGGTCTGGCCCCCGGCGTCGGAGACCGTGAACGTCATTCCGTTGGTGTGCCGTGGCAGGATGGTCAGCGGCCGCAGGACCATGTTCTTCACCCCGTACGGCAGGGCGACCGAGCCGGCCAGCCGCAGGGTGCCGGTCTCAGCAATGGCAGCGAGCCGTTCCTCCACTTCCTCGGGCAGGATCAGTTCGGGGTGGAAGCCTTCCAGGCCAAGCAGGATCGCGGTCATGGTGCCGTGCCCGTGGCCCGTGGCGGCCAGGGAACCGTACAGGTCCACCCGCAGCGACGCTACCTTCTCCAGGTTCCCGGAGGCCTTGAGTTCCTCGGCGAAGAGGGCGGCGGCCCGCATGGGCCCCACGGTGTGTGAGCTGGATGGCCCTATTCCGATGGAAAAGAGGTCGAAGACTCCAACAGCCATTGTCGGTTCCTAACTAGGTCTTGCTGTGGCCCGGCAGAGGGTCCTGCCGGAAGGCGCTGCGGGCGCTGGTTGGCGGCCGCATGCCGGATGCACGACGCCGGGCGGCGGCTTGTGGCGGCAACCCGGCGTCGTGATCTGTACTGCTGTTAGTTCTGTACTGCTGCTACTTCAGTCTTACGTCGCCTAGGCGAGGTTAGCAACCGAGGGGTAGAGCGGGTGGGCGGCGGCGAGGGCCTGGACCCGGGTGCGGAGACCGGAGAGGTCCGCGCCGGCGTCGGCGGTCAGGGCCTCGGCGATGATGTCGGCAACCTCGGCGAAGGCCGCCTCGCCAAAGCCGCGGGTCGCCAGCGCCGGGGTGCCGATCCGCAGCCCGGAGGTGACCATCGGCGGACGCGGATCGAACGGCACGGCGTTGCGGTTGACGGTGATGTCGATGTCCGCGAGGCGGTCCTCGGCTTCCTGCCCGTTCAGCACGCAGTTGCGCAGGTCCACCAGGACCAGGTGCACGTCGGTGCCGCCGGAGATCACGTTGATGCCCTTGGCGGTCACGTCGTCCTGGACCAGCCGGTCGGCGAGGATCCGGGCGCCGGCCAGCACACGTTCCTGGCGTTCCCTGAACTCCTCGGACCCGGCGATCTTGAAGGCCACGGCTTTGCCGGCGATGACGTGCTCCAGCGGCCCGCCCTGCTGGCCGGGGAACACCGCGGAGTTGATCTTCTTGGCGATCTCGGCGTCGTTGCTCAGGATGATGCCGCCGCGCGGACCCGCGAGGGTCTTGTGCGTGGTGGAGGTGGTGACGTGCGCGTGCGGGACCGGGGACGGGTGCAGCCCGGCCGCGACCAGCCCGGCGAAGTGCGCCATGTCCACCATCAGGTAGGCGCCCACGGAGTCGGCGATCCGGCGGAACTCGGCGAAGTCGAGCTGCCGGGCGTACGCGGACCAGCCGGCCACGATCAGCGCCGGCTTGTGCTCCTGGGCCAGGGCCTCGACCTCGGCCATGTCGATCCGGTGGTCCTCTTCACGGACCTGGTACGGGATCACGTTGTAGAGCCGGCCGGAGAAGTTGATCCGCATGCCGTGCGTCAGGTGCCCGCCGTGGGCCAGGTTCAGGCCCATGATGGTGTCGCCCGGCCGGATCAGGGCGTGCATCACGGAGGCGTTGGCCTGCGCGCCGGAGTGCGGCTGGACGTTGGCGTACCCGGCACCGAACAGGGCCTTGACCCGGTCGATCGCGAGCTGCTCCACAACGTCCACGTGCTCGCAGCCGCCGTAGTAGCGCTTGCCCGGGTAGCCCTCGGCATACTTGTTCGTCAGCACGGAACCCTGCGCCTGCATCACGGCTTTGGCGGTGTGGTTCTCCGAGGCGATCATTTCCAGCCCGTCACGCTGCCGGGACAGCTCGGCGTCGATCGTCGCGGCGATCTCCGGATCCATCACGGACAGCTCCGCGTCCAGGCTCGCGGAGACGACCTGCTCGAACGCCAGCGTCTGGGTGCCCGCGGCCGCCGTTGCGCCGCTCACAGCTCGCCGCCGTTCTTGGACGCGTACTCCTGGGCAGAAAGCAGCGGGCCGTCGGACTCGGCGGCGACCTTGAAGAGCCAGCCGGCACCGTACGGGTCACTGTTGATCAGCGCGGGGTCATCGACGACGGCGGGGTTGATTTCGGTGACCTCGCCCGTGACCGGGGCGTAGAGGTCCGAGACGGACTTGGTCGATTCAACCTCGCCGCAGGTCTCCCCCGCGGTCACGGCGGAGCCGACCTCGGGCAGGTCCACGTAGACGATGTCGCCGAGGGCGTCGGTGGCGACGGCGGAGATGCCGATGGACACAACGTTTCCGGCCTCCCGGGCAACCCACTCGTGCTCGTCGGAGTACTGCAGTTCAGGGGCAACTTTTGCCATGTGTTTTTCCTTTACGTTTGAAAAGTCGTGGGCCACAACAATTGTGGTGGGTTGGGTGGCGGATGAGGCAATTCCTCCGCGTGCTCGCTCGTCCCTCGCTTAGACGCACGCTTCCGGAATCCCCTCACCCGCCGCTATTCAGTTCAGTTTTTGGGGCCAGCCGTTTTCCCGGAAGAAACAGTGGCTTTTCGATATCTTCCAGAGCCGGGGTGCTCCGAGGCTTCAAGGGTGTCATCAAGCTCAACCCCCAATGATCGGGCTTGGCGTGCCACCCTTTGGGACAGTCCTACCCCGCGGTAGGCGGTACATCCCCCAGCACTTTTGGCTTTCGAAGGCGCCCCAAACGACGCTTGGAACTCGAGGTGAGTTGAACCCGAGGTGAGCTGCAGGGCCCCTTCGGGCCCGACATCCGGGAGCATGCGTCTAAGGGAGCGTTACGTCCGCTCAGCGGGCGTCTTCGCGACCGAGCATGCAGAGGATGCCGGGTCCGACGGGCTGACGCAACCACAGTCACGCAGCCCCCGGGACAGCTTCGGCTACTTTTGGCGCTTGTAGAAAGGCAGTGCGACAACTTCGAAGGGTTCGGCCTTGCCGCGGAGGTCGATGTCCAGTGCGGTGCCGGGCTCGGTGAATTCGACGTCGACGTAGGCCATCGCGACCGGGTAACCGAGGCTCGGGCTGGGCTGGCCGGAGGTGACTTCGCCGACAACGTTGCCGTCCTTGAGGACCGGGTAGTGGCCGCGGCCGGCCCGGCGCCCGAGGCCCTTGAGCCCGACGAGCTTGCGGCCCGTCGTGGCGCCGGCGCCGGTTTCCTTCTTGGCGGCCAAGGCGGCCTTGCCGATGAAGTCGCCTTCCTTGGACAGGGCGACGACGGGGCCCAGGCCGGCGGCGAACGGATCGCCCTCCAGGGAGAGCTCGTTGCCGTAAAGCGGCATGCCGGCCTCGAGACGGAGCGAATCGCGGGACGCGAGCCCGGCGGGGGTCAGCTCGCCGTCCTCTGCGATGGCGACGAGCGCCTGCCAGAGGGCGGCGGCGGCGTCGTTCGCGACGAAGATCTCGAAGCCGTCTTCACCGGTGTAGCCGGTGCGGGCCAGCAGGAGGTCCTGGCTGGCTCCAGCGAACATGAACGGGACGTCCACGGCGGCGTAGTACTTCAGGCCGGTGACGAGCTCGTGCTGCGCGGCGGGGACCAGGCGCAGCAGGATCTCCTGGGCCTTGGGTCCCTGCACGGCGATCAGCGAGGTCTCAGCAGAGGCGTCCTGGACGGTGACGTCGAATCCGCCGTCCTTTCCGGAACCGGCGCGCTCGGCCAGGGCCTCGGCGACGACCTTGGCGTTGCCGGCGTTGGGGACCACAAGGAATTTCTGGTCGCCGCGGCGGTAGGTGATGAGGTCATCGATGATGCCGCCGTCCTCGTTGCAGATCAGCGAGTACTTGGCCTTGCCAATGGCCATCGCCGAGATCTTGCCCACGAGGGCGTAGTCCAGGAAGGCTGCGGCGTCGGGGCCGGTGACCCAGACTTCGCCCATGTGGGAGAGGTCGAACAGGCCCGCGGACTTGCGGACGGCGTGGTGCTCGGCTAGTTCCGAGCTGTACTTCAGCGGCATCTGCCAACCGCCGAAGTCCGTGAAGGAGGCACCGAGCTTCTTGTGCTCTTCGTAAAGTGCCGTGTAATTCTCATTCATCGGTGGCTGTCCCTAGCTGTCAGAGTCGGAGTTGGCGGAGTCGTCGGAGTGGACTGCTGTGTCTTCTTCGAAGGCCTCGAGGGGAGGGCACGAGCAGATCAGGTTGCGGTCCCCGGCTGCGCCGTCGATGCGGCCGACGGGCGGGAAGTACTTGTCCTGCTTGAGCGTGTGGACCGGGAAGACGGCCTGCTCACGCGGGTACTCGCGGGTCCAGTCGGTGCTGATCACGGCAGCGGCGGTGTGCGGGGCGTTGCGCAGCGGGCTGTGCTCCACGGTGAAATCGCCGTTGGCCACCTTGTCGATCTCGGCGCGGATGGCGACCATGGCCGTGATGAAGCGGTCGATCTCGCCCAGGTCCTCGGATTCGGTGGGCTCCACCATCAGGGTGCCGGCCACCGGGAACGCCAGGGTGGGGGCGTGGAAGCCGTAGTCGATCAGGCGCTTGGCCACGTCCTCGGCGGTCACGCCGGTCTTGGCCGTGAGTTCGCGCAGGTCCAGGATGCACTCGTGGGCCACCAGGCCGCCTTCGCCGGTGTAGAGCACCGGGAAGGAGTCGTTGAGGCGGGCCGCGATGTAGTTCGCCGCGAGCAGCGCGGACTTGGTCGCCTCGGTGAGGCCGCGGCCGCCCATCAGCTTCACGTAGGCCCAGGAGATCGGCAGCACGCCGGCCGAGCCGTAGCGGGAGGCGGAGATCGGGGTGCCGTCGGCGCCGTTGGCGGGATCAGCAGCGTTGCCCGGCATGAACGGGGCCAGGTGCGCCTTGGCCGCGACCGGGCCGACGCCCGGTCCGCCGCCGCCGTGCGGGATGCAGAAAGTCTTGTGCAGGTTCAGGTGCGAGACGTCGCCGCCGAACATGCCGGGCTGGGCCAGCCCGACCAGGGCGTTGAGGTTGGCGCCGTCGATGTAGACCTGGCCGCCGGCGGCGTGGACCGCGTCGCAGACCTCGCGGACATCGGCGTCGTACACCCCGTGCGTGGACGGGTAGGTGATCATGATGCAGGACAGCGCATCCTTGTGCAGCTCGATCTTGACGGTCAGGTCCGCGTGGTCGATCGTGCCGTCCGAAGCCGTGGCCACGACCACGACCTTCATGCCGGCCAGCACGGCGGAGGCGGCGTTGGTGCCGTGCGCGGAGGCCGGGATCAGGCAGACGTTGCGCTGGGCATCGCCGCGGGAGAGGTGGTAGCCGCGGATCGCCAGCAGCCCGGCGAGCTCGCCCTGGGAACCGGCGTTGGGCTGGATGGAGACCTGGTCGTAGCCGGTGATCTCGGTCAGCTGGCCTTCGAGGTCCTCGATCAGTTCACGCCAGCCGGCGGTCTGGGATTCCGGGGCGAACGGGTGGATGGAGGCGAACTCCGGCCAGGAGATGGCTTCCATCTCGGCGGTGGCGTTCAGCTTCATGGTGCACGACCCCAGCGGGATCATGGTCCGGTCCAGGGCAAGGTCGCGGTCCGAGAGGCGACGGATGTAGCGCAGCAACTGGGTCTCGGAACGGTGCGTGTTGAACACCGGGTGCTGCAGGTAGTCGGAGGTGCGCTCGACGGCGGGGTCCAGGCCGAACGCAGTGTCCGTGCCTGCAGCCGCGGCAGTCACGGACGCGCCGAACGCGGCTATGACGTCGGCGACGACGGCAACCGTCGTGGCCTCGTCGGCGGAGATGCCGACGGTGTCGGCGTCGATGGCGCGCAGGTTGACGCCCTTGGCGTCGGCTGCCGCGATGATCTCAGCTGCCCGGCCCGGCACGGAGACGGTGATGGTGTCGAAGAAGGAGGTGTGCAGCACGTCCAGGCCGGCGGCCTTCAGGGAGGCGGCGATGGTCTTGGCGTGGACGTGGACCGACTGGGCGATTGCCTTCAGCCCGTCCGGGCCGTGGTAGACGGCGTAGAAGGAAGCCACGATGGCCAGCAGGGCCTGGGCCGTGCAGATGTTGGACGTGGCCTTCTCGCGGCGGATATGCTGCTCGCGGGTCTGCAGGGCCAGGCGGTAGGCGGGAACGCCGGCGTTGTCCTTGGAGACACCCACGAGGCGGCCGGGCATGGAGCGCTCGAGCCCCTTCTGGACGGCCATGTAGGCAGCGTGCGGGCCGCCGAAGAACAGCGGCACGCCGAAGCGCTGGGCGGATCCGACGGCGATGTCAGCGCCCTGCTCGCCCGGAGACGTGATCAGGGTCAGGGAGAGGAGATCTGCCGCGACGGTGACGAGGGCGCCCCGTTCCTTGGCGTCGGCGATCACGGCGGTGTGGTCGAACACGCGGCCGGAGACGCCCGGCTGCTGCAGAACGACGCCGTTGATGACGCCGTCGGGCAGGCCCTTGGAGAGGTCGGCGACCTCGACCTCGAAGCCGAGGGCCTCGGCGCGGCCCTTGACGATCGCGATGGTCTGCGGCAGGCAGTCGGCGTCGAGGACGGTCTTGCCGTCGTGCGCCGTCTTGTTCTTATTCGCGCGGCGCATCATCAGCACGGCCTCGGCCACGGCGGTGGCTTCATCCAGCAGGGAGGCGTTGGCGATCGGCAGGCCGACCAGGTCCTGGACCATGGTCTGGAAGTTCAGCAGCGCCTCCAGCCGGCCCTGGGAGATCTCCGGCTGGTAGGGCGTGTACGCGGTGTACCAGGCCGGGGCTTCGAGGATGTTGCGGCGGATCACCGGCGGGGTGAGCGTGTCGTAGTAGCCCTGCCCGATCATCTGCACGGCGGTCTTGTTCTTCGACGCCAGCTTGCGCAGCTCGGCGAGGACTTCGACCTCGCTCAGGGCCGCGGCGAGCGCGAGGTCGGCGTCCTGGCGGATGTCCTTCGGAACGGCGGTGTCCACCAGGGCGTCGACGGTGTCGTAGCCGACAGCCTTCAGCATGGCGTCGACGTCGGCCTGGCGGCGCGCGCCGATATGCCGGTCAACGAAGGACGTGGAGGCTGGGGTAACAGTCACAAGGAACTCCATAACTCAGGCGGCGCAGGGTACGCCACATTGATTCGGGTTCCTCCCCGCTCTGTATTGGACCTGAGAGTTTCCGCGCAGCCCGCGTTTCAGGGCTCCGCTTGCACCGTCGGTGAGCACAGCATGTCCGGGACACGCCTGCTACTTTCCAGAGATGCCTTGCCGCGGCGGTACATGGGCCTGAGAGATTCCTGGGGAGGGTTTGCTCCTACGGCGCCTGCTTGTACCTACTTGCAGGACTCTCCCGCCGCAGATCAAAGGCGTATTTAATTAGGTGTTCAATCGGGGGTGACTACAGTCACAGCTCTCATTGTCCTATGCCGGGCGCGCGTCCGCAAACTCCCTCCCGGCGGCGGACCCAGGTTACGGGCCACGAGCCACCCGGTGGCGAATCCGGCGGCGCGAATTCGCCGGAAACGCCCGGAGTCGCCGCAACTTTCCGGCGTACTCGAACGCTTCCGGCGAATTCGGCGGGGAGTAGGGGGTCGGCGGGGCGTAGGGGGTCGGCGGGGAGTAGGGGGTCGGCGGGGCGTAGGGGGTCGGCGGGGAGTAGGGGGTCGGCGGGGCGTAGGGGGTCGGCGGGGAGTAAGGGGGGTCGGCGGGGAGTAGGGGGTCGGAGGGTGTGGGTGTGGGCGTCAGCCGCGCAGGCGCTCGACGGCGGCCAGGAGGCTCTGGACGTCCGCCTCGACTTCCGGCGGCGGCCCGCCGGGACCCCGCGCCAGCATGGCGTTGAAGTACAGCCCGTCCCCCATGCACAGGACGGCCTTCGCCATGGCGGGCCCGACGTCGGCCGCCAGCAGTTCCAGCCAGCTCGCCTGGCCGGCGGCGAAGCGGCGGAGGGTTTCCCCGTGCGCCACCTCGGCGAGCCGCGTGGCCGCCACGAAGACCCGGTCCATGGGCGTGTCCGCCCACACCGAGGACTTGATGAAGTACGCCGCCGCCCCTTCCGGGGCTGCCGCCATGGCCGCAACATCGGCAGCCAGGAGCCGGTCCAGCCGTTCCAGCAGGACCGCGATCATGGCCTCTTTCGTCGGAAAATGGTAGAGCAGGCCGCCCTTGGAGACGCCGGCCCGGCGCGCGACGGCGTCCAGCGTCGCGGCGCGTTCACCGACTTCGATGAGCAGGGATTCGAAGGCATCGAGGACGGCCTCGCGGGCGACGGGTTTCCTGGGCATGCCTCCCATCATGCCTGTCCGCACGCGCATTTCTTAACTGTACCGTCCAGACGGTACAGTTATCCTTATGAGCATTTCATCGATCACCGTAGCCACCAGCACTCCTGCGGCCACCGGGCCCCGGGCACCGTGGCGTGACTGGGTGGCGCTGGCCCTGCTGATGTTCCCCGTCCTGCTCGTGGCCGTGGACAACACCGCGCTCACGTTCGCCCTGCCGGCCATCGCCAGCAGCCTGACCGCCTCCGGCGTCGAACTGCTCTGGATCGTCGATGCCTATCCCCTGGTCCTGGCCGGGCTCCTGGTCGCGATGGGTTCCCTGGGCGACAGGATCGGCCGGCGCCGGCTGCTGTTCGTGGGCAGCGCGGGCTTTGCCGCGGTGTCGGCCGTGACGGCGTTCGCGCCGAGTGCGGAATGGCTGATCGCCGGCCGCGCCGGGCTTGGCCTTTTCGGCGCCATACTAATGCCGTCCACGCTGTCGCTGATCCGGAACATCTTTCCGCAGCCCAACCGGCGCAGGCTGGCGGTGGCGGTCTGGGCCGCCGGCTTCTCCGGCGGCGCCGCCCTCGGCCCGATTGTCGGCGGCTGGCTGGTGGAACACTTCTGGTGGGGCGCCGTCCTGCTGGTCGCGGTGCCGATCATCCTGCCGCTGCTGCTGCTCGGGCCGGCCCTGATCCCGGAATCCCGCGATCCGAAGCCGGGCCGGGTGGACGTGCCCAGCATTGCCCTGTCCCTGCTGGTCATGGTGCCGGTGGTCTACGGGATCAAGGCCCTTGCCACCCACGGGCCGGCTCCCGAGGCCTTCGCGAGCATCGGAACCGGCCTGCTCATGGGCTATGTGTTCATCCGGCGGCAACGCGCGCTTGCCCGTATCCACAGGACAGACCACAGCACCGCGCCGATGCTCGACGTCAGCCTGTTTGGCAACCGGATCTTCAGTACGGCCATTGTGGCCAACGTCCTGGCACTGTTCTCCTTCAACGGCTTCATTCTCTTCCTGGCCCAGCACCTGCAGCTGCTGGAGGGCCAGTCCCCCTCGGCCTCCGGCGTCGCCATGGTCCCGGCCCTCATCGCCACAGTTGTAGCGGGGCTGCTCGTGGTCCCGCTGGTGCGCAAGGTGCGGCCCGGCTTTGTGGTGGCCGGCGGCCTGCTGCTGAGCGCGGCGGGCTATTTCGTGGTGGCATTCGGCGACCACAGCCAGGGCCCGTCGCTGCTCCTTGCCGCCCTGCTGGTGCTCTGCCTGGGGGTGGGGGCCGCGGAGACGATCTCCAATGACCTGATCCTGGGCGCGGCGCCCGCCGACAAGGCAGGGGCAGCCGCCGCTATCTCCGAGACGGGCTACGAAGTGGGGTCCCTGCTGGGTACGGCGATTCTCGGCTCAATCCTGACGGCCTCCTACCAGGGCAACCTCCGGCTTCCCGCGGGCGTGTCCGAACTCGCCCCGGCGGCGGCCACCAGCCAGGCCGGTGAAACCCTGGCCGGCGCTGTGGATCTGGCCCGGATGCTTCCGGCGCCCCTGGCCGAGGCGGTGACGGCGGCCGCGCGCACCGCCTTCGACTCGGGCGTGCACGTCACGGCGTCCATTGCACTGGTCCTGATGTCCGGGGCCTGCGTCCTGGCCGCCGTCGTCCTGCGGTCGGTGCCGAAGGCCCAATAAGGCTAAGCGGCCGCCGTCAGCGTCACGCCGTCGTCAGCACCAAGGGGTTCCAGCCCTTAAACAGCAGCGTCCGGCGCCGGGAGGATACCCGGTGCCGGACGCTGCTGTTTTTTTTGGGGGGGGGCTGTGGGAGCCGGTCCCTACTTGCTGTCCGGGGTGGTCACGCTGGCAGTGGCCCGCATGGTCTCGGCATTCACCATCCAGGCGTACTGCTCAAACTTGGCGATGAACTCGTGCAGCAGATCCGCGGTGGTGGGATCTTCCTCGTCCACTTCGTCATGGACCTTGCGCATGGTGCCGACGGCCGCCTCAAGCGCGGCGACAATCCGCTCGATGGCGTCCTTCGTGTTGATCAGGCCCTTCGGGAACTCGGCCAGTGCGGTGGACTTGGAAACCGTGGAGCTTCGGCCGTCCGGGAGGGCGTGGAGGGCACGCATGCGCTCGGCAAGGTCATCCGCGAATCCCCGGGCGGCGTCGATGATTTCATCCAGCTGGAGGTGAAGGTCCCTGAAGTTGGTCCCGACGATGTTCCAGTGTGCCTGCTTGCCCTGAACGTGGAGTTCGATCAGGTCCACCAGTACTGCCTGCAGGTTGGTCGTCAATGTTGGTGATGCTTTCATGAATCCTCCTCGATAGAACCGGTGCCGTGCGGGCCGCGCATGCCATTGCTGGCACCCCGGCCGATGCTTCCGACGCTACCGCAGCGCGGCGCCGGGCCGCGATGCTTCTGGGAGGAATTTCTCGGTCAGCTTACTAAGTCGGCTTACTAACCGTTTTGGGGGCGGCTTAGACGGCCTCGTTGAGGATGGGCCCACGCGGGAACACGGCCCGTGTGATGCCGCCGGAGGTGGATTCGGACAGCTGGGTGAGGTAGTCGTTGCGCCGCCTCGGGGTAATCCTGGACTGGGGCTGGAACGGCTGCTCGGGGTCGTCGGCGTAGTGGGCGCTCAGGCCGTCGCGCATGAGCCGGATGGCTTCCGAACGCTGCTGGGACACCGCTGCGTGCGTGGATCCGAGTTCCGCGGCCAGGTCTTTGACCGTGCGGTCTCCGAAATAGATCTCCTCCACCACGTAGCGCATCCGTTCCGGAAGGGATTTCACGGCGGCCCGAAGGTACTGGAGCCGTTCGTCCGCGAGCACGGAGTGTTCCGGGGTGAGGGTTTCGGCGGCCAGGGTGTCCACCACGGCCTCGTCGAGGGGCGTCAATGTGCGCGAGGCATCCGCGAGCGCGGCCTCCACAACGCTCTGCTGGACGCCCAGGGCAGAGGCGATCTCGTCCACTGTGGGGGTGCGGCCCAGGGCGGACGCCAGGGTTTCCTGCACGGACATGGTTTCCTTGATCCGGCGGCGGGCGGATCGGGTGGCCCAGTCGCTGGCCCGCATCTCGTCTGCGAAGGCGCCAAGGATACGCCGGCGCGCGAAAGCGCCGAACGGCACCCCGAGGCCTGGATCGAACGAATCGGCCGAGGTAATCAGGGCAATAGCGCCGGCTGACGCCAAGTCATCGCGAGAAAGGTGTGACGCCTTCGAGCACAAATCTGAGACGAGATACCCCACCAGCGGAAGGTGCTGCGTGACCATCTCGTTGCGTTCCACGCGATTCAATACTGTGTCCCCCCATGAGACCGGATCCGAAGGGTCCTCGACCCTTAAAACGCCGAGAGCCGCACCCAAAACCGACCGGTGCTCCCCCAATTGGAGTCAGCGTTCGCAAGTAGGGCGCAGCACCCATGGAGGAAACCTATCACCTGTTCCAAGATCTGCGTGTACCCTCAGGGAAAAGCTGTGCGAAAAATGCGGTGACCGCCCCGAAGCTGTGATTCACGGGGCGGAAAGAGAATGGGGCACATGAGCGCAAGTGATCTCTCCGCGGCACTGTGGCAGGAGCGGCGGCAGCTGGAGCTACTCCTCTTCAGGCTGGAAACGCAGCGCCTGCACGTCGTGGCCGGGAATCTGGAATGGCTGAGCTTCATGGCCTCCGAGATTGAAACCGTGCTGGACCGCCTGCGCTTCGAAGCCCTGGCCCGGAGCGTCGAGTCCGCTGCCGTGGCGGCCCAATGGGGCCTGCCGGCACAGACCACGCTCGTCGAACTGATTGCGGCCGCGCCCGCCGGGCCATGGCCCGAGATCCTGCGCGAGCATCTGGACGCCCTGCACGCACTCCTGGCCCGGCTGGGCGAGGCTTCCAGCGTGAATGAGGACGCGCTGCGGAGCCTCCCGATGCCGGGACGCGCCGGCCCGGCGGGTACGGCCGGGCTTCTGGACCAGCTGACCATGGGAGGAAACCTGGAGCGGTCCCTCGCCGTGCTCCGGCGTTCAGCCCAGCCGCTCCTGGCCCAGTATCTCGGCGGGGACCATGTCTGATCCGGTGCGGGTCCTCAGCCGTCGGCGGGAGTGGCGCGCGGCGGCATGAGCCCGCGCAGCGCTTCCTCGGCGTCCGGGCCCGCTTCCGCCGCCGCGAGGTTCGCCGCTGCGATGGCTTCGATGACTTCCCGGCGCTGGATCGGCACACCGCGGGGCGCCTCAATGCCTATCCGAACACCGTCGCCGCGGCCTTCCAGAACAGTGATGACGATGCCGTCGCCGATCATGATCTGTTCGCCCGGCTTGCGTGTAAGTACCAGCATCCTCTCAATCTACCCTTCAGTCCGGGGAGCATCGTACGATTCCCGCCGGTTCTGCCATGTCGGTTCGGGCCCGGCGGGGCGCCCGTCGATCCAGCCCACGGGCAGTCCCAGGCCGTTGACGCTTTCAGGCGACCCGGTCTCCGAGGCGCCGACCACCGCTACCGCGGTCACGTTGAGCTGGGCGGACAGCACGCCGACCCAGCGCGCCGTGTCCTCGTGCTTGCGTCCGGCATCGACCACAACCCAGACCTGGTCGGCGGAGAGCGCCGCCACGGACGGCACCCGGGCCAGGGCGTTGCGGGCTTTGCCCAGTCCGAACGCCACCAGGACGGTGCGCTCCGTCACCACGGCATGGGCGCGCGCGGCCGTGGCACTTTGGCGTCCGTCGACGTGCAGGTGGCCATAGGCGGAGAGCTCACCGGCGGTGCGCACATCGGCACCTCCGGAGGCCATGGACATGGCCAGGGCGGTATCCATCGCGTCCTCCCCCAGCCCGATCAGGAGCACGAGATCGCCGACGCCGGTCAGCGGAGCCGGAGCCGGGGCACCCGCAGCGTTGCCCGGCGCGACGGCGGCCGGGTGCGCGGGGCTCCCGACGGCGGCCGGTTGCGCGACGGCGGCCGGGTGCGCGGGGCTCCCGACGGCTGCGGCGGGGTGCGCGGGGCTCCCGGCGGCGGCGGGCGCTGCGGCGGGCGGATCTGTGGGGGTCCGGAGCCCGGTGCCGAGCTGTTCCAGCAGTTCGGCGAAGTCCCGCGATTCGGTGGACACACCGGCAGGAGCGGGCCGGTGCAGGCTCAGCTCGGCGGCGTCCGCCTCCTCCAGGAGTGCGGCGATGGCGGCGCCCTGCAGGTGATGGGTCGGGGCGGCGGGCCGTGCCGACCCTCCGGCCGGGCCCGCCTGCGCTGCGGCCCGGGCCGCCGGCGGGGCCGGTGCTGCCGCCACGGCTCCGGCGTCGTACTTCCCGGCGGGGGTCCCGGCGCCCGGAACAGTGCCCGCGGTAGCCGCCCCGGCGGCGGTCTCCCCGGCGGGACCACCAGTCGCCGGGCCGGAATCGGCCCCGGCCAGGATGTCGGCGTCAGGCACTACCTCGCCGGTGACGACCTCGTGTTTGGACTGGAGCTCGATCATGGCCTCGTAGCGGTCCTGGGCGAAGAGGCCGGCGATTCCGGGGCTGCTGACGCGTTCGGCGGACACGATCCGGGCCGCCGAACCGTACAGCTGTTCTGCCTTGCGGCGGATTTCCTCGAGCGAGGCTCCCTTAAGCCGATAGCGGTTCGGCATGGCGCACCACTCCTACTGTTTCGATCCGGACGTTGGCGGAGGTCACCTCGCGGTAGGACAACACGGGCACCGATCCCGGCTGCGCCCCGACGAGGCGGTAGATGGCGGGCCGGAGCGCGGGTGCACAGACAAGCACGGCCTGGCGGTTGGCGGCGGCCGCGGCGTCGACGGCCGACCGCACCGAGCGCAGCACGGCGTCGAGCCGTTCCTGCCCCATGACGATCTGGCTGCCGCCCTCCGCGGGCCGCATGTCCTCGAGCATGTGTTGTTCCAGGACGGGGTCGATCATGATGACGTTGAGCACCTCGCCGTCCATGAACTTGGCCGTGAGGGCGGGGCCCAGGGCCTGCCGGGCGGCTTCCACAAGCGATTCCGGATCCGTGGAAATCTTGGCACGGAGCGTGAGGGCCTCATAGATCCGGGCGAGGTCGTTGATGGGCACCTGCTCATCCAGCAGGCCCTGGAGGACGCGCTGCAGCTCGGCGAGGGAGAGCAGGGCCGGGGTCAGTTCGTCGACGGCGGAGGGGCTCTGCTTGCGCACGCCCTCGGTCAGCACCCGGACGTCCTCGCGGGACAGCAGCCGGGCAGCGTTCGCCGCGACGATCGAGGACAGGTGGGTGACCAGGACGGAGACCCGGTCGATCACTGTGGCACCTGTCATTTCGGCGTTGTGGCGCATCTCCCCCGGAATCCATTTCCCGGCGAGCCCAAATACGGGTTCGATCATCGCCGGGCCCGGGAGCGAGTCCAGGTTCTCGCCCAGGGCGAGCATCTGGCCGCTGGGGGCCGTGCCGCGGCCGGCTTCCACGCCGGCAATCCGGATGGCGTAGGTCGACGGCGGCAGGTCCACACTGTCCCGGGTGCGCACCGGCGGGATGACCAGGCCAAGTTCCATGGCGATCTTGTGCCGCAGGGACCGGACCCGGGCCAGGAGGTCATCGGAGGCGCCGGAGACCATATCCACGAGGTCAGGTGCGAGCAGGATCTCCACGGGGTGGATGCGCATGTCTTCCAGCAGTTTCTCGTTCGGATCCTGTTCCGGGAAGTTCAGCGCGGTCGACTCAGCCTCCCGGGCCGTTTCCGCCAGCTGTTGGCTTGCCGCCGTCCGGCGGGAGGCGATGAACAGGCCGGCGCCTACGACGACGAACGGAATCGGGGGCATGCCGGGGATCAGTGCCATGGCGACGGCGGCGACGCCGGCGATCATGAGGGCGTTCGGTGACTGCAGCAGCTGGGTGGAGGCCGTCCGCCCCATGTCGGACTCGGCGTTGGACCGGGTCACGATCATGCCGGTGGAGACGGCCATGAGCAGTGCCGGGATCTGGGTGACGAGCCCGTCGCCCATGGTCAGCAGGCCGTAGGTGTTCAGGGCGTCGCCGATTTCCAGGCCGCGCTGGACCATGCCGATGGCGATGCCGCCGACGAAGTTGATGATGATAATGATGATGCCCGCGATGGCGTCGCCCTTGACGAACTTCGAGGCGCCGTCCATGGCGCCGTAGAAGTCGGCCTCGGCAGAGACTTCGGCCCGCCGCTCCCGGGCCTGGGTGTCGGTGAGGAGGCCGGCGTTGAGGTCGGCGTCGATCGCCATCTGCTTGCCTGGCATGGCGTCGAGGGTGAAGCGCGCGCCCACCTCGGCCACGCGCTCGGCGCCCTTGGTGACCACGACGAACTGGATCACCACGAGGATGAGGAACACGACGGCGCCGATGATCATGGAGCCGCCGACCGTCACCTTGCCGAAGGCTTCAATGACCTGCCCGGCGTATCCGTTGCCCAGGACCAGGCGGGTTGAGGCGACGTTGAGGCCGAGCCGGAACAGTGTGGCCACCAGCAGCAGGGACGGGAACACCGAGAAATCCAGCGGTTTTTTGACGAACATGCTGGTCAGCAGGACCAGCAGTGCCAGCAGGATGTTGCAGACGATGAGGAAGTCGAGCAGCGGCGCGGGAACGGGAACCACCAGCAGGAGCACGATCCCCACGATGCCGATGGGCACCACCAGCCGGTTCAGCCTGTTGTTCATGGTGCTGTCCTTTCACAGACGCTGATTCCCGAAGTTTTCGTGCCGTGTTGCACGCTGTGGAGCCTGCCGTGTTTCATACGGTGGCCACCGTGGTGGTCATGCGGTGCATCCCGGCGGCGGCGCCCCGGGCCTTGAGTGCCATGACGAAAGCGAGGACGCCGGCCACCGCCCGGTAGAAGTCCACCGGGATCTCGTCTCCCAGCTCACAGGCCCCGTGGAGGGCCCTGGCCAGCGGGATGTCCTGGACCATGGGAACGTTCTTTTCCTCGGCTTCTTCCCTGATCCTCGCAGCCACGTGGCCGGCGCCCTTGGCAACGACGCGGGGTGCGGATTTTCCGGGCTCGTATTTCAGGGCCACCGCCACGTGCGTGGGGTTGACCAGGACGACGTCGGCGTCCCCGATCGCCGCGATCATGCGGTTGCGGCTCATGGCCATCTGGCGCGCCCGGCGTTGGGACCGGATCAGCGGATCGCCCTCGCTGTTCTTGTTTTCGTCCTGGACTTCCTTCTTGGACATCCGCGTCTTCTTGCGGTTGCGCCGCATCACGACGAAGAAGTCGGCCGCGGCCAGCACGATGCCGGCGGCCACCGCGAACTGGACCAGGGCGGCTATCCCGCCGGCGGCGGCCTGCACTACCCCGGCGACGGGCAGGCCGCCGGCGGTCAGCAGCACCGGAACCAGTCCCTGCACGACGGTGTAGAGCACCAGCCCCACGACGCTTGCCTTGAGCAGCGCCTTGAGGCCGCCCCACACGGCCTGCGCGCCGAACAGCCGCTTGATCCCGGCGAGCAGGTTGAAGTGTTCGAATTCGAGCCTGAATTTCTTCAGGTGGACACCGCCCTGGAGGGCCGAGCCGGCGAGGACGGCCAGGAATACGACAACCAGCAGGGGTCCGACGATCCCGGCGATGGACGCGAAGCCGGCTTCCAGCGCCCGGACGGCTTTGCCGGGGTCCGGGGCGGACACGATCCCGCGGATGCTGAAGAGCTGGTCCGTGGCGGCGTTGGCGGCCCGGTCCACCGTGCTGGGCAGCATCAGCGCGGCGGCGCCGACGCCGAGCCAGGCGGTGAGGTCCTGGGAACGGGACAGCTGGCCCTTGGAGCGGACCTCCCGCATTCGTTTCTCGGTGGCTTGCTCGGTCTTTTCCTGTGAATCCGCCATCAGCCCACCCCCAGTACGGCTTTGGCCGCCTGCCCGGCGAGGCTGGAAACGAGTCGGGGCAGGGCCAGGAACATGAATCCGGCCAGCGTCAGGGTGAGCAGGATTTTCAGCGGGAAGCCGAGGGAGAAGGCATTCAGCGCCGGGGCCACGCGGGTCAGCAGGCCGAGCCCGACGTCGGCAAGGAACAGGACCACCAGGAGGGGGCCGGCGATCTGCACGGCGGCAAGGAACATGCCGGACACCGCCGCGATCATGGCCTGCACCGGCTGGGCCAGGTCGATCCCCCCGGCCAGCGGCAGGGCGGCAAAGCTGCCGGTGAGGCCGGTGATGACGAGCTGGTAGCCGTCGGAGGCGAAGAGCAGGGCCAGCGCCGCCATTTGCAGGAGACGGGTGAACTGTGCGCCGTTGACCATCATTTGGGGGTCGTAGGCCTGGGCCATCTGGAACCCGCTGAAAAGGTCGATCAGGCTGCCGGCGGACTGGATGGCGGAAAAGATGACGAGGACCAGGAAGCCCAGGACCAGCCCGGTGACGAGCTCCAGGACCACACCGGTGACGAACCCGGCGGTGTCCCGGGGCATGTAGCCGCCGGCCAGGCGCTGCGTCACCGCCAGGCCCAGGCCCAGCCCCAGCATGGCTTTGACGCGCCCCGGAATGGCGTGGTGCGAGAAGGGCGGTGCCACGACCAGGAAGGCGGTCATCCGGACCGTAGCCAGCAGCAGGACTTCAAGCCAGGCCGGGTCGATGGGGATGCCCACCTCACAGGCCTCCGAGCAGGGACGGAATCTTCGCGAAGAGGTCGTTGGTGAAGCCCACCATCTCCGAGATCATCCAGTGTCCGCAGACAATCAGGGCCACGGCCACCGCGGCAGCCTTCGGCACGAAGGACAGCGTGGCTTCCTGCAGCTGCGTGATGGACTGCAGCAGGGAGATGGCCAGGCCCACCACCAGCGCCGTGACCAGCACGGGCGCGGAGAGCTTGGCGGCCACGATCATGGCCTGGAGGCAGATGTCCAGGACCGCGTTGGCGTTCATCCTGAACCCGCATAGCTCTGGATGAGCGCGGTGATGATCAGGCCCCAGCCGTCCACGAGCACGAAGAGCAGGATCTTGAAGGGCAGCGAGATCATGACGGGCGGGAGCATCATCATGCCCATGGACATCAGGGCCGCGGACACCACGAGGTCAATCACGAGGAACGGGATGAAGATGACGAAGCCGATGATGAACGCGGCACGGAGTTCGGAGATCATGAACGCCGGGATGAGGGTCTGCAGCGGCACGGCCTCAGGCGTGGCCGGGTTCTCGGCTCCGGCGGCACGGGACATCAGGGCGATGTCCTCCTCGCGCGTGTGGGCGAGCATGAAGTGCTGCAGCGGACCCGATGCGGCGCTGACGGCACCGTTGAAGTCCAGTGTGCCGTTGAGGTAGGGCTGGACGCCGAGGGTGTTCATCTCGTTGATGACGGGCCACATCACAAAGATCGAGAGGAACAGAGCCAGCCCGGCCAGGACCTGGTTCGGCGGGATGGAGGGCAGGGACAGCGCGTTGCGGGTCATTGCCAGGACCACAAAGATCTTGGTGAAGGACGTCATCATCAGCAACAGCGAGGGCGCAACGGCCAAGAGGGTGATGCTGATCAGGGTCAGGACAGCGGAGGAAGGTTTCCCGTCCATCCCGTTGATCTGGATGTTGATGTTCCCGCCGTCGGGATTGGCAGGGTCGGCCGGGGGCACCGGCGCAACAGGGTCGATCGGTGCGGCGTGGCCTGCCGAGGCGTTGAGCCACAGCAGGAGGACGGCAAAGAGCACGGCGGCGAGCCCCAGGGCCAGGAGCCTGAGGGGTCTTGCGCCAGCTGGTCGCGGGCGGGTGGTGCTGGTGGGGAGCGGGAAGATCAATTGCGGCGTCCGCTCCTGAGCGCGGCGGCAGCCTGCTTCCAGGTGGAGCCGGACAGGATGGAGCCGTGCAGCGGCGGATGGGCCGACCCGCCGCCGGCGCTGACGCGGCCGGCGTGGCCGCGGGCCGCGGAGCCGCGGTGAAGGGAGCTGCGGCGGGACGGCGGCAACTCCCGGATACCGTTCTGACCGTCGGCGAAATCGTCGGCGTCGACACCGTCCGCAAAATCGTCGCCGTCAGCGGCGGCATCACCTGCCGGCATGGCCGGCTGGCTGCTGAAGTGGTTGCCGGCGAGCGGGCTGGCGTCAGCGAGGATCCGGGCGAAATCGCCCAAGCCGCGGCTGGTGCCGGGGACCGCGACTTCTTCGGGTTCGGGCGGAATGTCCCCGGTGTGCAGGACGTTGACGGCGTGCTCGGTGACGCCCAGGAGGAAGCGCTGCCCGGCGGCGTCGACCACCACCACGGAGGCTTTTTGTCCGAGGCTCTGCCGGCTGACGATGGTCAAGGCGCGGTCAGCCCGGCGCCGTCCGGTGCCCTTGCCCAGCCGGTGCTGCAGGAACCACATGAGGCCAAGCACCGCGCCCAGGGCCACGACTACCCGCAGCCCGAGGATCAGTGCGTCCATTCAGCTGAGCCCCTCGGCCACGTCGAGGATCCGGGTGATCCGCACCGCGTAGTCCTGGTCGAGGACCACGACTTCGCCGTGCGCGATCAGGCGGCCGTTGAGCAGGACGTCGGCCGGGGCGCCGGCGGAGCGGTCCAGTTCGATGATCTTGCCCGGTTCCAGCGACAGGACGTCCCGGACCGACATCCGGGTGCGTCCGATCTCCACGGTCAGGGCCATTTCAATGTTGTTGATCCGGCCGAGCCGGCCGGCCACGGTGTCCCCGCCGGCGAACAGGTCCCCGCCGCGTTCCTGGCTGTTGCTGTGTTCGCGGAGCCGGACGGCGAACCAGGCCGCAGCGTTGCTGCCGTCGGAGAGTTCAAAAACGGCCGTGTCGGGATCCGAGAGGAGCCCTGAGACGTCGGATTCACGCAGGTCGGACAGGACACCGGCCCCGAAGACTGAGCTGGCGCTTTCCATCGCGGGGCGCAGCACGTCGGTCACGGAGACGTGGCCCAGCTGGGACCCCGCGCCGGCGGCCTCGTCAAGGAAGGTGCGGTCGCTGAGCATGAGGGCGAGGTCGGCGGTCACCGCGCCGACGAAGGTCGCCGTGACCGCCTGCCGGGCGTAGGCCGCCGCGGACCGGGCAGGCACCAGCGCGACAACCTTCAGGGCCACCGGGCTCGGGAGCTCCTCGACGAGCCGTTCCGCCGACATTTCGTGCTTGGTCAGGGTGATGCTCATCGTTGGTTCTCCTCGATTGTGACAATTACTGCGGCCGCGCGGGAACCGTTGCGGGCCGGGGCGGCAGTGGCCAGCCGGGTTCCGTCCAGGGTGAGGTCAAAGGGCCGGTTCTCCAGGTGCGGCAGTGTCAGGACGTCACCGACGGCGAGACCCAGGACCTGGCTCGGGGTAACGAACGACGTCGAGAGCCGTACGGACAGTTCCACCGGGACCTGCTCCAGTTGGGCGCTGACGCGGGCGGCCGCGTCTTCGCGGGAGTCGGTCGGGTTGACCTTCTTGAGCCGTCCCAGCAGGATTCCGGCCGGAACGGCCAGGGTGGCGGGCGCGTTGACGTCGCCGACGCTCATGGTGAAGGAGGCAACGATCATCAGTTCGCTGGGTGCGGCGGCCTGGGCGAACTGGGAGTTGTATTGGATGGTGTCCACCCGGACGGCCTCGCTGAGCAGCGGGCCCAGGGAATAGCCGAGGTCTTCGAGGGCCTCGTCCATCAGGCCCTTGATCAGCGCCTGCTCGATCTGGGTGAACTTGCGGTCCGGCATGGGCGAATCGTTGGTGGCGCCGAGCATGCGGTTGACCCAGCCGAGGGCGGCCGGGCCGGGGAACTGCACCACGAGCTTGGAATCGTGGGCCTCCACGGTGCACAGGACCATGGCGGTGACGGCGGGCAGCGAGGCGGCGTACTCGTCGTAGCTGAGCATGCTGACGTCTTCCAGGCGCACCACGGACTTGACGCGGACCTTGGCGGTGAGCTGGGTGCCCCACTGGCKGGCGAAGGTTTCGAAGGCGAGCTCCAGCACCCGGCTGTGTTCGCGCGCGAGCGTCGCAGGACGGCGGAAGTCATAGACGCTGACGGTCCGCTCCCGTGCCACTTCCCGCTCATCCAGAACACTCACGGTTGCCACTATCGGCAAGGGAACTCGTGGCGTAAGCAATCTGCCGGAGGCAAAAATGCAGGCAAAACTCCGGCAAAGAACCCAGGCGATCCGCCGTAGCCCCGAACGGCTACTTCTCGCTGAGTTTCAAGGCCTCCGGAATCAGTGCCCGGACGACGTCGGGCTTGTCGGAAATGACCACGATGTCCACCCGGCGGTTTCGCTCCATGAGCGCCGGCGTGGAGTCGTCGTTGACCTGGCGGGCAGAACCGAACGCGACGGCACCGATCGTGCCGGGGGCTATGCCGCCGCGGTCCACCATGTACCGCAGGACATTGACGGCGCGCGCCGAGGACAGTTCCCACGTCGAGGGGTAGGCCGTGATGCCGTTCGCGGCGTGGCCCTCGACCATGATTTCCATGCCGGCCGGTTTGAGGACCGGTGAGATGACCTGCAGCACCCGGGAGGCCCGGGAGGTGAGCTCGGGCCGGTCAGGTTCGAAGAAAGCCTGCGATCCGACGAGCTTGACCGTCAGGCCGCGCTGGTCGATCTGGAACTCGACGTTCTCGCTCAGCCCGGCTGCCGCCAGGCCGGCCTGCATTTTCTGCTGCAGCGCCTTGAGTTTGTCCACTTCCTTGATCGCTTCAGCCATGTTCTCGGGGGATGCGGTGGCCGCGCCCTTGACGGCGGCGAACGCCTCGAGGTCCTCTTTCACGAGTTCCGGCGGCACCACTGTGCCCGACGCCGTATCCACCGTTTCCGTCGCGACTGCGCCGAATCCCGTGGCCAGGGAGTTGCGAAGCTTTTCAAACTTGTTGGCGTCCACCGTGGACATCGCGAACAGGACGATGAACATGCACATCAGCACGGTGACCATGTCCATGTAGGACGCCATCCAGCGTTCGTCGACGTGGTGTTCTTCCGGCTTCTTCCGCCCGCGCCGCCTGGGGCTCACGCTGCCTCGTCCATCCTGTCGGACTTGTCAGCGCCGGCCTTCTTGCCGGAGCTCTTGAGCTGGTGCTCGGGGACCATGGCGCGGAGCCGTTCGGCCAGCAGAAGCGGCTGGGCACCGGACTGGACCGACAGCATGCCTTCCATGAGCAGCGTCATCCGTTCGATGTCCAGTTCCGAGAGCCGGGCCATCCGGGCGCTGAAGGGAAGCCAGATGAAGTTGGCGGACAGCAGGCCCCACAGGGTGGCGACGAAGGCTGCCGCGATCATCGGGCCGAGGTGGTCCGGGGTGGAGAGGTTTTCCAGGACGTGGGTCAGGGACACCACGGTGCCGATGATGCCCACGGTGGGGGCATAGCCGCCGAGGCTCGCGAAGAATTTGGAGTTGGCGTGATCGCTCCGGGACTTGGAGTCGATCTCGTCCTCCATGAGCATCCGGAGGTCCTCGGCGTCGGTGCCGTCGGCGATGTTCTGCAGGGCACGGGCCAGGAAGGGGTCCTTGACGCTGGCCGCTTCCTCTTCCAGGGACAGCAGGCCCTCGCTGCGCGCCTTTTCGGCGAAGCGGACCATCTGGTCAATGCTTTCCTGCGGCTTGGCGGTTTTGCCGAGGAACATCTTGGGGAGGGCTTTGAAGGCCTGGACGACGTCTTTGAGGGTGTTTCCGGCGATCCCGACGGCGAGCGTGGCACCGAAGACCAGGATCATGGGGGCCGGGAGGAGCAACGCCGACAGGCTGGCGCCCTCGAGCGACACCATGGCGATAACGGAGCCAAAGGCGAGGAGCAGTCCGATGACTGTTGCGGGATCCATCGTTACTTTCTGGGTTGCGCGGGCGCCGTGGGACCGGCGCCGTCGTCGTAGGGGTCGTCGTCCGGGTCTTCAGTCCGGACCAGGCTGAGGGGATAGCCGGTGATGGCCGGAAAGTCCCGGGCTTTGCTCAGGATGTACGCCCGGTACTCCGCGATCAGCTCGACCACCTCGGCGAGGCTTTCGAGCACCACGTAGGCGGCGCCGTCGAGCGTCACCAAGTGCGTATCCGGGCTCTCGTGGATGCGTTCAATGAGGTCCGGATTGACCGCGAAGCGCGTTCCGTTGAGGCGTGTGACGACGATCATGGGCCGATTCTGCTCTGTGAGGGGAAGGGTGTTCTCCTCCGTACTGTCGGCAGCCGGGGCCCCTTCGTTAGGCGCCGCCGTCAGGCGCCTTGTCAACGTGCCGGTGCCCGGGGGCGGCCGGCGCAGCAACATTCCCCGTGCCAAGGCCGCCGCGCGGTATTAGGGTGGGATCTGACGGGGCCACCCGGCCCGCCCCGTTGGACGTATGCTCCACCGCAGTTCGTCCCGTGCAGTTGGCCCAGTGCCAGGAAACGACGGCCGCCCGCCTCATCAGGAAGGCCAGCCATGGCGCCATTTCCGGATTTTGAGCAGCCGTTGAACCCGTTTCCCCGCTACGCAGCCATGCGGGACAGTGAACCCGTTTTCCAGGACCCGGACACCGGCGTCTGGCACGTGTTCCGCTACGACGACGTGCAGCGGGTCCTTTCCGAGCACGCCACATTTTCTTCCCGGATGGGCGGGGACAACCCCTCCGAAACGGGCCAGCTCTTCGCCGCCAGCCTGGTCAACACGGACCCGCCGCGGCACCGCCAGTTGCGTTCGCTCGTGACGCAGGCGTTCACGCCGCGGGCAGTCGAAGCGCTCGCCCCGCGCATCTCGGAACTGACCGACGAGTTGCTGGAGCCGGTGGTGGCCGGCGGCGCCACGGACCTGATCGAACAGCTCGCCTATCCGCTTCCGGTGATCGTGATCGCCGAACTCATGGGCATTCCGGCCTCTGACCGGGACCGGTTCAAGCTGTGGTCCGACGTGATCGTGAGCCAGACCCGCCCGGGCGCCGACGATTCCGTCCACACGGCAGCCAACCGGGAAATGGCGGAGTACTTCATGGGCATGATCGAGGAGCGGCGGCACCGGCCGGGCAATGATTTGATCAGCGCGCTCCTCGCGGCCGAGATCGACGGGCAGAAGCTCAGCCCCATCGAGTTGCTGGGATTCTGCAGCCTGTTGCTCGTGGCGGGAAACGAGACCACCACCAACCTGATCGGCAATGCGGTGCTGTGCTTCACCGAATCGCCGGGCACGGCGGAACGCCTCGTCGCCGAGCCTGCCCTGCTCCCGCACGCCATCGAAGAGGTGCTGCGCTACCGCTCCCCCGTCCAGTCCATGTACCGGCTCTCAGCCGTCGACACGACCGTGCGCGGCCGCACCATCCCGGCAGGCTCGCCGGTCATTGCCTGGATCGGCTCGGCGAACCGCGACGGGGAGCAGTTCCCGAGCCCGGACGAGTTCGACGTCGAACGCTCACCCAACCGTCACCTCGCCTTCGGGCAGGGCATCCATTTCTGTCTGGGGGCGCCCCTGGCGCGGCTGGAGGCCAGGATCGCGCTGGAGGCCGTGCTCTCACGGCTGCCGGGGCTTGCGGTGGACCCCGACGCGCAGTTGGAGCGGATGGAAAGCATGATCGTTTACGGGGCGAAACGGCTTCCCGTGACCTGGCAGGCTGCCTGACGGCGGGCACGGCGTCAGGGGCGGCGATCGTGACCGTCTCCGGCGCCCTCGAGGGCGGTCCCGAACCATGTCGGCAGGTGGCGGAGCAGGTCGTCCTGGTCGTCGCCGATCCATGCGACGTGGCCGTCCGGCCGGAGCAGGACCGCGGGCGCGTCCAGTTCCCCGCTGGTGTCCGCGACGTGGTCGATCCGGTCCGCCCATCCTGCCACGGAGAGTTCGCCGGTCTGGTCCAGCAGGAGCCCGCGGCCTTTGCGGGTGAGTTCGTAGAGACGGCCCCGCGACAGAGGAATGTCGCGCAGTCGCCTGCCGAGCAGCTCGGGTCCTTCGCCGAAGTCGTAGCGGACCCCGATCGCGGTAATCTTCTCGGCCAGGAAACGGCTGACGTCCTCGAAGTCCATCAGCTCGCTCAGCAGCCGCCGCACGGCCTGCGGGCCGGGCTCGGTGGACAGCAGCTCGCTCTGGGCGCGGGTGATGGTCAGCACGCCTTCGGCGACCGGGTGACGCTCGGCGTAATAACTGTCCAGCAGCCCGTCCGGCGCCCATCCTTTGACCTCGGCGGCGAGCTTCCAGCCGAGGTTGAAGGCGTCCTGGATGCCGAGGTTCAGTCCCTGCCCTCCCAGTGGCGGGTGGACGTGCGCCGCATCGCCGGCGAGCAGAATGCGGCCCACCCGGTATTGCTCGGCAAGCCGGGTGGCGTCGCTGAAACGGGACAGGGAGCGTGGTGAGTGGACGCCGAAGTCGGTGCCTGCGAACGCCCGCAGCTGCGTCCGGAACTCCTCCAGCGTCGGCGGGACCGAGCGGTCCTCGGCCACGGCCGCCGCGGGCACGACGGCGCGGTACAGGCCGTTTCCGGCGGGGCCGATGCCGAACCCCTTGTGGGTTTTGCGCACCTCCTCGGCCACCGCGGCCAGCTGGTCCGGCGCCGCGGTCACCTTCACCTCGCCCAGGAGCCACTCGGTCTTGGCCGGCTCGCCGGGGAAGCCGATGCCGAGCAGTCTGCGCACCAGGCTGCGTCCGCCGTCGCAGCCGACCAGCCAGCGCGAGCGCAGCCGTGTGCCGTCAGCGAGTTCGACGCTCACCGCGTCCTCGTCCTGCTCGACCCCTGCCACCTCGCAGCCGCGGCGGATCTGGGCGCCGAGCTCACCGGCGCGCTCGGCCAGCAGGCGATCGGTGACCGGCTGGGGGATGCCAAGGACGTAGCCGTGTGCGGTGTCCAGGTTCACCGGCCGGGGCTTGTCGATCCCGGCGAAGCGACCCACGCCGCCGGGATACTGTTGCCCGTGGGCGAGGAACCGGTCCAGCAGCCCGCGCTGGTCCATGATCTCGATGCTGCGCGGGTGCAGACCGAGCGAACGGACCGCCTGGCTCGGCTCCGCGTCCCTCTCCAGCACGAGCACGTCCACGTCGTGCAGCCGCAACTCGCTGGCCAGCATCATCCCCGTCGGGCCGCCGCCGCTAATGATCACGTCGAAAATATGGAACCCCAATCCCAGAAACTCACTTCCCGGATTGCCCGGCTGCGTCCCGCACCCTGAAATGCGGGGTGAGCCCGATCAGTACTCGCCCTTGATCACGAAGTAGGAGCCGCGAATAACGCCCGCCAGCTTCGACTTTTGGCGGGCGAACTTGAAGCGCGGCGCCAATTCCTCCGGAACTTCCATGCCGTCGGCAAGTTTGAACCCCACCGCTCTCTTCCCGCCGTCCTCGATGCTGTACATGACGTTGACCGACAGCCCCGACTCGTAAAAAACATAGGCCATCCGCAAACCGTCGACTTCGAAGGCGGTCGCCTCCAGCGGGCGGGAGCCGATCACGATCTCGCGTTCATCCCGGAGGATGCGGCTCACCCGGTCAACCACGTCAGGAACTTCGCCCGCGGGGCTCACGGTGAAGGCGTGGCCGTACTTATTCCGGTAATAGCGGGCCTCGTTGGCGCGCAACCCGGCGAGGGCCTCGGAGACGGGCGACGATTCCAAGCCGACGGTAGAAACGGTCTCGAAGTCAACGATGTACGGCATGTGCCCTCCTGGACAGACGTGTTGGGACCAATGCTAACGCGACGACGTGCTGCCGCTAACGCGACGACGTGGCTGCCGGACGCCGGAACGCAAACGCCCCCCTGAGGTGTGATCCGGGGAGACAGCTCCGGGTCCGGCAATACCGGAAACCCGAAGCTGTCTCCCGAATCCTTAGGGGACAAGCACGATTCCCCTCATTAGCGCTTCTGTCGGAAGACGGGGGGTGTCTCCTGGGATTTCGATCGGATCGGGTGTCTCCTAGATGAGACCCCCGAACCAGCCGAAAGACCGGCCCCGAGAGCAAGAGTTGTCTCCTTGATTTTCAGCTGACTTATTGCTAAATGGTGTCCGGAACAGCCGGGGCCCGGCGTCCCCGACCGACAAAAACAGGGTGCCATGCCGCCGGCCGAAATTATCCTCCCGGGGGACAACTGGGCATGCCACAGCGAGCCGGATCTAATTTGAACTCCCGGGCGTGCTACTTCAGGACCTCGGTCAGATACCGAAATCTGCATCTTCTAGACCGAGGCGAGGTGTTTAGCAGGTTGATGGGGCGAAGCCGTGCTTCAACATCCAGAGGCGACTAGCAATCGACAGGCCAGGGCTAACCGATGGTCCGCCCGGGGACATGGAGTTGTCTGAGGGATCGAAGAATCTACCCAACTTATGAATTTCCTCGGTCGATACGTACGCGCCGGGTCAGCTGCAGCCCTTGGGGATGCCGAGCAGCTCTCAAGAACGAGACCAAGAGCGGTGCAGGACTGGTCGCCGAGTCTTTCGTTGTCGGCCTATGCCCTCGTGAAAGTTGTCTAGCCCGCCGGGTGACGTAGCCGCTGTTCGAGGAACGCCTTCACCCGTTCAACATATTGTCGGCAGAAGAGCCTGTAAGGCTGTTCATACTGCTCCAAGTAGCCCGCCGCACCAGCCGGCAGGGTGAAATGAAACCCGTGTTCAAGAATCGTCGCACCGCGTTCATCGGTGTAGAGCGCAGTCCGTCCCCGACCCGCCGGATCCTCTCCACCTACTGTCCTCGTGACAGCCAGCTCCTTCGGAATCTCTTCCAAAACTTCCAGAGCAGAGACGCTCTCCACTCCATCGCGCACGGAGATAAATACCTGGATCTCACCCACTCCCTCGGCACCAGGGGCCCGAAAGCCGCGTATAACATCCGGGTCTATAAGAACGCTGTTCTCCGGCGGTCTGATGAAGTCCCAGACTTGCTGGCGTGACGCATTGATGGACGTGATAGCAGATACGTAATGCAGGAAAGGAGCAGCCATTGGCGGCATGACCTCCCTGCGCCCGAACCAAGGACTCATGGCCAGAGTGTTTCATCGGCGTGGCAGCCCAACAACACGACTCGCGGGACACCCTGGAGAGCACGTCACTAAAGGTCCTTTTGATCAGCCGAGAAAGTGCGCCACCCGAGACCCGGCAGTCACAGCAGGACCCGGGGTGCGGACGGGCACGCCTGCAGTGGCTTGGGCTCAATCTCTCAATCCAGGTGCGGAGTCGTTTGGTTACTTGGGAGCGTTCAGGCCCGCGGACGGCAATCCAGCAGCGGCACTAGCTGCCGTTGCCCACGGGTTCGTTCCGGTTTCGCAGCTCATTGAAAAGGGAGATATTTTATTTAGAAATCCTCAACTTTCATACGGAACCTCCGACGAAGAACGCGATCCGATGTTTGATTCGCATACCGCCCGGGATTTGCTCTATGAGGTGTATGGCAGCGAAGCATCAATTGCCCTGTTCGACTCCGACTCTCCTTCACAGCTTGCCAACCATTATTTTCCAAATTCTGACATAAAGGCGGCTGCCAGCCTTCTTGGCGATGCCGTCTCGCTTGAAGATTTCTCGTCTCAAAGCGGTGCCACGGCAGCGCCCACCGTCGAGCTCGACCCCTTCTATTCCCTCCGGGCCGGCATCTCTCGCGGTGGCTTTACACTGGCAATCCCGCGTCTTGAGCTAAATCTTGCGGACGTAATAAGGGTTCGTGGCGGTGAGGAAGCCTTTCAGTTATTCCGGGATGCACTCTCAACGACGCTGCTTGCAACTGGCGATTCTCGAATGGGCGAGTCAACGGCAGAATACGCCGCAAGGATCCGGATTGCGGCAAGCGAGAACTTCGTGCCTTTTGAAGAAGAGCTCGAGCGGGTGAAGTCACGCGGCAGTTTGTACGGGCTCATTCCGGGCGCCGCCGGCATGGTGGTCAACTTGGCCGTCGGCCTTGCTACTGCAACCGTCCCCGGGTTCGGGGCGCCTGGGGCATCAATGGTGACAAAAGCTGGTCTGAGGAAACTCTTTCGTCCGTATGTTAAAGATGGCGATGCGGCCAATGTTGCTCTGCGCTACGCCACTAACCTTCGGTTGGCTGGCCGGCTCTGAATGCCCACGCCCACCCATCGAAGCCCATCTGGACCGCCTCCTGTGGGTCCGCATAGCGAAGGGATCTGCCCTTCCTGTCGGGTTCTATCGGCCTTCTAAAGGGCAAATTCGCCTGATTCGTGTCATCGTCACAAGTGAATCCAATCCTTGATAAAGTTCAGGCGTTCCGCATGTGAGGTCGGAACGGCTGTAAGTTCGAGGGGGACAAAATCAAATATCGTGCGCATGCGCTGCTTGCCACCATTCTCAGCATTGCTTTGACCCTGCTGGTCGCTCCGTCGTCGGCAATAGCGTCGGCCGATGTGACGCCGGCGGAACTGTCCGCGGTCTCCCTTGCCTCCCCCAGGACCGTCGGTCCCGGCGAGAAGGTCACCTTCGACTGGACCATCACCGACGCTTCGGGCATTTCCAATCTGTGGTTCTACCTCACCGGCCCCGAGGGTAAACAACCTTGCGCCTGCGACGCCACCATCACCGCCAGGGACGGCGACACCTACCACGGCACCTCCACCATCACCGTCGACACACTGACCTGGCCCGCCGGCACATGGAACATCCACAGCATCCTCATCCAGGACGCCGCCGGCAACTACACGAGCCTGTCCCCCAGCTCGCCTGCCCTCCAAAACATCGACCTCAGCTTCACCGTCCTCGACAGCTTTGATGTTGCCCCGGCTCCGACGATCTCCGGGACAACCAGGGTCGGTTACACCCTAACGGCCAACCCCGGCACCTGGAGTCCTGCCGCGGCCCTGGCTTATCAGTGGAAGCGCAACGGCGCCGCGATTTCCGGCGCGACCGGCGCCACCTACCTCCTGGACTCGGCAAGCGCAGGCACAAGCATCACCGTGAGCGTCACCGGAACCAAGGCCGGCTACACCACCACCGCGAGAACAAGCGCAGCGGTGTCGGTGCCGACCATCGCGTTCCCTACAGCACCGACACCGACGATCACGGGCACCCCCGGCGTGGGCAAAACGCTCACTGCCAACCCCGGCACCTGGAGTCCTGCCGCGGCCCTGGCTTATCAGTGGAAGCGCAACGGCGCCGCGATTTCCGGCGCGACCGGCGCCACCTACCTCCTAGACTCGGCAAGCGCAGGCACAAGCATCACCGTGAGCGTCACCGGAACCAAGGCCGGCTACACCACGGTCACGAAGTCCTCCACCGCAACGGCCGCAGTCACCGCAGGTACCCTTGCCCCGGCCCCGGTTCCGACGATCTCCGGGACAACCAGGGTCGGTTACACCCTCACGGCCAACCCCGGCACCTGGGGCCCTGCCCCAGTCAACCTG
>NZ_JBFTHT010000028.1:0-37698 GCF_056394385.1 Arthrobacter sp. 10N44_2 | reverse complement strand
CCCCGCTCCCGGGGTGGGTGTAGAGCCGCCGGAGCCAGAGGTTGAACGCGGGGTCATCGCCGCTCCCTCCGGTGCCACCCGGTCCAGGGCGACCACTGTGCCCCGGACCGCCGGACTGGCCGTCACCGTTTCTGTCCGTGTTTCTGTCCGTGTTTGGGGCCGCGGCGCCGGGTGCAGGGGGACCACTGTATCCCGGGGGACGGCCGGGTCCGGGGGGACGGCCGGGTCCGGGGGGACGGCCGCCGTCACCGCTGTGTGCACCCCTTGTGCCGTTGATGAGGGTACGGGCCCAGCCGGCGTGGACGGTGCCGTAGCCGGGCAGGACGGCGGGTTCGGCGTTGCCCTGGAAGAGGGTGCGGTCGGTGATGACGAGCTGGATTTCGACGCCGGTGATCCCGCCGGGGGTGCCGGTGATGCGTTCGACCAGCGCATCGGCCATCAGCTGCCCGCGGCCCCTCGGATCCCCGGCGGCATGGAGGGTGTCGGCGTGCCCGCTCAACGCCTTGTAGACGGCGACGCCGGCGGTCACGGGCAGCAGGGCGGTCAGGTGGCACATGGTGTCCGGGGCCGGGCGGAGGCTGACGTGCCGCTCGGTGGCGGCGTGCGCGGCGCGTTCGGTGACGGAGCGGGGGTCACGCCGGTACGCGGTGGCCCGGGCCGCGGCGACCAGGGACCGGTCACCGGCCCCGGCGAACGTCCCGGCATCGGCGGCGAGTTCGGCGTCGACTGCGGCCCGGTCCGCGGCGCTCAGGCACGCGGTTTCACGCACCAGCAGGGTGGCGCGCCATTCGTTCAGCTGCCCGGTTTCCAGGGCGGTAAGGGTGTGCGGCATCTCGGTCACGAGGGCTTTGGCCAGGCCCAGGAGCCGGCCGCCCCTGGCGGGAGATTCGCGCCGGGCCAGGGCAATCTGCCCGCCGACCCCGGCGCCAAGCTTCTCGGCCGGGACCCCGAGCCGGGCTTGTTCGCGGCGTTGGAGCAGGTCGAAGGCCACGGCGAGCCGGGCCTGTTCCGCGGACGCGGCGGGGGACCTCTGACAATCAGGTTCTTTCCTGCGGATCGTACGTGCCCGCTCCACCGGCTCACCCGTCCTCCACCGGAACCCCTCCTGTCAGGGAGCGCAACGCGCACAATGTGAACTAAGTCTGCTCAGGCCTCAGCCGGGGAAAAAGCGCCAAGGCATTGCCGCGGTCTATCGCCGCGCGCACGGAGGCGTCCAGCGGATAATTTTCATACTCCATATTCAGGAAATCGATCGCCGCAGAGGGTGCGAACGGGAAGTCAGTTCCGTATGTGATGCGGCCCGGGTCAGCTACCTCGAGCAGGCTGGGCAGGGCCGCCGGGCTGGCGGATAGGGCCACGTCGTAATAAAACCGCCGCAAGATGGACTGCTTCTTATCTCCCAGCGCCGCCAGTGCGCTGAGGGCCAGGTCCTTATCGTTGAGCATCGTCAGCAGGATCCTGTAGGCGATGTAAGGCACGAAGCCGCCCGCGTGGGCCAGGATGAACCTGATTCCCGAGAACTTTTCCATCGCACCGGACAGGATCAGGTTGATAGCGGTGCGGGTCGTGTCGAGCATGAAATCTGCGGCAAAGGCGGGTATGCCCGGCACCGCCGGACCGGGCAGTTCAGCGGGGTGGACGAACACTACGGCCCGCCGGTGGTGCAGGAACTCCAGCAGAGGCTCAAAGCCAGGATCGCCCAGATAGCGGCCGGCGTTGTTGGCCAACAAAACGATCCCGTCCGCGAGCAGGGTGTCCAGGGCGTACTGGGCCTCCGCCAGGGCGCCTTGCACGTCCGGCAGCGTGAGCGTCGCGAAGAACCCGAACCGCTCAGGCCGGGCCGCGACCACCTCTGCACTGTATTCGTTGATCTCCCGCGCCCGCCGCCGTGCTTCCGCAGCGTCCCCGAAGTACACGCCGGGAGTGGACAGGGACAAGATGCCGGTCTGCACGTCGTGCCTGTCCATGAACTTCAACGCTGAGCGCTCGGACCACGACGGCAGGCCAATGCCGCCGGGGCGGATGCCCTTTTCAAGCATCCAGCGCGCATACCCAGGCGGAACGATGTGCTGATGAGTGTCAATGCGGTACGGCCGGCCCATCCGGATCCTTGTCCACGTCGTTTCGCTGATATGCGGGCCCTCAGCGGATGTGAACAATCTACTCGCAAATCCGACCCCTGAGCAGACCGCCGAACGGTGCCTGCGACTGAGCTAGACCGTCAATGGGTGCTCGTCGAACTCGTGTGTACCAACCGCCGCGGGCGCTGGGAGCCGTTCTCTTAGTCGCCCTGCTGGTTCTCCGTGGTCAGCGCGCGTCCGGGGGTCGAGGTGACAGGTGACGGCAGAGGCTAGAGCGCGTAAATGAACGTGCTGAAGGACACATGAACAGGTGCCGCCCCGCCCACGTGAAAGGAACAATCCATGAGCAACAGCAAAACGCGCAGACCCTATCCCGGAACTACGACCGCCAAGTGCCTCGGCCCCTAGCCATAGGCCTCAGGAATCCACTGACAACAGCATTGAGATTCCTTATGTTGTTGTCGGGTGGTTCCGTGGCCGTTGTAGGGTCGTGGCTACCCGGGGGAGGCGGGTATGGCTTTGTTGCTGTGGCCGGACGGCTCATGTCGTGACGGCTCCGAAGGATTGGCCGCCCGCCGCCCCGCGATGACCCGACCGCTGATTGAGAGACGCGACATGATCGCCGGATAAGGACACGACGGCGCGGTTACCTGCCGGGTTCCACCCGCACGCCACTACCGTTAGCTGGAACCACGGGGAATTCCTGGAATCATCCCGTAAGGCCGACTAAGGTCTCCCCCGCGGAATACTCCGCGCTTCGAGCAGCCCCCGCGGTGGCGAACAGCTACTGGAGCAGTGCCGGACTTGTAGTGAGGGCTTCGGCGGCCCTACAGGAGGTCCACGCCGAGGCCTGGGAGCGCTCTGGTTGAGGTCAGGAGCTCTCCCAGTACTTGTCGCCAACAGCTTCGAGATACCGAGTCAGGAACTCGGATAGCCTGGGTGCCACCCGTGGCCAATCAGTGCGCGGATCCAAGGGCAGCGCGACCAAGACGCCGCCGTTGGCTTCAAGCACCAAGAGGTGGCTGTCGCCGAGGAACTCGCCGACCACGGCATCGGTCGCCTCAAAGTCGCCCGGTCGGCTCGCACGCTCGGCGTTGGTGCGCGCCGCCGCCGCTGCGGGGTCGAGGATGTGCAGGCCCCATTGGCCGTAGTCGATGTCTTGAAACAGCCACGCCTCGCGACTTGATAGCCAAAGTGCTTCCAACTCGGGCAGAAGCGCGCCAGTGGGCCAAGCCCGTGAAACTTCGTCGATTGAGGCCTGCGACTCCACCTTGCTGGCCAGTCGGAATGGGTTCGAGCCAACGCCGTCGCGAGGCTCGGCCCAGTTGCGATAAGGGTCGAGGGCAGCATTCACGGTCACCATCAGTTGTGCCTCCACCTTTCGTTGAGCTGGGTCTGATGCACGAGTGGAATCCTCGGGGTCAGACCCGTACTTCAGGGTTACGCATCAAGAACAAAAAGGGCCTCGCTGCGCTCGGACAGCATAGGCATTCTTCTTTTTTTGCTGCTGTCCGTTGGATCATACGTGCCCGCTCCACCGGCTCAACCGTCCTGCGGACGGCTGCGCAGCCGATGCCTTGTGTCGGCGCTTCGCTTATTTCTTCCCACAATCCATCGTCTGTTTGCCCTTAGGGTTGCCCCGGCTCCGTCGGGCACAGCTACGCGCTGCTCCGCCAGCAGGCAAAACAACGACGAGGGGGAGGGGCAAGCCGGTGGGTCAGCGCCCGCAGTCCGTTTCCAGTCGCTTGGCAGACATAGAAGAGTCGGGGGAGAAGTGGAGTTGGCCGGTCACCTAAGCCGCCCCACCCGCCGAAAGGAACAACTGATGAGCAACACCAAGGCGCACAAACCCCGAGTAGTAACGCCGACGGCGAGGGACGCCACGCCCTAGTCGGCACCTCAGGAATCCACTGACAACAGCATTGAGATTCCTTCTACTTGTGCTTCCGGTTAGGCAGGCACGACCCAGTAGCGGCGTTTGCCGTTGCGGCTGTCTTCGTAGACGCCACCGTTCTTTTCGATTGTGGCCCGGGAACCGGCGTTATCTTCATCGCAAGTGAGGAGAATTCGGGCGATGCCCAGCTCCCTGGCAATTGGCAGGGCGTTGGCCAAGGCGGCAGCTGCGTGGCCGCGGCGCCGTGCGGAGGGCCTCACGCTGTAGCCGATGTGCCCACCCTGATTGAGGAGGAAATCGTTCAGCTCGTGCCGGATGGCCAGTGAGCCAAGGAAAGTGTCACCATTTACGATCCACAGGTATGTGCAGGGTACGTACCCTGGTTTCCTCGGGCTCTCCGGCCGGGCATCGTTGACGAGGGCATCGACGAAGCGGCGGAACGACTGGTCATCTTCGAGTTCTTCCAGTGGCCAGTCCTCCGCACCCGCGCCGTCCCGGTGGGCGCCGTCAAATTCGGCGGATCCTTCCAGCCAGGAGGAGTGATAACTGACGTCCGGAGCGATAAGGCGAGGCATCACACGATCGTATTCGAAGGGTTCTCCTTTTCTCAGGAGTCGGTCCGGTCCTCGGTGCACCGGGCAAACCCTCAGCGTCCACCCGATGCAACGTCCGCTGGCGCGAAAGCGCCGCCGCATCCGTGCCGAAAGGGCCAACACGAGGCCCTTGGAACCGCTCCGTATTTCAGATCGGTAACGGATGCTCCTATGCTTAGCTGGAGCCTTTGTAAGGATTTGGGGGCGAGTAGTCGTGAGGAAACCGGTATATGAGTAGTGTTCTGACAATCCGCGGAGGCGTCCCGCTAACTGGCCGCGTTACCGTTCGCGGGGCCAAGAATCTTGTCCCCAAGGCGATGGTTGCTGCCCTTTTGGGCAATGAGCCATCGGTGTTGCGCAACGTGCCTGAAATTAAGGACGTCGAGGTTGTCACGAGCCTGCTCCAGCTGCACGGCGTCAGGGTGGACAAGGATCCCGTGACCGGCGATCTGACGCTTGACCCGAAGGGCGCCAAGACGGCCTCCAGCACGGCCATCGACGCCCACGCCGGCGATTCGCGCATCCCGATCCTGCTGTGCGGGCCGCTGATCCATGCCATCGGCGAGGCCTTCATCCCGGACCTGGGTGGCTGCAAGATCGGCGACCGTCCGATCGATTACCACCTCAATGTCCTGCGCCAGTTCGGCGCCGTCGTGGAAAAGCGCCCCGGCGGCATCCACATCTCCGCGCCCAACGGGCTCAAGGGCGCCAAGATTGCGCTGCCCTACCCGTCCGTGGGCGCCACCGAGCAGGTCCTGCTGAGCGCCACGCGCGCCGAAGGCATCACCGAACTCTCCGGGGCGGCCACCGAACCGGAAATCGTGGACCTGATCGCGGTGCTGCAGAAGATGGGCGCCATCATCAGCGTCCAGACTGACCGCACCATCCGCATCGAAGGCGTCCGGGACCTCGGCGGCTACAACCACCGCGCCCTCTCGGACCGCAACGAGTCCGCCTCCTGGGCTTCCGCGGCCTTGGTCACCCGCGGCGACATCTTTGTCGAAGGCGCCACGCAGCGCGACATGATGACCTTCCTGAACACGTACCGCAAGGTCGGCGGCGGCATGGACATCGGCGACGACGGCATCCGCTTCTACCACCGCGGCGGCAAGCTCAACCCCCTGGTCCTGGAAACAGACGTGCACCCCGGATTCATGACGGACTGGCAGCAGCCGCTCATCGTCGCCCTGACCCAGGCCGAGGGCGTTTCGATTGTCCACGAGACCGTCTACGAGAACCGGTTCGGCTTCACCGATGCACTGATCCGCATGGGCGCCAATATCCAGGTCCACCGCGAGTGCCTCGGCAGCGTGCCGTGCCGCTTCGGCCAGCGCAACTTCCTGCACTCCGCCGTCATCTCCGGTCCGGCGCAGCTCAAGGGCACCGACATCGACGTCCCGGACCTGCGCGGCGGATTCAGCCACCTCATTGCCGCCCTGGCCGCCACCGGCACCTCCCGCGTCACGGGAATCGACATCATCAACCGCGGCTACGAGCGCTTTACCGAGAAGCTCGCGGGCCTCGGCGCCGATTTCGACATCACCTCGGCCAAGTAGCGGGGGACCCGTGAAGGAATCGGCCAAGAGCCACGTCACGTTCGTGACAGTCGCCGGGATCATCCGGCCCGTGATGAACCTCCTCATGG
This sequence comes from Arthrobacter sp. 10N44_2, assembly GCF_056394385.1. NCBI lineage: Bacteria > Bacillati > Actinomycetota > Actinomycetes > Micrococcales > Micrococcaceae > Arthrobacter > Arthrobacter sp. 10N44_2. Next base: position 31,485 of record NZ_JBFTHT010000028.1, on the reverse strand, counting down.
GAAAGAAGTGGGAAGGCCTCGAAAAGCTCCCCGCCGGGGGCTTCATCGCCGCGCCCAACCACTGCACGGAAATCGACCCGCTGGTGGTGGGGCACATGCTCTACAACCAGAAACGGATGCCGCATTTCCTCGCCAAGGCCGGCCTCTTCAAGGTGCCGGTCCTTGGTGCCGTCCTGCGCTCCACCAAGCAGATCCCTGTGGAACGTTCGACGACGGGGGCGAACCGTTCGCTGCAACTCGCCAAAGAGATCGTGAACGAAGGCGGGGCGATCATCATCTACCCAGAGGGAACCCTGACCCGGGACCCGGCACTCTGGCCGATGAAAGGGCACACCGGTGCCGCGCGGATGGCACTGGAGAGCGGCATTCCCGTCGTGCCGATCGCCCACTGGGGTGCCCAAGAGGTCTTCCCGCGGTATGCGAAACGTTTCTACATTTTCCCCCGCAAGACCTCCCGCCTGGTGGTCGGGGATCCCGTGGACCTGAGCGCGTTTGAGGGCCACCCGCTGGACAAGGCGACGCTCGACGCAGCCACGAATGCCATCATGGACGCCATCACCGGCCTCCTGGCAGGACTGCGTGGAGAACAAGCGCCCGCGCAACGCTGGAACCCGGCGGCGCACAACCAGCCAACCCACGGCCGTATAGACCCGGACGTCACAACGTGACGACAGATCTAGCGACGTCGGCCGCCCGCGAATCCGGGTCCGCCACCACAGTGGCCGTTCTGGGGGCAGGTTCCTGGGGTACCACCTTCGCCAAGGTTGTTGCTGACGCCGCCACGGCCTCCGGGGTCGAACGAAACATCCGCCTCTGGGGCCGGCGCCCCGAAATCGTGGACCAGATCAACACCCTGCACCGCAACGAGCAGTATCTGAAGGGCATCACGCTGCCGTCCAGCATCACAGCGTCGAAGGACGTTTCCGAGGTCCTGGCGGGCGCGGAGCTGGTCATCCTTGCCGTGCCGGCACAAACCCTGCGGCCGCAACTGCGGGCCTGGAAGGAGCATCTGGCGCCTGGAGCCGTCGTGGTGTCCCTGATGAAGGGCCTCGAGCTCCACACCGACGCCCGAATGAGCGAGGTCATCTGCACGGAGCTGGACCTGCCCGCGGACCGGGTTGCCGTGGTATCCGGCCCCAACCTGGCCATGGAGATCGCCCGGGAAGAACCAACAGCATCCGTCGTCGCCTGCACGGAACCGGTCACTGCCGGCTGGATCGCGCGCAGCTGCACCGCGCCCTATTTCCGCCCGTACACCACCAACGATGTGGTCGGCGTCGAAATCGGCGGGATCGTCAAGAACGTCATTGCCCTGGCCGTCGGCATTTGTGAAGGCAAGCAGATGGGCGACAACACGAAGGCCTCGGTCATCACCCGCGGCTTGGCGGAGACCTCCAGGCTGACGCTCGCCCTGGGCGGCGAAGCCCGGACCATGGCGGGGCTTGCCGGACTGGGTGACCTGGTAGCCACCTGTTCCTCGCCCCTGTCCCGAAACCACACGGCCGGCAGGCTGCTGGGCAAGGGGCTGACCCTCGAGCAGGTCACCGCCGAAATGAAGCAGACGGCTGAAGGCATCAAGTCCAGCCAGGCGGTGCACGAACTTGCCGGAAAGCTCGGCGTCGATATGCCGATCACGGCCGCCGTCGTCGCGGTCCTTGCCGGAAAACTGTCCGTAGACGAACTGGGGCCGCTGCTGCTGTCCCGGGACCTGAAACCCGAAGGCGATCACTGAGAGTGTCAGAGAACAATATGACCACAGAAGGCCGTACGGGCCAGCCCAAGCCCCGGGTGGCGGTGCTGTTCGGCGGCCGCTCCAGCGAGCACGCCGTCAGTTGCGTGACAGCCGCCGGCGTCCTGGGCGCCATCGACAAGGACAAGTACGACGTCATCCCGATCGGGATCGCCAAGACCGGCCAGTGGGTTTTGGCCTCCGGCGGAACCGACGAGTGGTCGCTCTCCGCCTCGTCGCTGCCCGAGGTGGCCCCCTCGGCGCAGACCGTCACCCTGGCCGAAATCGGCGGCGAGCACCAGCTGATCGTCGCAGCCCCGAACACCGTCCCGCAGGAGCTGGGCGCCGTCGACGTCGTCTTCCCGCTGCTGCACGGGCCCTTCGGCGAAGACGGCACCATCCAGGGCCTCCTGGAATTGTCCGACACCCGCTACGTGGGCGCGGGGGTGCTCGCGTCCGCCGTCGGCATGGACAAGCACTTCATGAAGGTGGTCTTTGAATCGGCCGGGCTCCATGTGGGACCCTACATCGCCGTGACTGACCGGCAGTGGCGAAACGATCCCGAGACCGTCCGCAAGCGCGTGGACCAGCTCGGCTTCCCGGTATTCGTCAAACCGGCCCGGGCAGGGTCTTCCATGGGAATATCCAAGGTGGACTCCCTCGAGGGCCTCGACGCCGCCATAGAGATCGCCCGCGAGCACGACCCCAAGCTGGTCATCGAGGCCGGCATCACGGGCCGCGAGATCGAATGTGCCGTGCTGGAGGGCCGGGGGACCGATGCTCCCCGGACGTCTATGCCGGGCGAGATCTCCGTCGCGGGCGGCGGCCATGAATTCTATGATTTCAACGCCAAATATGTGGACGACGCCGCGGCCCTCAGCTGCCCGGCCGACCTCCCCGAAGAAGCGATCACCCGTGTCCGGGAACTGGCCGCGGTCGCGTTTGACGCCGTCGGCGGCGAGGGACTGAGCCGGGTTGACTTCTTCTACACCCCTGATGGCGAACTGATCATCAACGAGATCAACACCATGCCCGGGTTTACGCCCAAGAGCATGTACCCGCAGATGTGGAAGGCCTCAGGACTAGGCTACGCCGACCTGATTGACGAGTTGATCCACCTGGCCCTGCACCGCAAGACGGGCCTGCGCTAGAACCGCGCTGCGCTAGAATCGGGCGGGCGCGGACGCGCCTGTCCGGGCCTACTTGCTGGTGGGGAGGTTCTGCAGATCCTCTTGACCCACACATTTCCGGGTTGCCGGGATCTTCAGCGCGGCGGCGGAGAGGTCCGCCAGCACGGTGGCCGAACTGATCTTGTCCGGATCCATCAGGATCTCCGTGGCCGGTTCGCGGCCGAACGTGGTCAGCGTCCACACGGGGTCGCCTTCCTTGATGACCCAGTCGACGTCGTTGACGCTGACACAGCGGTCCGTCGTGGGTCCGGGAACGTTGACGCCGCAGCGCAGAATCACTTGGGACGGATCGCCCCAGGCCGCCGTGGCCTGTGCGTTGGTCTTCCGCAGCTTGGCATCGCCGATCGCGTCCGGCAGGGCAAGCATCATCGGCGCGCACGCCGCGTTCGCGGCATCCTTGGCGGGCGTGACGTCGACAACCGGGGAACACGAGGTCAAGGCCAGGCCGGCTGCGGCGGCCGCCACAGTCACGGACAGGCGCGCGGAAACCAGACGGCTGAAAGGGAGCATTGATCCAGCTTATCCCGGTCCGCGTGGCGCTATGGTCCCGGTTTGGAGAGTAAAGGTAGCATCTCTAGGAACAGCCTGACTCTTACCATCGAGTAGACTGGGACCTCGTGCATCAGTGGGGCTCTGCCGACAATGACGTTAGTGTTGGCCGCATAACGCACACTTGATTCAATCTCGCACTGTGGGGGAGGGACTGTCGATGACGTCGTGCAGCCGAAAAAATTCTATACGAGTGGGGCTGGGAGCTTTGATCCTCGCCGGCTCAGTCATGGGCACGGCGACAGCGGCAAACGCCGCGGTAGCCGTTCCCCACCCTCTCATCCGATTCCTGACCACGACGCCGGATCCTTCGCCCGGCGGTGGCTCCGGTGATCCTCTTCAGCCAGCGGACCCCGCTCCTGAGCCTGCACCTGCTCCCGACCCTGTTCCGGTCCCTCCTGCACCTCTTCCGGAGCCAGCCCCGGCTCCTGCTCCTGCGCCCGCACCAGCCCCGGCTCCTGCGCCCGCACCGGCGCCTGCGCCAGCCCCCGCACCGGCGCCTGCGCCAGCCCCCGCACCGGCGCCTGCGCCCGTGCCTGCTCCGGTGCCAGTACCCGCTCCTGCGGTGGTAATTCCCGCTCCTGTTTCTGTGCCCCCGCCCGTCGTGGTCCCGGTCCCCGAGGAAACCCCCTCGGAAACCCCGACCCCAACACGTACGCCCACACCGGCGCCGTCCACGGCTCCCGCTGTCATCGCGACGCCTACTCAGCCTCCGGTCATGGTGAAGTCCGAAGTTCAGGCCGCCGTGGCCGTTGCTACCGGCAGCCCTCTGGCCGTCCAGGCCATCACTGTGCTGGTCCTGCTGGGCCTTGGCTTTGCCTACTTCCGGTTCATCGGTTCGAAGAAGGCCACCGGCGTTCCCCGCACCGGTAAGTCCTGAGCTCCATGCAGGATGAAGTCCTCGTGGAGTCAACTGCGCCGAAGTCCGTGAGAGGCAACCTGCAGATCACGCTGATCACACACTCCTATTGGCCGGAGCAGAGCCCGCCGCAGCGGCGCTGGACTGCCATGATCAAGGAGTTCACGCACTCCGGCTGGGAAGTCGACGTCGTGACTCCGGTGGCGCACTATCCCTTCGGCCGGCGGGCCCTCCCGCGCTGGATGGCCGGAAGGCCGTTCCGGCTGCGCAACGGCCAGTTCACCGAAAAAATCCTCCACGTTCCCTACCTGCGCCACGGCAACTCCCGCGCCGCGCGCCTGCTGGACCAGTGCTACTCAGCCCTCATGTCCGTCCCCGCCGGGATGATGGTCCGCAAGCCCGACGTCGTCATTGTCACCGCTCCGGGGCTGCCTTCGCTGGCTGCCGGCTACGCCCTGGCCAAAATGCGCCGCGTCCCGCTGATCGTGGAAATGCGCGATGCGTGGCCGGACCTGGCCCGCGACGCCCGCCTGGTCCAAGGCAGTGTCAAAAGCGTTGTGGAGCACGTGGTGGACTTTGTCCAGCACCGGGCAGACCTCGTGGTCACAGTGACCGAGGGATTCGCGGCCACGCTGCGTTCGCGCGGAGTCCGCAATGTCGCCACCGTCAGCAACGGCGTGCACCTGGACGCTATTCCGGTCGTAGGGCCGCCTGAACCGGATCGGGACGTCTTCGAGGCCCTGTACCTGGGGAACCACGGCGAGAGTCAAAAACTCGATGTCGCCATCCGTGCCAGTGCACTGGTGGGGGACTCGATGCACCTGCACATGGTGGGCCATGGAACGCAGAGGCCGGCGCTGGAGAAGCTGGCGCGTGAGCTGAAGGCTCCGGTCACCTTCCACCCACCCCTGACCGGCGACGACATGCTGGCACGCTACTCCTCGGCTGACACCTGCATCGTCTCCTTGCGGGATGATTGGAAATCCTTCGAAACCACCGTGCCGTCCAAGACATACGAGGTTCTCGCAATTGGCCGGCATGTCACGGCTGTAGTCAAGGGAGAAGCTGCCCGAATCGTCTCGGACGCCGAGGCCGGGGACATCGTGGCCAGCGATCCGGAAGAGCTGGCGGCACTGTGGCGTGAGCTGGCTGCGGACCGCGGCCGCCTGGTCCGTAATGGCGACAGCCGACAGTGGGTCAAAGCCAACGCCGAGTACGAGCAACTCGCCGGCCGCTATATGGAACTCATCAGCGAACTGCTCGCGGAGGCCAGCACTACCCGATGATGCAACTGCTGAAAAACGTCCGGCTGGCCCAGAGCGTTGTCCGCCAGCACCTGACTGACGATCCCGTCATCTTGTTCCTGCAGCTTTCGCGCAGGCTACCCTCGGCCGTGCTTCCCCTTGCCAAGCGCCTGTGCAAGGTGGCGCCGAAGAACTCCACCTCCGCAGCCGTATTGTTCGCGGCACTCGCCGCAGGTGACGGCACCGACGTCGAACGCCGGCTGCGCGCCGCCGCCAGCGGTTCCGTCGAGGGGGAGCGGGCTCGACGGCTGGCCGACGTCGCCCTTGCCGCCAACCTCCCGGAAACAGCGGATGTGTTTCTGGCCAAGGCAGGCACTGCACGACACGCGAAGCAGGCCCGGGCACGGCGCCTCTGGTACGCCGGGGCCGTTAGCGAAGCTGTGAAGGCGCTCGATGGCGCGGGAGCGGCGGGACAGCGCCAACGTGCCCGCCTGATTGCCGAGGCAGCGATCCTGGCCGACGCGTCGCCGTCGCTGGAGCGCCGACCCTATACGGCGGTTCCCGGCCGGATCCTGCATCTGCTGACAAATTCGCTGCCGCACACCGCCAGCGGCTATGCCCAGCGATCCCATTCCACCTTGCTGGCGCAGCACGCGGCCGGCTGGGACGTACTTGCTGTCACCAGGATGGGCTATCCCGTGCAGGTCGGGAAGCTCCTCGCGAAATCCACGGACACCGTGGACGGGATCCGTTATCAGCGGCTTCTGCCGGGCACGATGGCCCAGAACATTGACGCCCGGCTGCAGCAGCAAGCGGAGGAATTGCTTGCCGTGGCCCTGGACTTCAAACCCAGCGTGCTGCACACCACCACGCACTACGTCAACGGACTCGTGGTGCGGGCAGTGGCCGAGGCCTTAGGGATTCCGTGGGTCTACGAGGTCCGCGGCCAACTGGCTGACACCTGGGCGTCCACCCGCGGGCCCGAGGCCCGGAGCAGCGAAAAGTACAGGATGTTTCAGCGCCGGGAAACAGAAGTCATGCAGCATGCAGATCTGGTGCTGACGCTCGGGACAGCCATGAAGGCCAACATCGTCGCGGCCGGAATTCCAGCCAGCAAAGTCCTGATCGCGCCGAATGCTGTTGGCGGTGACTTCCTTAGCGAACCGCTGGACAAGGTCAGTGCCCGGCGTGAGCTCGGTCTCACAGAAGACGCGCAATTCATCGGCACCGTGAGCAGCTTGGTAGCCTATGAAGGGATTGAGGACCTCCTAGCCGCGTTTGCTTTGCTCGCGGCGGACATGCCTCAGCTCCGTCTCCTCATCGTAGGTGACGGGTCCTCCATGGCATCGCTGCAGATTCAGGCGCAGCGGAGCGGGTACGCAGACCGGATTATCTTCACGGGTCGTGTGCCTCGGAGCCGGACGGCTCTGTACCATCAAGCGCTGGATGTTTTCGTTGTGCCGCGCAAGGACTTGGAGGTGACGCGATCCGTGACACCGCTCAAACCCGTGGAAGCCATGGCCTCCGCACGGCCCGTGGTGGCCAGCAACTTGCCGGCGTTGGCAGAAATCGTCGAGGACCGGGTGACCGGCCTTTTGGCAGAGGCGGGGGATCCCGCCGCCTTCGCCACGGCTATCCGGGACTTGCTTTCGGACCCGGAGCTTTCAGCAACGATGGGAGCTGCCGGCCGGAAACGCGTGTTGCAGGAAAGAACATGGGCCGCCAACGCGGTTGCCCTGGCAAGAGAGTTGGAAATGCTGGGAGTAACTAGATGAGTGTCCAGGAAAAAACGGAAGCGGACCAAAGCGAAGCAGCGCGGACGGACACACCCGCCACGGTCTCAGTGCCCGTCAACCTTGCCCGGTTGAGCAAGGTGGGGCAGCGGCCCGACTTCCTCGATTACCTGGTCCAGCTGTGGGACCGCCGCAGCTTCATCTTCTTTGACGCCCGCGCACGGGTTCAGAGCGGGAACGACAATAACCATTTAGGCGCTGCGTGGCTGGTTTTGACGCCGGCCCTGAACGGGCTCAGTTTCTATCTGATCTTCGGTGTGTTCTTGGGCACCAGCAAGGGCATTGATAACTTCATTGGCTACTTGATCATCGGCGTCTTTACGTTCTCGATGTCCACTCGGTCCATAATGGGCGGAGCCAAGTCGCTCACAGGCAACACGTCCATGATCCGGGCCTTCCAGTTTCCCCGGGCATCTCTGCCTATTGCGGTCAACGTCAGGGAACTGCTCTCCAACGTTCCAGTGACCATCGTTATGCTGCTCTTCGTCATCTTCACGGCACCCGCCGAGGAAATCACGTGGCGTTGGCTGCTGATCATTCCGGCGATTTTGCTGCAGTTCCTCTTCAATTTGGGGATCGGCATGCTGCTGGCCCCGGTAATCCTCAAGATCCCGGACCTGACACACCTGCTCTCGTTCATCATTCGATTTCTCATGTATGTCTCGGCGGTCTTCTTCGCCGAGGACCGATTCGGGAAATACCCCGCCGTGCGCACCATCATGGATTTCAACCCTATATTTCAGGTGATCAAGGTCATCCGAGACTCTGTTCTTTACGACACGACGCCATCCTGGCGGTCCTGGGCGGTCCTTGGTCTGTGGGCGCTGGGATCGGTTGCCGCCGGGCTCTTTGTGTTCTGGCGTGGAGAGGAAAGCTATGGACGTGTCTGAGGCTTCAGGCGGCTACATTAATGAGCCGACAGTAGTAGTAGACGACATCTCGGTGGTCTACCGGACCAAGAATCAAACGCCTGGGCGGACCAACGCCCGGACCTCGGTTCTGCAAAGACTTCGCGCGCCCCGCCGCGGCGACTCTGTGGTGAAGACCAAGGCGTTGAGCAAGATTTCCTTCGTGGCCAACCAGGGCGACTCCATTGGCGTCATTGGCCGCAACGGCTCGGGCAAGAGCACCCTGATGAAGGTGCTCGCCGGTTTGATCATTCCCGACTCCGGCACTGTTTATGCCGCGAGCAATCCCATCCTGCTGGGCGTCAACGCAGCGCTGATCACCTCCATCTCCGGTGCGCAGAACATTCGGCTCGGCTGCCTCGCCATGGGCATGAGCCACGCCGAGATCGATGCCAAGTTCGATGACATTGTGGAGATGTCCGGCCTGGAGCACGAGATCTACCACCCGATGAACTCCTACTCCTCGGGCATGGGCGCGCGCCTCCGCTTTGCCATCGCGGCAGCAGTGGACCCCGAAATTCTGCTCATCGACGAAGCTCTCAATACAGGGGATGCACAGTTCAAGGACCGCTCCAAGGCGCGGATGGAACACGTAACCAACCAGGCTGGAACCGTGTTTGTGGTCAGCCACAGCCTCGGGACGATTACCGGCATGTGCAACCGCGCCATCTGGATCGACAAGGGCGATTTCATCATGGACGGAACGCCCGACGAGGTAGCCAAGGAATACCGGAACTTCATCTGGCGCATCAACGAGGGCAACGCAGACTACGGCCGCAAGATCCGGGCTGAGTTGATGGCGAGCCTCCCCGAAATGCGTACCACGCTGCTGCCCAACGGCTGGAAGCGGTCCAGGTAGGGAATGAGTTTTCGAGACAAGACGGCCTATTGGCGCCGCGCGCTCTGGCACGCCCGCCAGGGCGGCATCGGGCAGGTCAAAAGCTACCTGCACCGCAGCACCACGGAGCGTGACGAGGCCAGCCTTGCAGGCGTCCGCGGTGCGGAAGGTGCTTGGCGCGGCTTGGGTCGCGGCCGGCACCTGATCTTCCGGGAAGCGGCTGTTGACGCAGCGCAGCCACGGAATCCGCACCTGCGCGTAGGCATCATCATGGATGACTTTTCCGCGGCGGCGTTCGCCGCCGAGTGGACCGTCGTGGCGCTTAGGCCGGACAGTTGGGCCCAGCAGCTGCGCGACGAGGCACTGGGCTTCGTAGTCGTCGAATCCGCGTGGGCGGGCAACGCCGGGCTCTGGCGGGGCAAAATCACGGGCCCGGCGGGTCCCTCGGCGGCCTTCATCGAGCTCGTTGACGGGTGCCGGGCCGCTGGACTCCCGGCTGTCTTTTGGAACAAGGAAGACCCGCCCCACTATGAGGACTTCCTGCCTGCTGCGAAACTCTTCGACCACGTCTTCACCACTGACGCCAACATGCTGCCCCGCTACCGCGAGGATCTGGGCCATGAACGGATTTCCGTGCTGCCCTTCGCCGCGCAGCCCCGCATCCACAACCCGTCCCGACCGCGGCACGGTTGGCACACCCGCGAGATCGCCTTCGCCGGCATGTATTTCGCGCACAAGTACGAGGACCGCCGGCGCCAGATGGAGTTCCTCCTCGGAGCGGCCGTGGACGCGACTGCGGGCAAGCGCCCCGGATTCGAAATCTTTTCGCGCCAGCTCGGCCGGCAGCCGCAGTATCAGTTCCCCGGAATCCTCAAGAAGCACGTTGTGGGCTCGCTGTCCTACAAACAGATGCTGACCGCCTACAAGGCTTACAAAGTCTTCCTCAACGTCAACTCCGTTACGGACTCGCCGTCTATGTGCGCACGGCGGATTTTTGAGATCACCGCGGCCGGATCCTGCGTGGTGTCCACGCCCAGCGCCGCCATCACGGAGTTCTTCCCTGGCAATGAAATTCCCACCGCGGACAACCGGGACGACGCCACGCACCTGCTGAAGGCGCTGACCGCCAACCCGGACTATGCACAGCGCCTCGTCCACAAGGCCCAGCGCAGAATCTGGGCGAAGCACACCTTCAGCCACCGGGCAGAGTCCATCGCGGCGGCAGCGCTGCCCGCGCGGGCCGCCGCGGCACCGCGGGCCCAGGTTTCGGTCTTGGTTTCAAGTTTCCGTCCGCAGCAGCTGGAACACGTCATTGCCGGGGTGGCTGCCCAGCAGGACGTGGATGTCCAGTTGGTCTACCTTGCCCACGGGTTTGAGATCGACCAAGTCGCGTTCCGCCGGAAAAGCCTGGAAGCCGGGATTCAAGACGTCGTAGTTCTCCAGGAGCCGCAGCAGACCACGCTCGGTGAGTGCCTCAATTCGCTCGTGGCGAAGGCCGACGGCCGTTTCGCCACCAAATGGGACGACGACGACGTCTACACCTCCTTGTACTTGGGCGACCAGGTCCACGCCATGATGTACTCCGAAGCCGAAGTTGTGGGCAAGCGCGCGCACTACATGCACTTGGCCGGGGCCGGGGCGACCATCCTGCGTAACCCGCAACTTGAACACCGCTACGTCGAATCGGTCTCCGGACCGACGATCTTCGCCGCCACGGACACGTTCAGGCGTTTTCCATTTCAGCCGGTGCCGCGCGGAGAGGACTCGCGTTTCCTGAGCGACGTCATCGAGGCCGGGGCCCGGATCTACTCGGCAGACCGCTTCAATTACTGCCAGATGCGGGGCGCCGACGTGGCCTCGCACACCTGGCCCATTACCAATGAAGAGCTTCTGGCTACTTCAAATATTCAGTTCTTCGGTTCGCCCGAAGACCACATTTTAGTTTAGGGGAGACATGGACGAGACGATTTTTGATGTTGCCGTCATCGGGCTCGGCTACATCGGCCTGCCCACCGCGGCCAGCTTCGCCGCCAAGGGCAAGCTGGTAGCCGGCGTCGACGTGAAACAGTCCACCATTGACGCTGTCAACCGTGGCGAGGTTCCGTTCGTGGAACCCGACATGGGCGTGGTGGTCTCAGGCGCCGTCAGCCTCGGCAACCTCGTGGCCATGGCCACCGTTCCTGCTGCTGACGCCTACATCATCGCGGTGCCTACCCCGCTGGCCGAGGGCAACGGTGCGGACCTGTCCTACCTTCGCAGCGCGGTGGAGGCCCTCGCGCCGAAACTTCGCGGTGGCGAATTGGTGGTCCTGGAATCAACGTCGCCTCCAGGCACCACCGAACGCCTGGGCGCGCACCTCATGGAGTTGCGGCCTGACCTCTCACTCGACGCAGCTCCCGGGAAGAAGCAGGTCCACGTTGTGCACTCCCCGGAGCGTGTCCTGCCCGGCCGGATCATGATCGAAATCGTCACCAACGACCGTGTGATCGGCGGCCTCACAGAGGAAGGCGCTCAGCTGGCCAAGCGGCTGTACGAGGTCATCTGCCAGGGTGAAATCCTGCTGACGGATGCCACCACCGCCGAGATGACCAAGCTGGTTGAAAACACGTTCCGTGACGTCAACATCGCCTTCGCCAACGAGCTCTCCTTGATTTGCGACAGCCTCGGCATTGACGTCTGGAGGCTGATCGAGCTCGCAAACCACCACCCGCGCGTGAACGTCCTTCGCCCCGGCCCCGGAGTCGGCGGCCACTGCATCGCCGTCGACCCCTGGTTCATCGTGGACGCCGTCCCGGAGCACTCCGGGCTGATCCGAACGGCCCGTGAGGTCAACGACTCCAAGCCGCATCACGTCGTCCGGCAGGCGGTTCAATCCTTGGCCAATCAGCCTGGCGCTACTGTGGCTGTCCTGGGTTTGGCCTTCAAGGCCAACATCGACGACGTCCGCGAGTCGCCGTCGGTGACGATCGTCCAGGAACTGGTCCGGCAGTTGCCGGACAGCACAATCCTGGTGGTGGATCCGAATGTTGAGGAACTCCCCGCCGCCCTGGCAGCCTCCGGACTCTCACGCCTCCACGGCATGGAAGAGGCCGTAGCCGAGGCAGATCTCGTGATGCTGCTGGTGGACCACGATGACTTCTTGGCTATCGACCCGCTGTCTCTCGAAGGCAAGCAGCTCATCGATACCAAGGGCATCTGGAACCAGCAACACCCTGTGGAGCCCGGCCTGCTGCATACGCCCGTAGGGGCCTCGGTCGGTGGATAAGGGAAGCCAGGCTGTGTCAGCGTCCATTAAAGAAGAGCTGCGGCATGCCGGCTTTGCTCTCAAGGCCCTGCACACGCCGCGGCAAGAGACCCCCCTAGTTCGGATCCTGGTCCGGGCCGCGAAAGCCACGGATCTGGAGATTGCAGGGACCGTCGCCTCGCTTTTCGGCTCCGCCTGCCAGGACTTCGCCGTCGACATCCTCGTGGCGGACGGCGGGCGGCCAAAGCTGGAAGAATGGCTCGCCACCGACCGCCGCTTTTCGTTCCTCGCGGGCGACGGGGAACAACCGGCCGAGGCGGCCTACACGCTGGTCCTCAACGCTGGCACGGCCTTGGGCATGCACTCGCTCGAGGCGATGATGGAGACCCTGCGTCACACGCAGGCACTGGTCCTCAGGGCGCTGGTGGACGGGCAGCCCGGTGCAATAGAACTGTGGCAGACGGCCACCCTCCGGGAGCTGTCAGAATCCGGTGATCCCGAGAAGTCAGCGCGCAGCGCCGGCGGCGAACGCTGGGTCTCCGGCAACGCCCTGGGCCTGCACGACTTCCGGCGGCCCAAACCCAAGCTGCACCTACGCAAGGGGGCCGCGGCAACCCTGGACCTCAACATCGTGGTCCGGGACTTGGCTGACGCCGCCACGCGCGTGGACTACGAGCAGAAGATCCGGCACCTCGAAGCCCGGCTCAGGAAGTCCGAGATCGAGCGCCGCCGCCTGGAACAGGGCCTTGCCCCGAACCGCGGCCTCTCGCGCGTCCGTGCGATTGCCCGCAAGGGCCCGGCTTACATCCTCGGCCGGCTTAAGGCACGCGCAGGCCGGGCGGGGAGCTAGCAGCATGCAGATCAAGAGCGTTGTCGTCGGCTCGGCAGAGCACTCCATGGCGCAGCTGGCGTTGGACCTTGGACTGGACTACGCCCGCACTGACTGGGAGCACCGCGACCCAAGGGCACGGTCCGGCTGGGAGCACGCCGTCCCTGCAGACCAACTGTGGTGGCACCACTACGTTGTGCAGACGGAGTCGCTCGCCGAGGCCCGGTCGCTGCTTCCCCTGTTCCGCAGCGAGGGACGGGCGCAGCACTTTGTGCTTGTCATCCGCGGGCTCTTCCCGGCCGCCGGTCTGCCGGTCTGGACTCCACGCAGCCTTCAGGTCAAGGCTGGCACATCAGCCATGACAGTGCCGGGACTCGGGTTCGCCGTGGTGGTTGATGGCGGCAAATGGGTGAACGTGCATGCCGCAGCCCTCGCCGCATTGGGCTGCTGTTCGCCTGCCCCGCTGCGTCCGGCGCTGGGGGGACTGCGGGTCGGCATCACCGAGCCCGCCGACAGCGCGTGGCTCGCGGGGGACGCGCTGGGCAGCTTCATGACGGAACAGCTCCTCCAGCCGGAACCGGATGACATCTATTCCGTCGATGTGCTGGTTGGCCCCGTCGACGTCGCACAAATGGCAGTACAGCCGCGACGGGTAACCCCGCCGGTCTGGACTCCGCCGGCGACGGCGCTGCCTCCCGTTGACACCGCCGTCGTTTCGCCCATGGGGTTCCTCCCGTATCCGGATAAGCCGGCGCGTGCCCTCGAACCAGCGGAGCTTGGCCGCGGCGGAGACCTCAGCGAAGCGGATCTTGCCGCCCTGCGGCCGCACGGCTACCTTGACGTTGATGGCGGTCGCTTCGATGGCCTGGACCGGCAACTGGCGCGACGCCTGAGCCAGCTCGCCGTCGCCGGCGTGCCGATGTTGACGCGCGCCTTGCAGTCCCCGGTACGGTCCCTGCTCGGTGATCGGCTGGTGGACTGCATCGAGGCCTTCGACGCCGGCGATCCCGCTGTGCTGCGGGAATCGAAGTCGATCGACCTGCGCCGGACAGCGCTGGACCTCTGCAGCCCGCGCGCCGTCTGGAACACCGTGCTGGGCCAGCTCGGCAAGCCGCTGCTTCCCTTGCCTTCCGTGAGCGTGGTTTTGGCCACCCGGCGGCCAGAGAAGCTGGCGTCCGCACTGGAGCAGCTGGCGCGCCAAAGCTGGGACGCCCTGGAGGTGGTCGTGGTACTGCACGGATTCGCCGCCGATCTGCCCGAAGTCCGGCGCGCCGTCGAGGCCTATCCCGGCGAGCTGCAGCTGCGCTCCGTTCCGGCCGACATGATTTTTGGCGACGTGCTGAACGACGGTGTCCGCGCCGCCAGCGGCGATCTTGTCTGCAAGATGGACGACGACGACTGGTACGGCCCGCACCACCTGCGGGACCTCGTTCATGCCAAAGACTTCAGCGGTGCCGTCGTCGTGGGAGCGCAAGTTGAATTCGTGTACCTGGAAAGCCTGGACATCACTACTCGGAGGCCTCCGCTCGGCGAGCAGTACTCGGACCACGTTGCGGGCGGCACCATGATGCTCGGCAGGGACGAGCTGCGTCAGCTGGGAGGATGGCGGCCCGTCCATCGTGCGGTGGACCGTTGCCTCCTGCAGGCGGTCCAGGCCGCGGGCGGGCTCATCTATCGCTCCCACGGCCAGAACTATATGATGCAACGCCACTCCGACGCGGATTCGCACGGCGGTCACACGTGGAATCCGGAGGACAGCATTTTCCTGCAGAGCGTGGCGGAGCAGTGGGACGGCTTCCGGCCGCCGCCACAGCTCGGCGAGGAGAAGGAGGCCAAAGGTGCCCGCGGCCAAGCCTTCCGCAGCCATTTTTCGGATGTCTCCCGCTAGAAGTCACTGCCAAGCCAATCAACAACTCGATGCCACCTGGGGAAATAATTTGAACGTCAAACAGCTCATCCGCAGAGCAGGGAAGCTCACCCTGAGGAAGAAGGCCGCTGCGGCGGGGCTGGCTGCACTGTTCTTCACGGTTCTCGCGGGCGCCTACTTCCGCTCCGGATTCATCCTCCTCCCGGCTCTAGTGCTGATGCTTGTGGCCGTGCTGGCTGGAGTGGCGAAGATGGACACTGCGTTACGGCAGGCACGTCGAGCAGCAAAAGTGTCCGCTCTGCTACCGGTCCCCGCCCCGCAGCCGGCAGCCGAGGGTGTGGGACCTGCCCATTGGTGGGGAACGAAATCAAACATCCCGCCCGCCAAACTGTCTCAGCGGCTGACGAAGCTCCGCTCCTTCGACGGCCGGGACGTGCTTGCCCGAAGCGTGACATCAGGTCGCTTGGACTGGCAACAGATGGAACATACCCTTGAGCTGTTCCGGATGGGAGGCCAAGCACAGGACTCGATCCTCAACGTGCTCGACTCGACTGCCAAGGGCAGACTCCTGGTTCTGGCAGACACCTGCTACCGGCAAAACATCCGCCAAGACGACATCCTTAACGCCGCGACGATCTATCAGTATGTCTACGGCAAACTGGGTCCGAAACACTTCCAGGGCAAACGCCGGGGTGAGTTCTTCCTTGACGCTCTGGCACAGACGGGACGCGGTGACCAGACCCTGGAACTCGAGGGCCTCTGTGACGCGGATAACAAGAATCCGAACGATCTCCATCTCTACAGGGCCAACGCAAGAAATCCTTTCCGTGACTCGTCCCGCACGGTAGACGAATGGCTGGCGGAGATCAATGCCATGTATGAGGCCGCTGGCCTCGCACCAATTCGGCTCAAAGACTGCGCTGAACCGGCCTTCCTCCGGCTGTCCGCGGATCCCGTACCGGCTATGACCGAAGGGCCGCTGGTAACGATCGTGATGCCGGTCTTCCGCCCTGACGCATTTACCGATCTCGCGATCGAGTCCGCGCTTGCTCAGAGCTACCGGAATATCGAGGTCATCATCGTCGATGACGGTTCGGGGGACGTTCTTGCGGACCGGCTTGAGAAGTGGGAACTTGCCGACCCGCGGGTGAAATTGGTGCGCAACACGCTAAACTCGGGAGCATACACCTCCCGTAATATCGGATATTCAATGGCCACCGGCGAATTCATCACCGTCTTCGACGGGGATGACTGGCAGCACCCCCAAAAAATCGAAATGCTGGTGGCGGGGGCAGTCCGGCAAGAAGACCGCGCGCTGGTCTCGGCACCGTGGTCACGCGTTGGCGAAGACTTGATGTTCCATTACCGAGGCTGGAGGGGAGCCTATGTAACTCCCGCCCACGTCTCAGCGATGTTTCCTGTCAGCATCATCAAGGAGCGTTTGGGCTACTGGGACACCGTTCGAAAAGCGGCAGACACCGAGTTCATTCTTAGATACCAGCTCCTGGTGAACGACAAGGAAGTCCTGGAAGTCACCCAAGCACCCCTGACGCTTTCGCTGGTGGGCTCCACCAACCTGTCCATGGACGACTTCCGGATGGGCTACCGCTCACCCGATCGGGTGGCCTACCGGGCCGCCTACGAACACTGGCACCGCCAGATCCGCCACGGCCACCACAGCGGCTACTTGGACTTTCCCCCTGGTCGGCGTGCCTTCCCCGCGCCGGCCAGGTTTCTGCCCGCCCGGCCAGAGCCGGTTGAACTCGACGAGCTCTTCGTCGGCGATTTTGGCGCCCCTAGGGAGAGCGCTCCGGCTATGTGGCGCGACATCGACGAAGCTCGATCGGCGGGACGCCGAGTCGGGATGATGCATGTTCCCAGCATCCTGAACACGATCTCGTTCAACACATCCTTCAGCGAACAAATGCTTGACGAGTTCGCTGCGCAACGGATCACGCGGGTGGAACTGACGGACGATCTCCATTCCCGGATCGTCAACGTCTACGACCCCACAAGCTTCCAGTTCACGCGCGAATTGCGGGGCGGCCACACAGCGGACACTATAATGGTTCGAGCTTCCGAACCTCCCTTCAACCCGCATACTGGAGTTCACACATATGCCGTCACGACCGTCGCCCGCAACCTTGGCACGATCTTTGGCGGAGCTGTTCAGTGGACCTCCGAGGACCCTGACGTGGCTGCCGTCCTGGAGCGGACCATTGGCAACCCGGCTCCGACGGAAGTTCCGGACAGCGAGGTTCCGAAGTTCCTGGCGACTGTCAACCAAGGCTAGGACCGGGCCGCTGGTGGTTCCAGCACCTGGCACAACGGCCGCGCGAGCCAACCCGATCGACTGGAACCATGTCGATGATTGGGATTCGGACAATCACGTCGCCAAGCTCACTGCAGCGCCCGGGGCATCCATCACTTCACTTCCGGAGCAGGATACACACATCGTCTTTGAGCCGGCACTTCGCGATGGACTGCCACTTAGGATGCTCTTCGAGCCGGCGAACAGCGAGACGCTGGTGATTTCACTGCACGGGGCCATGAACCGTGGTCGGTTCAGGATTCCCCGGTTCGAATGGCGGCGTACGCTTAACCGTCTCGACTCGGCCAGGCTTTACCTCTCCGACAGTACGCTCGAGATCAACGGCTCCCTGGAAATCGGCTGGTACATCGGCACGGAAGGCCAGGATCTCATTGCCGACTATGCGGCAGTGGTAAACCAGATTATTGCCGCCGGCGGCTACTCAAGGGTCGTTTGCGTCGGCAGCAGTGCGGGCGGATATGGCGCACTTGCACTGTCCCGCCGGATCCCCAACTCCGTTGCCGTAGCATTCTCGCCCCAGACAACCATTGGCGGCTATCACTTGGCTCAACGAAAGGCGTTAGCATCCGCCGCCTTTCCCCGGCACAAGACCTATGAGCAGGTCGAGAACGATTTCGGAACCAGAGTCAATTTGCGCAAATTGTACCAAGAATTGCGCCCGGTTAATTTTGTGCATTTTGTTCAAAACACCGGTGACCAGTTTCATTTTGAGGCCCATTATGTGCCGTTCGCCTTGGCGAACGGCGTCAATCCGGACAAGGGCGGCTTCAACCCGCGACGGCGAGTAAATTTTGTGGCTGAGCGCTACGAAAACGAGCATGCACCTCCCGCCCGGGGATACTTCCTCGACCACATCCAGCAGGCGCATTTGAACTTCTACGGCCGAGAGCTTCCTCTCATGCCCCCCGATCCGGTACGCGACGCAGAACTAGGACCACGATGACATTACTGCCTGCCCCTCCCGCGGACGCGGATCTGGACCGCCTGATGTACAGGTACGGCTTCGTGGTGTCTAAGTCCCCGGCTGAAGCTCCTTCGCTGGCCGGCTGGAAGGCCGTGCCCGTGGGAGATGTATACCTGACGGTGCATCCGGAGACCCGGTTTGTCACCGCCGTCGCGGATGGGCGGCATCTCGCGCTGGTGGGACAGGCTTTTGACCCGGAAAAAGGAATCTATCTGGAGGGCGATGTCCTGGCAGCTCTCTTGGACGCCGTGGCCAGCGACGAAGATTTTTACGCCGTTCTCGACCGGCTGGCGGGCAGGTTCGCGCTGATTGTCCAGACGGACGGCAGGACCGAAATCTATCAGGACGCCATGGGGTCCAGATCGGTCTTTTACTCCACAGCCGGGGCGCCCATTGCGGCGTCACACGCCGAGATCGTGGCCGATTTGATCGGCGCGCGCTTCGCGGACTTCTTCGTGCCTTTTCTTACCTCGCGAAATTACCAGCAGCGGGATGTGAAGTACCTGCCCGGCGTCGCGACGCCTTACGAGCACGTGGTTCAGCTGACACCGAACACTAAGCTGATCATGCCGCACCAAACGGTCGAACGCTTCTGGCCGCGGGAAAACATCGGAATGCAGACGACAAATGAGGAAGCAGTTGCAGCCTTAGTGGCGCACCTGCACGGTCTTCGCTGGTACTTGGCGATCAACGGACTGCGCCCTGTGCTGGGCTTGACGGCAGGCACGGACAGCAGGGGGGTCTTTGCTGCCACGAAGGACAGCAATCCGGTCATCTTCACCTACGTACGCAGCGAAGCGGCCACCATGACAGGCTCACCGGACGCCCGTATGGCGTCGGAGATCGCTGGAGCCTATGGGTTGGAAGCGCAGGTCTGGCCCATCCACAACCGCCTCACACTCAATCAGACGGACGACGCGCTATCCGAGGCGTTCCGCCGGGCCACCGCCTATTATCGAGGGCCCGGCTCGCCATGGCTCGGGCGCTTGGCGGCGACAGGGGAAAAGGTGCGGGACGGGCTCTTTATCCGCGGCTTCGGCGGGGAGGTGATGCGTGGCTTCTACCAAAGCCAGGACAAGCGCATTACCAAAGTCAACGTCCAGCAACTTTCAAATGCCTATGATGTCAACGCCGGCTCGCGCATCACACGGGGCTTTTTTGAGGACATGATGAGCCGGGTGTCGTTCACAACGGACTCGCTCAAAGGTTACGACCCGAACGACATTTTCTATTGGGAGCACAGGATGGGAACCTGGGGGAGTGTGTCCATGTCTGAGGCCGATCTGGCTATGCCATCGATGGTGGCGTACAACTCCCGTAATCTCTTCAAGACGTTTATGGCGCTGCCGGAGGCGGTGAGGGCCAGCAGGTCGGCCTTCGAGGTGGCCACCCTCGAGTTGGCCCCAGCCTTGAAGGATATTTGTTCCTAGGCCGGAAATGTCCGTTTCGAGACGCAGCGGCGTCTCGAAACGGACATGACTAACGGTGACTGGGATACCGTCGTAGTCCGCTCAGAGTGAGGCGTAGAGCCGGCCGGTGCTAGTCAGGCTGCCGTCCGTGTTGTATAGGGCAGAAGACCCCATTACCGGGTCACTGATGGACCGCGTCTTCCACGCGAATCGCTCAACGAACGGCAGCTGTCGCATTCCGGCTATGGTTGCCCGCATGAAGTCGTTGGTCTGGGTCCTGCTGTAGCGGCTGGGGCGGGTTGACGTGGAGCTCCAGTCCGCTACCGCATACTCGGTCACCCACACAGGCTTGCCGTACTTTTCATGCAATGCGGTGACCTTGTTCAGGAAGTCCTGAGCGTTGGGCCACGCATAGCAATGCATGGTCACGAAATCGACGCGGAGTCCACGTTTCTTGGCCTTGGACATAAATTCCTCAAGCCACAGGCTCGAGGGCTTAGCTGTCGCTGGCGACCCCAGCCTCAGACCGGTTGCCTGAAGTTTGGGCCACAGGCTGATCGCTTGGTCCACAGTCATGTTCGCCTGGGACCGGACGTCCGGCTCGTTAAACCCCAGAAGATGCTTGGACTTCGTGAGCGGCAACTGGCTGGTGGCGTACTTGATGGCTCCCTGATCCAGGGATTTTGCGCTCCGGATCATGGGCACAAAGCCTGGCGTGGTCGTCACGGTGTATTTGGAGCCCCAGGAGTAATACCAGCTAAGATTTAGGCTCCTAATCTGCCGGAGTGCCAAAGCATCAGTACCGGCGTGGCTAACGCCCTTCAGCGCTTTGACGGCCGGGAGCACCGTTGGGGACATCGCCATGCCGGGCTGTAGAAGGGCCGCCTGCGCTGGGACGGCGTTGGCCGCGAGGAGTGCGCCGGGAGCCGCCATTGCGGCGAGGGGGATCGTGAGAAACTTACGGCGCTCCATAACGACCTTTCTGAAATAGTTGGCTGACGCTTTTAGTGCGGTGGAGGCTGCGCCGGTGGATCTCCGGATTTGCGTGACGCACAAAGGGTAGGGCGAGAAAAAAATAGCACGGTTGGCTCAGCCTAAAGTGCGATTCGAACGCAGGATTGGCGCAGTTTTTGGCCTGGCCATTATCTATCCGATCCAGCCCCGGGGGTTTTCATCGTTTTGGCTTCGCGGGGGTTTGTTCAAAAGCTCAAATTTGCCGTGGCGAGGAAAGTCTGGTATCAAGGCTCAATTTGTCCCGGTCGTGATGGGCTACGACTTTTGATGCTTATCCGGATGTCAGGAGTATGTCGACACTTCCCCGTGGCCGCGAATACTCTCGGGCAGCGCCGGCTTTGGTAGCATTGCCTGTGGCTCCCTCGCCCCATGGCACCTCACGCTTGTGGTTCCCGCGCCCCCGATGGCACCTCACGCCTGTGGTTCCGCGCCCCCGATGGCACCTCAAGAGATCGCAGGTTCATGAAGTTCAAGATTGTCAATTACCAGGCCCACCGAATCAGCGGTTGGGTGTACGAGCCCGACGCCGATCAGGGAACGACGGTGTTGGACCTCGTGGTCAACGGGGAGACAGTCTCCTCGTTCACTTGCAACATCTTCCGGGACGAACTCTCGGCTGAGGAGTTCAGCACCCGAAACGTTGGCTTCCTTGGCAATTTGCCTCCGCAGTTCTGGACCGGTGATGAGCACGACGTCGCCCTCATCCACCGGGGGACAGGCAATGTCCTCAGGCAAAAAGGGATCAGTACATCTGATTCCAGGATCGCGGGCACGGAGCTCAGCGCCGACTTCATGGTTACTCCGCAGGGCCAAGTGGCCGGATGGGCAAGCGCTGAAAATCGTCCGGCATACGCCAGAGTGACCGTGGACGGAACTGTCATCCACCAAGGGAAATCCGACCGGCGTGTCCTCCCCTGGAAGCGCGACACGGTGCAATTCGACGCCCCCTTCGGCTATATGCACGGCATCCAGATTCCTGCGGATTTCTTCGACGGGCAGGCCCATCGGGTCCAGATACACGCCGGTGGCGAGCCGCACACGCCGGTGCTGGTGTTGGACCAGACGCTGGAGCTCGCGGCAGAGCACAGTGACGCCGCAGCTCGCGAAGCACAGCGGCTGCAGCATGGTGCACCCGGAACTTCCTCCGCGTGGCTCAAGCCCGCACGGGTTCGCTCCGAGATGCGCGTGGCTCGCGTGGCACTGACGGAATGCTATGTCTCGATTGCTTTGTCGGGGGAGTCCCGTTACCGGCGGCTGGTCCTGCGACTGGGTGAGGCGGAAGTGACCCTCACGGCACTGACTGAGCCTTCCGAGAACACCCCCGAGGCCGGTGAGATCCAACGGTATGCCGGTGAAATCCCACTTCAAGGCAGAATCGCCGACTCCATTCCGCTGTACACCCCGGGTGCCGAAGTTGGTGGCACCTACGATCTCCGTCTGGGAGATGTCACGGGCCGCAGGCCAGCGGGGCTTCCCGAGGCAATCATTCAGGACGCAGGCGGGGAGTTCGTGCTCTCAGAGACTGTTCTCGACGGCGGGATGTTCACCGGGTGGGCATTCCACACGGCCGATCTCGATCTCCCCGTAGAGCTCGTCTTGCGTGAAGTAACCGAGACGGAAGAGACGGAGCTCAACCGGTCCTCGGCTGTCTTGAAGAACAAGGACGCCAAGCTGCAGCATGGCATCCGCCGAGCGGGGTACGCGCTGGCGCTGCCTTCCTCGGTTCTTGGGCTCCGTGCTGCCCATCTACGCCTTGTTGCCGTCCACCCGCAGGGGGAGTGGGTGCTCTGGGAGGACCGCGCCTTCTTGGCAACCGACAGCTTCTTGCTGGCTCAGGCGCTGCAGGCGTCATCCTCAATGTACGCAACTGAGCTTCTTCGCAATGCTAGGCGGGCTGGCCGCCGGGAATTTGTTGAGACTTTTCTGGGGACGTACCAGCAAGCCCGGACGGACATCAGCCTGGAAGCGCTCGAAGCAGCGATTTTCTCCCAAAAGCAGGGCGCCGGCGCTGTGCTGGAGCCCGCGCGAGGGGCGATCTGGTATTGGGTCGAGGAGCTGCGCGTCAATCCCGGCCGGCTCCAGTGGTTCACCGCTAACGCGATCCGCAATCGCAATGGTGGAGCCCGCGATGTCCTCGCTTACGCTGCCTCAAAAGGCCGCTACGACTTTGGCCAGCTTCATGGGGTCCTGGAGTCCTGCCGCGCACAACTTTTCCGGGAGTCCGCTGCCGGGATGTTGCGCGATGATCATTGGAAATCCGGTGTGCTCGCCATGACCCGGTTCCTCTATGCCGCTCCTCGAGATGAGACGGACCAGCTCGATGCGCTCACGCTGTACTCCATGCTCGAAGAGTGGCGGGGCCTGAAGGACATTGCCGGCGTCGACCGCGCCTTTTATGGTGACCTCCTTCGGTGGCGTGGTGATTTCGCAGAGTCGTGGAGGGTGCTCACAGCAGAAGATTCCGATGTCGAGCATGACTACTCGCAGAACCTCTTGGCGCTCAACGCGCTCAATCCTCGCGTGACTCGGGTGCCCGTTAACGCCGACGCCTGGCTGGCCGGCTTGAACGAGCTGCTCGAAGAGGGCGGGGCCGCCCCGATCTCGATGCAGGACGGCGGCGTTAGCTTTTACAACGTCACCACGGACCTGCCCCCAGCGGCTGAGGACCCGGACGCCCCGCTGGTGACCGTCATCATGCCGATATACGAACCCAGCGCCGCGACCAACACCGCGGTGGATTCACTCTTGCGGCAGACCTGGCGCAAGCTTGAGATCATCATGATCGACGACTGCTCACCCGAGCAGGACGCCGACGGCCGGCCCACTCCGTACCGGCAGCAGCTGCAGGACCTTGCCGCCCGCGACTCCCGCATTCGTCTGGTGCTCAATGACGTGAACCGTGGCTCCTATTCCGTGCGCAATGATGCACTCGACCTGGCCACCGGCGAGCTGATCACTGTGGCGGATAAGGACGACTGGCACCACCCGCAGCAGATCGAGCTGCAGGTTCGCGACTTCTTGGCGGCACCCGAACGCGTGGCGAATATGACCAATTGGGTGCGCGTGGACGAGCACCTTACTCTGGTGCTGCGCTCCGCCACGGGACGGGTGGTGTACCCATCCATGGCCTCATTGATGTTCCGTCGCGACCCAGTGCTGACGGACCTCGGCTACTGGGACACCGTCCGTAAATCCGGGGACTCAGAGTTCAAAAGTCGGATCGAGAACTACTACGGCACCGCCGTGCAACCGATTACCACAGCGCCCCTGGCGTTCGCTCTCATGGACGGCGCGAACCTGACCCGTGACGACATGGGTGTGGGTTACCTTGCTCCGGAACGCCGGGCCTACCTTCGTGGCTACAAGAGTTGGCATCGCGAGATTCGGGAATCTGGCGAATCACCGTACATGCCGAAGTCGCCAGACGCGCGGCGCTTCGTCGCCCCGGCCGCTTACCTGCCAGGGGCGCGCTCGGAAGGGCCGGCACAGTACGACGTGGTCTTCGCCTCGGAGTTCGGCTTCCTCGCCGGCAACTCCACTTCGCTCTTCAATGAGATCTCGGTCTGTCTGAACGCTGGCCTCCGGGTCGGTGTGATCCCGATCCAGAACGGCCTGATCCCGTCCGCTTCCAGGCGGCAGTTCAGCCGCAAGATCGATGACCTGGTCCTGACGGGCCAGGTGGACCGGCTGTCCCTGGGCACCGCAGCTGAGACTGATCTTCTTATCGTGCGGTGGCCCACCGCGCTGCAGGTGGCGCCGGACGTGCCCGCCAGGCTGAAACCCAAGAAGGCCGTCATCGTCTCCAATCACCCGCCGTTCGAACCGAGCGGGGAGCGGCGCAGCTATGACATCGGCGTTGTCACCCGCAACGTCGAGGCGCTATTCGGCGTCCGGCCGCTCTGGGCTCCGCAGAGTGAGCAGATCGGCGCTATGATCGCGCCGCTCATGCCGGCCTCA
Organism: Arthrobacter sp. 10N44_2; assembly: GCF_056394385.1. NCBI lineage: Bacteria > Bacillati > Actinomycetota > Actinomycetes > Micrococcales > Micrococcaceae > Arthrobacter > Arthrobacter sp. 10N44_2. The sequence goes on along the minus strand of NZ_JBFTHT010000028.1, from coordinate 6,759 downwards.
GACCTGACAAGCTTCTCCTGGAAGGGCATTATCGAGCTCAAAGAGCAGGCGACCCACAACCGCTACCGGGCGGGCCGGCCCACCATTGGGCGGCATGCGCGCGATGACGCCGCAAAGTGGCCATCTGACCGGCAGGTCTTTAAGCAGGTGTACCCGGCTGACGGCTCCGCGGATGTCTGCATACTTGGCGGCGCCAAGGTGCCTGTGCGGAAGGGCTTCCTCCCGCGGAACCCTGCCTGTTGGGAGATCTTTGTCTTCAACGAGATCAGTGTTGAAGAATACCTGTCCGAGAAGATCGACTTCTTCGTCTACTTCCACAGCGACGGCTGGCTTGAAGCCTTCGGCATGGCAATCCTTGAAGCCATGAGCTACGGGGTGGTGTGTGTCCTGCCACGCCACTTTGAACCAGTGTTCAAAGATGCGGCAGTCTATGCTGAGCCGGACCAGGTCAAGAATGTCATCAACGAGTTGTGGGATTCGCAGCGCTATGCGCAACAGCAGCAGCGCGCAGTCCGTTTTATCGAGCAGGAATGTACTCCGGAGGCCTATCTGAGGCGCTTGTCCGGTCTGGGCGTGGAAGTAGAGCAGAATGAAAGCTAAGAAGACATCGATCAAGCATCTGGACAGCGTCCCGCGCCATGACTGGGAGGGCCCGGCCGGCCTCGACGTCCAGGAGCGCGGCCTCTACACAGAGCGCTTCGAGGGTGAGCAGTTCGATTTCATCTTCGACCCCAAACCTGAGACGGGGCGCCTCATTGTGTTCTTCTCGGGAGATGCCCGACGAAGCACGTTCGAGCCGCCCGTATTCCAGCGCTGGAGCTGGGCTTCCAAGTTCCCTGCCAGCTGCCTTTACTTCTCAGACCCGGCGCTCTACCACCACAGTAATCTCGGGCTCGCCTGGTATGCCGGCAACAGCCAGGGCGACTACCTTGCGCACATAGCCGAGATCGTGGCTTCAGTCGCGAACACTATTGGCGCTGGCGAGGATCAGGTCTTCTCCTATGGGTCCAGCGGCGGAGGGTTCGCTGCGCTGCGCTTCGCGCGTTACTACCAAGGACTCCGGGTGATCGCGGTTAACCCGCAGACGGATTTGTGGAAGTATCCCGTCAAGTGGACAAAACGCATGTCGAAGGTCTGCTACGGCTCAGATGATCTTGGGGGGGTCCCGCAGGACCAGCAGTATAAGTTCTCAGCCCTAGATCCCGATGTGACGGCGGGAGCTGGCAGTATCTTCCTCGCTCAGAATGTGCAGGACACTGACCACTATGAGAACCACTTCACGCCCTTCAGAAATTACATGGAGTCCTCGGTCCATGCGGAGAAGCTCACGATCTGCGAATTCTCCGACGATTCCGGTCACGCCGGGGCAGAGAACCAAGAGACCTTTGACAAGATCCTGACCCACCTGAAGTAGAGGCCTCTGTCTGGGTGCTTTCGGGGGCAAACATCCTTGAATTGCTATGACAGCGTTTGCCCAAGGAGGTCCATGTGAAAAAGAATTTGAGAGTTGGACAGATCAAGTGAAGGATGAAAGCGTGACATACACAGGGGAACGGAACAAGCGCAGGGGTTCGATAATTGCGTTGCTTAGGAATCGCCTCAGCGCAGCGGCATTAGCCGTGTATCTTCTTCTCGCTGTAGGCTCCATCACCTCGTTGGTTATGGGTTCCGCCATTGCCGCTGCAGCTGCGGCAGTCGGCGCAGGAGCCGTGGTACTCATCGTCGTTTTGGACGTAAGAATCCGAATGAGCGAAAACGCTTCCGCTCTAATACGTGAGATGCGCGAGGCCAGGCGAAAGGCCATCGGATCCCATGATTACGCGGTTCGCGTTGAGAGCAGAGCTAAATTCCGTTACGACCGACTTTCGGGAACCTTGGCGAAAGCGCACGCCGAAAATGTCCAACAGCGCGCTGCCTTGAACGATTTGCTCGGCATGGTGGCATCTCTTCCCAAACCTATTACCGAAGACATGCTTAAGAAACGCTTCAGTGCACATTCTAGTGGCATGACGAAATGGCTTGAGGGGGCATTCGAGGTGCAAAGTCTTAGCGCCGATGCTCAGCGCGGATCGGAAATTGAAGACATGAGAAATATCATTCTGTCTGCCTTGGCTATTCAACGGGCAGAGCTCAACATTCTGGCGGATCGGTTGTTGGAAACCGCCCCGCGAGTTTAGTTCATAGTACCGGACAAATAGTTTTGAGTTTGGGGAAAACAGTGAGGTTCGGCGTGCAAACGGTTAAGTGGAATAAGTGGCGGGACCTTGAGCTGCCATCGGGCTCAGATGTTCCACGAAGCAAGGTCAGCGTAATCATCCCGGCAAGGACTGGACAAGAGCAGCTTGATATTTGTCTGGCAGCTCTGGCGGGACAAGATTACCCTGCAGATCTAATGGAAGTGATCGTGGTAGACCACGGGTCAATCCCAGCGCTTCGCCTCCCGGAATGGGCATCCCAGGGCTACCGCATCGTCCGTCACGAGGAGGGGAAGGGCCCCGGGGCTGCTCGTGCCGCGGGAGCCGAGCAGGCCCAGGGCGAAATATTGATGTTCATGGATTCGGATATCATTGCAAGTCGCTCCATGGTGGCCAACTACGTGAAGTGGCCCGCGGTGCTTGAAGAGGCCCTTGTTCTGGGGTTCCGCGATTTCATCGACCCGGTTGGTCTCACAGCCGACGATGTGAGATCCCATGCACAGACAGGGACTCTCGAAGAGTTGCTCATTCCGCGCCTCGGTCAGGAAGGGCAGGATTGGATTGACAATTTTCTTGAACGGTCGGACGACAACCAGGCCAACCGGGAAGACCTCTGGAACATTGTGGTCGGTGCAGGTTTGGCTCTGAGCCGCAGGTTCTACGACTACATCGGAGGTTTCCGAGATTTCCGTGTGCACGGAATTGAGGACACCGAATTTGGATTCCGCGTTTTTCAGGGTGGCGGAATAATAATCCCCGATCGGGCGTGCCACGGCTACCATTTGGGTTTACGGGCAATGAGTGTCAACGGTGAGAAGATCAAGCGAGACCGTCGAGGGCTCTTGGCCAATTACATCGCGCATGATCGCTCACGGCCCCGGCTCGTCAATGCCGTTTGGCAGGTCCCAAAGGTTCGGGCTCAGATCATTGCCCTCCCCGACGATAGCTTCGAAACCATACATTCAACTGCGGACGATTTGCTGGCCTCGTCCTTCACAGATCTCAGTATTGAGGTCTTCTCACAGAATTCCGTGGCAACAACGGAACTCATCGAATACTATTCTGCAAATTCCAGAGTTGTCGTCCTTGAGGAAAGACCGGTCTCCGGATTTCCCTCTCCGTTTACATTGAGGGTTGCTGCCGGAGTAAAGCTAGCAAGAGACAGTGTTGACAAAATTCTTAAGGATGCACTCGCCGACCCGAAGGGTGTCGTTGCTTACGTGGTGAACAACGATGGGGTGTCCCTTGAGTTCTGGCGCACACGGGCTTTGAGTCGTGCTGGGTTCTCCTCCGCTGTTTCCTCCGGAGCTGAAAGCCGACAATTTGTGCGTGAAATGTTCGGTGAAACTTGGAAATCTGGTGAAGAGGCTGGCATAAGTCGGCCAGTCGAGGAAGTGGTTGCCTCGATCGGGGCTTCGCGGGGAGCCACGGAATGACCAACACCTTACGGATTGACTGCCGCAAAGCGGGGCGAGACTCGGAGCTGACCTCCGTTCTGCCGGAGTCCGCGTTTTCCATCCATACACATGGCGCGTCAGTGCCCTTGGTTGTGGACGTAAATTGGGCGCAAACTGTGATGAACGAGATCGTGATTGTAGCTTCGTCAGTTGCGGATCTTAAGAAACTGCAATTGACTGCGGATTCATTCGGAAGTACCAAGTCCCTCAGACTTTTGGTCGCGGGACGGGTGCCCGGCAATCTCTTGTCGACTCCGCCAGGAATTGTGAACGGCCGCTATGCGCTGGAGACCAAGCGTCAATTTAGGCGCACTCCTATTGAGCACACTGAGCTCTACGTGAAACTGGCTCGGCAAGTGCCTCTCAAGCGGATCATTGCGGCGTGCCTCGGCGACGGCCTCCCGGCGCATCGACGAGTTACTCCATCGCTACGTATTGGTTTGGCCCCAAACGTAGATTCTGGCTGGGGCTTCGGGGACTCCATGGCGAAGCATCTTCCGGCCTCGACTTTGTATTCGAACGACGCTGGTAACAATCCCGGCCCCAAGCCGGAAGTTGACCTGCTCATCACCGCGGAAGTCGTAGAGCCCCTGCCCCTGGATCATCCGCCGGTTATCCGAATTAGGGAGACTGCGGGGGATACGTGGACGAGAATCGCTACAGCTGCACCTATGGATGAATTCAGAGGCTTCGCAGCCGATTTAGATGCCTTACTGTCAATTCCCCCGGTTGATACAGAGGTGATAAACCCTGTTGGGTTTGACCCAATCCCTTCATCGGGTAGTTGCAGTATTAGGCGATCAGGTCGCCAGGGCCAAAAACTCGTTGCAGACACAAGTTCTGTTGTTCTGGGCTATTTGGATGACGCGAGGCTTAGCGAGCGTTTGGTTGGCGCACTTCGCACCTTTTCATTCGTCAATGACTATGCTGATTCCCACACAGGTCCGGCGCAAAGGGCGTCTTTCCTCATTGACGCTGCAGCAGCTGGCGTGCCTGTAGTTCCCCATGATTTGGACCCTCTGACCGCGCGTTACTTGTCGAACTCGCTTCACAAGGTTTACAACAACGCAACCGAAAGTCTCTTTGGGGACCGGCTTTCGAGGGAGGCGTTCGTCGCTTCAGCTCACAGGGCCGCGTACCAAGGACATGGGAATAGAAACGTCCTGGACCTGTTTTTGAATGCTGCTGGACGTGAAGCCAAACATACTCCGCGTCCGACGATCAGTGTCCTGATTCCGTCTAAGCGTCCTGAATTCATTTCTAATGCCATTGAGCAGCTCCGCCGCCAGAGCTGGAAGTCTATTCAGCCGATATTTGGCTTCCATGGATTCACCGTAAGCGACATTTCCGTGCAGGATCGTAGCGAGCTCTCCTCGATGTCGGCACTGGTCCATGAGGCTCCTGCGGATTCAGTTTTTGGAGACCTTATGAATTCCATGACAGAGATGGCGGACGGTTCTCTCATCGCCAAGATGGATGATGACGACTGGTATGGAGAACACCACCTGGAGGACTTGCTTCACGCACACGAGTATTCTCGAGCGATCTTGGTTGGTAGCGGTGTCCAGTTCATCTACCTCACGAAGGCAGATATTACTGTCCGGCGTGGCATGGCGCAGGCGTATAAATATGGTGGTCATCCCGGCGGTCCCACGATACTCCTCGCCCGAGACGACCTTCGGTCGGTTGGCAATTGGGCAAGGGTTAATAGGGCAATTGATACTGCCCTGGCCGACGCAGTGGCGGCAGCCGGAGGTTCGGTCTATCAGGGTAACCCCCTGAATTTCCTCTTCAATAAACGTGCCAGCGGTCACACATGGAATGCAACCCAGGAATACTTTCTCCGCGGCAAGATCGATCAGTGGACTGGCTTGCAGCCGCCTCCTGGGTTCACAGACATAGCGGCAAGTCAGATTAGGGATCGGTGGCGAACTCGTCCTTCAACTCTTGTGGATACCAGTGACTTCCGTAGCACATGTCTCCCACGGGCATCTGACGCGGTCGTTGTGGATCGTCTTGTGGCAAGGTCTCCAGATAGGATTCTCACTCAACGCCAGGCTCTGGTGGATCCGTGGATGTCCAGCTTCTTTGCTCAGGGTTAGCGGCATTTTGTGGCTGGTTGGGAATTAATTCCGTGTCGTAGCTGAAAAATGGGCCTGTGGAGTACGCAGTTTGTGGATGAACAGGCCGCTGTTCTGGCGGCGCTTCTGAGTATGACGCGGGTCGTGTACCTTCGGCTATTGACGAACCATCTGTCCCTGCGTTTCAGGTGTTTGGTTGAGGTGTTGTTCGCGTCCACTTTCGCCACTGTTGCGCCGGTGACTATGAGGACTTCGATTTCCTTCCACTATCGGAAGTCCGTGCGCCAGAGCTTGGTCGTCTCGGGCTGGGCGGCGTGGTCGACGAGTTCCCCGAGTCTGGTCTTCGCAGTGCTGGCGTCCTGCAGTGGGCCGGTGCGCAGCAGTTCCTTGACGTTCCACGCCGCCTCCAGGACGCTGAGTGGGCCATCGAGGTCGAAGACGTGGCTGGGCCAGTCGCTTACTTGATGGACGTCGTGACGCCAACGATGGCAGGCACTGGCCCCATTGATGCCACGGAGCTTTCGGGCAGCGGCGGTACTCTTCGATGTCCCATTCGGAGTCGGTGACGCGGCGGATGTTGCCGGACGGTACCCATGCCCAGTGCTTTTGGTCGGCCCCGTCAGTCCAGACGACGAGCATGCTGGAGGGGTTCCAGCCTTTGTCGACGGCGCAGACGCCGACCGTGCCGCCGCCGGCCAGCGGGACGCTGGCCTTGACCTTGGGGTATGTTCCGTACTATCAGGACCAGTTTGCCTTCGCCGAGAGGCCGGCTGCGGACCTGAGGTACTCGTAGGTTTCTCCGTCGAGAGTGAACGATGCAATGGCGCCATCGTACGGGAACGCAAGAAAGCGCCCGCCCACCGAGGTGAACGGGCGCTCGACTGATATGTAGTGATTGTTTGTCAAGGGCGTGGGGAAGCGGTCCCGGGTTGGGTTGCCCGGGACCGCTTCTCATTTTGCTTGCCGGTGTGTCTGGCGGGGGTGGTCAGCGTGTCAATGGCGACGGCGCGGTCAGACTGATATGCG
>NZ_JBFTHT010000027.1:0-38961 GCF_056394385.1 Arthrobacter sp. 10N44_2 | reverse complement strand
GGATTGGCCGCCTCCGGTTCCCAGCATTTCCGCTGGTCTCCCTCGCGGCGACTTAGAAAACAATACACCCACCACGCCCCCACCGCAACTCCACCCCCCACACCCACCCCACCACCCAAAAACCCCGCCACCACAACCCAAAACCACCCAACCAGGCCCGCCGGCGTCGTAAGCCAGCAGTGTGTGGTGCGTCACGGCCGAAGGGAACAGTGGGGGCCGTGAAGCCGCCAAGTCCTTAAACGCGAGAAGGGCCGGCAACCAAATGGTTGCCGGCCCTTCTTCAAGCCACTGGCTTCAGGAGTCCTGAATTACCAGGAAGACTTCGTGATGCCCGGGAGCTCACCGCGGTGAGCCATGTCGCGGAAGCGAACACGGGAGATGCCGAACTTCTGGAAGGTACCGCGCGGACGGCCATCGATGATGTCGCGGTTACGCAGACGTACCGGCGAGGCGTTGCGGGGCAGCTTCTGCAGGCCGAGGCGAGCAGCTTCGCGTACTTCGTCGGTTGAGTTGGGATCAACCAGAGCCTTCTTCAGTTCGAGGCGCTTTGCAGCGTAACGCTCGACGATGACTTTACGCTGTTCGTTCTTAGCGATCATTGACTTCTTAGCCATGTGTTTAGCGCTCCTCTCGGAATTCGACGTGCTGGCGGATTTTGGGGTCGTACTTCTTCAGGACCAGACGGTCCGGGTCGTTACGACGGTTCTTGCGCGTCACGTAGGTGTAGCCCGTGCCCGCGGTCGACTTCAGCTTGATGATCGGACGTACGTCCTTATCCTTTGCCATTAGAGCTTCACTCCTCGTGCCAGGATGGCGGCGACGACTACGTCAATGCCGCGTACGTCGATGGTCTTGATGCCACGAGCAGAAACCTGCAGCGTGACATTACGGCGCAGGGACGGAACCCAGTAGCGCTTCTTCTGGATGTTCGGGTCGAACCGGCGCTTGTTGCGACGGTGCGAGTGCGAAATGCTGTGTCCAAAGCCCGGCTCGGCTCCGGTCACCTGGCAGTGTGCTGCCATGACGACTCTCCTCAAAAAATAAATGAAACGGCTAACGGAGTTCCCGTTGACCGTGCGTTGGGCGGCGTCCGCATCCGGCTCCCTCCCCCAACCGTCGTTGTCCGCGGGATTCAGGCAGACGGCACAAACCGTCTGCTTCCTCACTGCGGCGAAGATTGTGGGCCACGGGCACCTGGCGCCGGCGATCTGTTGGACCGTCATTGCGAAGTGCCGGGATGCTGGGCGAATACAGGAATGCGCGCAACTTGAGCCCCTAACTACCGGCCTCCAGGACCGTCGATTTTTCAGACGGGTCCTGCCAACCGGAGCAATTGCGCACGCTCCGCGCCACCTAGCGCCTACCAAGTCTACGAGTTCGGCGATTTAAAGACCAATCCGGCGCTGAATGGTGTATAGGGTAGCGCCCCACAGCCAGTGCAGGCGTCGGGCCGGTGCCCTCCCGAGTCATATGCCCGACGAAGGCTTTTCACAGCGAAATGATAGGCAGGGGGGCAATTCTGGATCCATGAACACACAACTTCTGACGAACCGTCCCGGGATTCGCCGCAGCTCCGGCGGCGCTGTGAACCCCTTCAGGGCGCAGTACCGCCGGCGGTTGCTAAGAGCGGATCTGTTGACGGTCCTTTTCTGGACGTCGCTGGCCGGCGCGGTCGCCTTGTGGCTGGCCGACGGCGGAATGGCTGGCTTCTCGACTCCAGCCGGTTCCTTCACCGCGCTGGGGATTGTAGCCGGCCTCGCCGGCATGGACCTGGTGCTTCTCATGCTGCTGCTGGCGGCCCGAATCCCACTCATCGACCAGACAGTCGGCCACGACCGCGCCCTTGAGTTTCACCGCAAGCTGGGCAAACCGGCCCTGTACCTGCTGCTGGCGCACGGAGTCCTCATTGCGATCGGCTACGGCATGGCGGAAGGGCTGGACCCCGTCAGCGAGTCGGTTGCCCTCTGGTTCCTTGTGCCTGACATGTGGCTGGCCTACATTTCCATGCTCCTGTTCATCGCCGTCGTCGTCACCTCCCTGGTAGCCGTCCGACGTCGGTTCCCTTACGAATTCTGGTACGCCGTACACCTCCTGACATACGCGGCCGTCCTGACCTCGCTCCCCCACCAGTTCAGCGTGGGCGCTCTCTTTGCCGAGGGAACCTGGCAGCGCTGGTACTGGCTGGCCCTCTGCATCGCGACCGGCGCCGCGCTCCTCTACTACCGGGTGGTCCAGCCTGTGGTGGCAACATTCAGGCACCAGTTGACCGTCAAGCGCGTGGTGCGGGTGGCCCCCGGGGTGGTCAGCATTGAAATGTCCGGTCTTCGACTGGACGAGCTGACAGGCAGTGGCGGCCGGTTCTTTATCTGGCGGTTCCTGGCTCCGGGCCTGTGGTGGCATCCGCACCCGTTCAGCCTGTCCGCCGAACCCGTCCACTTCGACGCCGCCGGCCAGGGCACGCTGAGGATCACTGTCCGCAACCTGGGCAAGGGGTCATCCCAGCTGGCGTCGCTGAAGCCCGGCACCAAGGTGGCAGTGGAGGGACCATACGGGCTGTTCAGCACGTCCGCGCGGAGCCGCACCCATGTGGTCATGGTGGGAGCCGGAATTGGCATCACGCCGGTTCGTGCCCTGCTGGAGAGCACGCCATTCCAGCCCGGCAACGCCACTGTCATCCTCCGCGGCCACAGTGAATCCGAGCTCTACCTGGGCGAGGAGATCCTCGATCTCTGCCGGCGCCGCGGCGCCACGCTCTTCCACTTGACCGGCTCCCGCCCGGCCGGCATCCAGACCTGGCTTCCGGAGCACGCCGCCCGTGCCGGCCACCGGCTTGCCAGTTATGACCCGAAGATCGCCGACGCCGACGTGTACGTCTGCGGCCCCTCCGCCTGGGCAGACAAAGTGCTTGAAGACGCCCGCGCAGCCGGCGTCCGGGAAGACCAAATCCACTACGAAAGGTTCGACTGGTGAGAACCCGCGCAGCAGTTTCAGCCGCCCTGGCCTCCGCCGGCATCCTCATCGCCGGCTGGCAGTCCGGCGTCCATGTAGCCGATACCGGCAGCTCCGTCGCAAGCGCGGCCGCCGGGACCACCGGGTCCACGGGTTCGTCCGGCGCGTCGGGTTCGTCCGGCGCGTCGGGTGCGGGCACCACAGGGGCCTCGGCCAAGGCCGTAGGGACGTACCCTGGCTCGGTCGTCCAGACCCGGTTCGGCTCCGTGCAGGTGCAAATCACGGTTCAAGCCGGAAAGATCACCGACGTCACGGCGCTGCAGCTGACCGATGCTGAACGAAAGTCCGTGCAGATCAGCAACCGGGCCGCCCCGCTCCTGCGCGCCGAAGTGCTCCAATCCCAATCCGCGGATGTGCAGACCATCAGTGGCGCCACGGTGACTTCCGAGGCGTACTTGAACTCCCTGCAGGCGGCCCTCGATGCAGCCAACCTCTGAGCTGGGCGGCTCTGCCCTGCGGGCCAGGACGTTTGGCTCGATGGGCACAGTCATCAGCCTGACCGTTCCAGTGGGGGCCGTCCCGGAAACTGTGGGCGGGGAGGGCGGGCTCGACGCCGCAAGCGCCGCCGTCGAGCGCGTCTTTGCCGGGTTGGACGAAACCTTCAGCCTGTACCGCCCCGATTCGGAGGCCAGCCGGCTGGCGCGGGGCGAGCTTTCCCTGCGGGACTCATCCGCCGCGATGCGGGACCGCTGCGCGGAGGCGCTCGGCTGGCGGCTCAGGACGGAGGGCGCGTTCTCCCCGGAGCGGCCCGACGGTGTGCTGGACCTTTCGGGGCTTATCAAGGGCTACGCGGTCGGGCAGGCCGGTGAGGCGTTGCGGAGCCGCGGGATCACCGACTGGTGCTTGAATGCCGGCGGCGACGTGTTAGTGATGGGCTCGCCCGTGCCGGGCAGCGGAACCGCGTGGGCGGCCGGCGTCGTTGACCCGCTGGACCGCTCGGCGCTGCTTGCCGCGTACGAGCTGGGCGGATCTGGCCCCCGGTGCGCCCTTGCGACGTCGGGCTCAGCGGAGCGGGGTGACCATATCTGGGCAGCAGGAGCCGGAAGTCGGACCGCGGGCTCCTCCGGCGCCGGGTTCGCCCAGGTCTCCGTGGCCGCGGCAGACATTGTCACCGCCGATGTGCTCGCGACGGCGATCGTGGCCGGCGGGACCGCGATGCTGCACCGGGCCACGGACGGTTGGGAGATCGATGTCCTCGCCGTCCGCCGCGACGGGGAACTGCTCGCGACGCCGGGGTTCCGCGCCTAGGGTGCCGTTCTAGAGGTGGGTCAGCTGGCCGTACTTCGGCTCCAGGCCGTCGCCGGACGACTTGCCGGTGACGCGCCGGACAACCCACGGGCCGGCGAATTCGCGGACCCACCGGGCATTCGCGCGGAGGGCGTCCACCCGGCTCAGCTCGGGAACCGGCGTCATGGGCGGGACGTCAATCGAGTGCTCGTGTGCCAGCACCGTGAGGACGTGCTTGGCCATGTTCGCGTGGCCGGCGGCAGACATGTGCATCCGGTCCGTGGCCCACATGCCCCAGTCGTAGTACTCGCTGAAACGCCAATAGTCGACCAGCAGGGCCCCGTGGTCCCCGGCGATGCCGCGAACCAGTTCGTTGTAGATGGCCGTACGGCCGCGCATGGTGCCGAAAATCTTGGAGCCCCGCGCATCGAAGCCGGTGAACATCACCACGGTGGCGCCGGTGGCCGTGAGCTTGCGGATTCCGGCATCGTATTCGGCCAGCAGGTCATCGATGTCGACCTTGGGCCGGAGGATGTCGTTGGCGCCAGCGTAGATGCTGACCAGGGTGGGATTGAGGGCGACGGCGGCATCGACCTGTTCGGCCAGGATCTGGCGGAGTTTCCGTCCGCGGATGGCAAGATTCGCGTACCCGAAGCCGGGATCGGCGGCGCCAAGCCCCTCTGCCACCCGGTCCGCCCAGCCCCGGACACCGTTGGGCCGGGTAGGGTCGTCGTCGCCGACGCCTTCCGTAAAGGAGTCTCCAAGGGCAACGTAGCGGGACGTGAAATCCATGGATCCAGTCTGCCAGCAGTTGCCGTGAGCAACAAAGACGGTGATGCCCGACGTCGGACTGCGGCGCCTTCGGCTGTCGCGCTTAGATGTCGCGCAGGATCCAGTGGTCGTCGTCGAGTCGGGCCACGATCTTTTCGCCGATCCGGGCCAGGTCCGCGACGTCCTCGGGGCTCAGGGCGTCGAGGAACAGTGAGCGGACCGCCTCGACATGCCCCGGGGCGAGTTTCACAATCGTCTGCATTCCGGCATCGGTCAGGTGGGCCGTGGTCACGCGGGCGTCGCCCGGGTGCGGCCTGCGCTCCAGCCAGCCGCGGTTCTGCAGCTTGGTGACCACATGCGAGAGCCGGGACAGGGAGGCGCTGGTGCGCGCGGCGAGCTCACTCATGGGCAGGAAGCGCCCTTCGGCCTCGGAAAGCATCGCCAGCACGTTGTAGTCGAACAGGGAAAGCTTGCCCGCGGCGTGGAGCTGGGTGTCCAGGGCGGCCGGCAGCATGGTGTTGATGCTGAGCTGGGCCAGCCAGGCCCGGCGTTCGTCGGCGTTGAGCCAGCGGGGTTCTGTCATGGCTACATTCTAGGAGACTGGAAGCTTGACGATTCAACTTCAGCCGGGCAATTCCGGAAAACTTCCCGCCTGTCCGTGGCCAGCTACCGGTAGGCTGGCCGCATGTACGTAGTCTCCCTGACATACAAAGTCCCCGAGGACATTGTGGAGTTCCATCTTCCGGCGCACGTGACGTGGCTGCAGGCAGCCTTCGACGACGGCGTCTTCATGGTCGCGGGGCGCAAAATCCCCCGCACCGGCGGTCTGTTGCTCTCGAACGCGGACCGGGCCAGCCTCGACGCCGCCCTGGCCAAGGACCCGTTCTACGTCAACGGTGTGGCTGAATTCGAGGTCATGGAGTTCCACGCCAACAGGGTGGCTCCGGGCTACGAAAACCTGCTGGACAGCTAAGTCCCGGCGGCTACCCGGCGCCGGGCTGGCCGCTGGCGCGCTGGTCGGGCAGCAGTTTCTTCAGGCCGCCCTTGCGCGGGACCCGCACGGGTTCGGGCCAGCGCGGCCGGAGCTGATCGCCGAGGGTTACGCCGCGGAGCTTCCGCCCGAACAACGGCAATACCCAGTCGCGGACCCAGCGGCGCTGCCGGCGTTCCCACTCCCGCAGGCCCGGTTTCACGGGCGGCTCCCATTCCCTGGGTTTGATCTTGTGCGGCACGCCGAGGTGGTCCAGGACCTGTGAGGCGAGGTATTTGTGGCCTGCCTTGGACATATGCAGCCGGTCCGAATCCCACATCCGCGGGTCATGGAAGGCGTCGAAGCACCAGTAGTCCACCAGCACCGCGCCGTAGCGGCCGGCGATCTCGCGGACGCGCCGGTTATAGAAGGCGTTGCGTTTCTTCAGCGGCTCCAGCAGCGCCGAGACCTTGACGTCGAAGCCGGTGAAGAGCACCAGCGTTGCCCCCGTGCCGGCGAGCGCAGCCACCAGGGACTCGTAGTCCCGCATGAGGGCCCCGATGTCCGTGCCGAAATCCAGGATGTCGTTGCCGCCCGCGTAGAGCGTGACGAGGGTCGGCTCCATGGCCACGGCGGGACCAAGCTGTTCGCCGGCGATGTGGCGCAGCCGTTTGCTGCGGATGGCCAGATTGGCGTACTCCCACCCCGGCTGCTCCTTGGCCAGCCCCTCCGCAACCCGGTCTGCCCAGCCCCGCACGCCGTTGGGGAGGCGGGGATCGTAGTCCCCCACGCCCTCGGTGAAGGAATCCCCCAAGGCAACAAAGACCCGCCGCCCGCCTCGATCCGGAAGCAAAGGAACTGAACCCATCCGTCCAAACTAACCCCCGCAAAAAGCGGCCAGGGAAAGGGAGAGTTAACCCAAGATGACCGGCCGAGCGAGCCGCAACCGCAACCGCAACCGCAACCGCAACCGCAACCGGCGAGTGTCCTTAATGTCACCCGGGCCGCACTGAAGGTAACCCACCCCCAAGACCGCAATCGCCGCTTTGCAAAGGAGCGCATCGCCGACTAAGGCCGCCCGCGGCCGCAGGAGGTGTCTAAGCGACGGCAAAGCAGCGATTGCGGGCGAAGCCGCACAGCAACCTGCACACCGCGAGCGACGGCAAAGCACCGGTGGCGGGCGTAAGCCCGGAAGGACCTGCGGGAGCGTCAGGGCAAGAACCGCAGGACCTGCGGGAGCGTCGGTTACAGCTCAGCTTTCCCCTGCCGCCAGTACCCCATGAACGCGACCTGTTTCCGGTCAATCCCCACGTCCCGCACCAAGTACCGCCGCAACTCCTTGACGGTGCCCGCTTCGCCGGCGATCCAGGCGTAGAACGGCAGTGCCCCGGCGGGCTTGTCCGGGTTCTTGCCGGCTCCGATCATCGCGGCGTCCATCCGGGCGGGGGTCTCCCAGAGGATGTCCTGGTCCACGTTCACGTCATCGGGTTCGGGCCCTGCCCCGCCGCCGGCCGCAGAATCAGAGGGCGGCCGGAGGCCGACCCAGCCGGGTTCGGGAACAGCGGCGCGGACGGCTTCCTGCAGGAGTTCGCCGTGCGGACGTGAGCGGCCGATCGAGGCGCCGCGTGCCAGCCAGGTGATTTCGACGTCGGCGTCGGACCTCAGATCCAGGAAGTCGCCGGGCTCGGGGACCTCAAGAAACGCATGTCCGCTGATGTACGACGGGAGGCTTTCCAGGATGGCGCTGATGGCCGGGACAGCGGTCTCGTCACCGGCAAGCAGTACGCGCTGGGCCAGGCCCGGCCGCCATTCGATGCCGGAGTAGGTCTCCGCCGTGACACAGTGCGCGGCCCGGTTGTTGGGTCCAATGAGGGTGAGGGCGTCGCCGGGCCTGGCGTTCAGCGCCCAGTTCGCGGCGGGTCCGCCGTTTCCGGCGGCGTCGAAGTGCATGACAAAGTCGACGTCGATCTCCGGATACACGGAGTCGAGGCGTTCCTGCCGCACTGTGTAGGTGCGCATGGAGCCACGGATCGCGGGATCCATGGCCAGCCATTCCTGGTACCAGCCGGCCTGCTCCATGTGGAACACCGGCAGCGGCAGCTGGGTGCTGTCCCCGGCAAGGGACGGGATCATCAGCTTCACGCGCAGGTCCAGGGTTTCGCCGTGGACGCCGAAGCCACGCAGGGAGTATCCGCCGAAGGTGATCCGGCGGAAGTTGGGGCTGAGCTCCTGCACCGCGGCGACCGTCACGTCGAACGCCAGGGTCATTGGTTGGGTGGGCGGCGCGTTGCTTACGCCAGAGGGCGTACGGCGTACCCGCGACTGGCTGCTGTCTGCTGCAGTGCCGCCCGTTGCACTGCCGGCTGTTGCGCTGCTGTTAACTGCCCTCATGGGACCAACTCCAGGGTTGCTGTTTCTGATTTTGGGAACTCGGCGTGGTGCCGGCCGAGCGGGATGATCAACGGCGTGCCGGAAATGGGGTCGGGCAGCACCCGCGAGTCCAGGCCGAAGACGTCACGGACCAGGTCCTCGGTGACGACGTCGGTAGAGGTGCCCTCGGCGACGATCCGGCCGCCTTTCATGGCGATGACGTGGTCCGCATACCGGGCCGCCAGGTTCAGGTCGTGCAGGACGATTGCCACGGTGGTGCCGCGGCGCCGGTTCAGGTCCGTGATCAGGTCCAGGACCTCCACCTGGTGTGCCAGATCCAGGTAGGTGGTTGGCTCGTCGAGCAGCAGAACGTCGGATTCCTGGGCCAGCGCCATCGCGATCCAGACGCGCTGGCGCTGCCCACCCGAGAGTTCGTCGACGTTGCGTTCGGCGAGCTCCAGCGTTTCGGTGGCTTCCAGCGCACGGTGCACAGCGAGATCGTCACCCGCGCTCCAGCTGCGGAAGAACCCCTGGTGCGGGTAGCGTCCGCGGCCCACGAGGTCCCGGACCAGAATGCCGTCGGGGGCGGTGGGGTGCTGCGGGAGCAGGCCGAGGATGCGGGCGAGTTCTTTGGCCGGGCGGGAATGGATGTCCTTGCCGTCCAGGGTCACGGTGCCGCCGGCCGGCTTCAGCAGCCTGGACAGGCCGCGGAGGAGCGTGGATTTGCCGCAGGCGTTGGCGCCCACGATCATTGTCACCTTCCCCTCGGGAATCTCCGCCGTGAGGCCTTCCACCACCCGGCGCTGGTCGTACTGCAGCGTCAGGTCCTTGGCGTTGAGAACTGCCATGTCAGGCGTCCTTTCGGTTGGCCGTGACCAGGAGCCACAGCAGGAACGGTGCTCCCAGCGCACCGGTGACCACACCGACGGGAAGGACGGTGCCGTCCAGCAGCAGGGGTGCGATGTTGGCGGCGAAGTAGTCGGCGGCGAGGACAATCAGGGCGCCGACGAACGCGCCGGCCGGAAGACTGGCCTTGCCCGTGAAGCGGCGCGCGATGGGGCCGGCCAGGAAGGCGACGAAGGCCACGGGCCCGGCAGCTGCAGTGGCGACGGCGGCAAGGGCGACGGCAACGGCCACCACGCCCAGCCGGGTGATGCCCACCCGGATGCCGAGCCCGGCGGCGGCGTCGTCTCCGAGTTCCAGGATGCGCAGAGGGCCGGCGAGGACGGCGGCGGCGGGCACCAGGACCAGCAGCGCCAGGGCCAGCACTCCGGCACGGTCCCAGCTGGCGGAATTCAGGGATCCGTTCAGCCAGATCAGGGCCTCGGCCGCGGTGCGGATATCGGCCCGCGTCATGAGGAAGTTGACCACGGCGTTCAATGCCCCGGCGATGCCGATGCCGGCCAGGATGAGCCGGCTTCCGGCTTTGTTGGCGTGATTGCCGCCGCCAGATCCGAGGGAACCGCTGCGCGAGATTGTGTAGATCAGGACGGCTACCGCCACGGCCCCGCACAGTGCCGCGCCGGACACCGCCGCTCCGGAGGCGCCGAAAACGACGATGGCGGTGACGGCGGCCGCGCTGGCCCCGTAGCTGATGCCGATCACGTCGGGACTGGCCAGTGGATTGCGCAGCATCGTCTGGAACAGGGTGCCCGAGAGCCCGAAGGCAATGCCGATCATGGTGCCGATGACTGCCCGCGGCAGCTTGGTTTCCATCACGATGAAGCTGGCGCCGGGGATCCTCTCGCCACCGGTGAGGTGGGCCGTGAGGATCCTGACGAAGTCCGGGACGGTGACGGTGTAGCTGCCCAGCAGGATGCTGACGGCGAAGAGCACAACGACGGCGAAGGCCAGCAGGGCCGTCCGGCTCATCAACACACGGCCCATCAGCACACGGCGGAGCGGCCCCCCATTGGCGCGGACCGGGCCGGCCGGTTCGGCCAGTTCGCGCTCGGCGGGTGCGTTCTCCCCCAGCTCGCGCCTGACGTTGGCGAGGTCTGCCTTGCTCACAGCCCTGCCCCCTTCCCGCGGCGGACCAGCCACACAAAGACAGGCGCACCCACCAGCGCTGTCATGATGCCCGCCGGGACTTCGCCGGGCAACAGGATGACACGGCCCACCACGTCCGACAGCAGGAGCAGCACCGGTGCCAGGACCAGCGAGAACGGCAGGATCCAGCGGTAGTCCGGGCCGGTCAGGAAGCGGACGGCGTGCGGAACCACCAGGCCGACGAATCCGATCGGCCCGGCCAGCGCCGTGGCCGAGCCGCAGAGCAGCACAATGCCCAACGCGGTGACGGCGCGGACCAGTCCGACGCGCTGGCCCAGGCCGCGGGCGATGTCATCCCCGAGGGCCAGGCTGTTAAGGATCCGTCCGGTGAACAGCACAATCAGCGCCCCGGCGGCCAGGAACGGCAGCCCGGGCAGCACCACAGACCAGTCCCGGCCGGCGATCCCGCCCACCTGCCAGAAGCGAAACCGGTCCAGGGTGTCCTGGCTGGAGACCAGGACGACGTTCATCAGCGAATACAGCCCCGCGCTCAGGGCCGCGCCGGCCAGTGCCAGTTTGACCGGCGTCGCGCCTTCCCTGCCAAGTGACGCGATCAGGTAGACGATGACGGCGGCTGCCGCGGAGCCGATGAACGCGAACCAGATGTAGCCGGTCAGGGACGAGACGCCGAAGACGTAGATCCCGGTGACGACGGCGAGGGCCGCGCCGGCGTTGACACCGATGATCCCCGGGTCCGCGAGCGGGTTGCGGGCCACCCCCTGCATGGCCGCGCCAGCCAGTCCGAGGGCGCCGCCGGCCAACAGACCCAGTACGGTGCGGGGGACGCGGGCGTGGATGACGGCGTGGTCGCCGTCAGCGGGATCGTACTGCGTCAGGGCCTGCCAGACGGTGCCGAGCGGCACTCCGCGGGCGCCCACAGCCAGGGACGCCGCGCAGACCAGGACAAGGACCACGACGGCGGCCAGCAGCCAGGCGGCCTGCCTTGCGGGGGCTTTCCTCCCGGCGGGGGCGACAGGTGCGCCGGGCACACTGCCGGCGGGCGCCGTCGCCGTACTGATTGCCATGGAAGCGTGTTACTTCGCCGCGGCGGCGACTTTGTCCGCGGCGCCGGCCAGCTGCGGCAGGAACGTGTCCAGGGACCACGGCAGGCTCAGCGGCGAGGAAGCGGAGATGGACAGCGTCAGCGTGTTGTTCGAGTCGGCAACCAGCGCGCCGGCCTTGACGGCCGGGATCTGGCCCAGCAGCGGGTCAGCCTTGATGGAGTCGGTGGTGGCCGCATCCGGCACCCAGGTCACGAAGATGTCCGAGGTCAGCTCGTTGGCCTTTTCGGCGGACCACGGGATGAAGAATTCCTTGGAGCCCTTGGAGTTGTCCTCGACAACGGATGCGAGCTTCATGCCGATTTCGTTGAGGAAGCGGGGACGGTTGTCGTTGGCCGTGTAGACGTTGACGCCGTCGCTCTTGTCCGGTTCCAGGTTGCCGTAGATGAAAGACTTTCCGGCGATCTGGGGGTACTTGGAGACCTTGTCCTTGATCGTGGCCTCGGTGTCGGAGACCAGCTTGGCGGCTTCGGCTTCCTTGCCAAGGGCCTTGCCGATGATGGTGGTGGAGTCCTGCCACGGCGTGCCGTAGGCCAGCTCCGGGTGCGCCACGACGGGGGCGATCTCGCCGAGCTTCTTGTAGTCCTCCTCCGTCAGGCCGGAGTAGGCGCCGAGGATGACGTCCGGGTTCAGCTTGGCGATCTCGATGAAGTTGATGCCGTCAGCCTCGGAGAACCGGACGGGGGCCTTCGCGGAACCGAACCCGGCGCCAAGCTCTTCCAGTGCGGCGTCCTTCCACGGTGTGGAGCCCTTGTCATTACCACCCCATTCGTTCTTGGGCACGCCCACGGGAACCACGCCGAGGGCGATCGCGACGTCGTCGTTGACCCAGGAAACGGTGACTACGCGCTTGGGCTGTTCCTTGATGGTGGTCTCGCCGAAGACGTGCTTGATGGTCACCGGGAAGACGGTGCTGGCCGGCTGGGAGGGAGCGTCCGCCGCCGTCGAGCCGGCAGGTCCGGTAGAGCAGGCGGTCAGGGTCAGCGCGACGGCGGCCAGGAGGGCTGCGGCCCGCCCTGCGCTCTTGCGGAGGCGGCGGCCGGCGGGGCGGCCGCCTGAACGGGTGAAAAGGGCGGAAGCCACGGAACTCCTTAGGTAAGTGATGCAAACCTAAGTAAGGCTAGCCTATCCTTTGTATAATTAAGAAAGGTTTGAGTAACGTAATTGTCTCAATTGCCCTTTGAAGTGCACCGGAGCATCGATGCGCCCCTCGTTGCACTACTCAAGGCCCAGCCGCCGGGTGCGGAATGCGAACTGGACACGAATCCCGGGCTTTGCGAGGATGGGCTCGCCGGATAATCGGAACCGGTGATGTGTTGGGACGGGGGAAGTGAGCATGGACATCGCGACGATGACTGTTGCCACGGTTAGCGGGGTGGCCGCTGTGGCCTGCTACGCGCCCGCGCTCCTGCCAGCCCCGCCCGCGCAGGCCCTTCCCGCGAAGTCCCGGACCAGCACGGACTAGTCCCGCGAGACGCCTTGCCCCACACCGGAGTTGCAGGCTGGCAGTCTTCTGCCCACAATCCGCCTGGCGCGCCGCGCGCCCGTCTGGCCGGAGCCATCCGATTTTCGAAAGTGTCCGTCATGCAAAAATTCACGGCGCAGCAGATCCGCTCGTCCTTCATCAACGCGAGCCGCTCAGAAGCCGCCAAACTCAATCTGCCCAAGAGCTTCGACACCCTGGATTGGGAAGCATTGGACTTCCTGGCCTGGCGGGACGCGAAGATGCCCCTCCGCGGCTATCTCGTGGTGCAGGGGCCGAAGGGTCCCGCCGGCATCATGCTCCGGGCCCCTGAAGGCGGGGCCAAGAAGAACCGTTCCGTGCTCTGCGAGCTGTGCCGGGACGTGTTCTCCAAGGACGACGTCCTGCTGTGGGTGGCCAAGCGCGCCGGGCAGTCCGGCCGCAACGGCAACACGCTGGGCACCCTGATCTGCGCCGATTTCCTGTGCTGCCGCAATGTCAGGGTGGAGCCTGCGGCCAACGAGATCAACCCGGACCCGGCCGCGGTCGTGCTGCGGCAGATCGAAGGGCTGGTGGCCCGCACGGCCCAGTTCGTGGAGCGCGTCCAAGGCAATTAGCCCCGGCCCAAGCAACGCGGGGTCACTTACGGCCCATTACGGTGGCGTTTATGGGCCGTAAATGACCCCGCGTTGCTTCAAGGGAGAGGGGTGCGGTCAGCGCAGGACGATGTCCACGGGGTTCGCCTCGGAGCGCCAGGTGCCCTCCGTGCCCGGACGTGCGGCGATCACCGGAGCCGTCAGGACACCGGAACGGTTGGTGCGCTTGTCCCGGAGGATCTCCGTCACCGAGCCAAGGTGCCGGGAAAGGTCGATGACGTTCTCCGGCGCGGCCAGCAGGAGCTGGAAGCCGAACTCATGCAGCGCCTTGATGCCCGCGCCGGCGAATTCCTCCGAGGCGAGCACGAACGCCTCGTCCATCATGACCGTGCCGTACGTGGTGAAGCCCTGCTCGGCGATGCCCAGCTGGTAGCTCAGCGCCGCCGCCATGATGAATGCGGTGAAGCGCTGCCGCTCGCCACCGGACATGGAGCCGGTGTCCGCGTGCATGTAGACCTCGGTCTTCTTCGCGCCCTTCGCTGCCCCCTTGGCGCCGGCAACCTGGACTTCGCGGTGTTCCTTGCACTGGATGAACAGGTGGCCGCGGACGTCCAGCACTTCGGCCCGCCAGCGGCGGTCCTCCGGGGTCTGCGAGCCGAGCCGCTTCACGAGCGTTTCGAGCGACTTGTAGCGGGTGGTGAGCTCGGCGTCGTCGCCCCCCTCCGCGGCGGACGTAGCGGCGGACGCAGCAGCGGACGCTGCAGTAACCGCCTTGCCGGGCCGGGTGTGCCGGACCTTGAGCGCGTTCTGGATGGCGTCCTTGAACTGCTTCGCCGTCGCCGGCAGTGTCTGCTTGATGTCGAGTTCCAGGAAGCTGCCCTCGTGGAAGTTGACCTCGGACAGGATCCCGTTCAGCGGCAGGATGCGGCTCGTGATGGCGCGCCGCTCCTCGTCGAGCAGGTGCAGCAGGGTGGAAAAGGATTCGTGCGTCCGCTGGTTGAAGAACTGCCGGAACTCGGCCTCCTGGGCGGGCAGCCCGTCGCTGACAATCGCGTGGTAGCGGGATTCGAACTCCCCCGCGGCGCCGATCGAGGTGCCGTGGTCCGCGGATATCGCCGTGCCCCACTCCCGGACGAAACCCTCGAAAATGCGGGTGAGGCGCTCCGAGGTGGCCTGCCCGCGGGACTCGGCGACGTGCAGTTCGGCCAGGAGCCTGGTGCGGACCTGGTTGGCGAGGTTGTCGAGTTCGTGCATCTCCAGGACGTCACCGAAGCCGGTGAAGTACGGTTCCAGCGCGGCGACGCCGGCGTCCGACGGCGGTGCCTGCGCCAGCCGGGTGCGTGCGGCATCGAGCAGCGCACCAGCGGCGGTGATGCGCGCATCGAGGGCCTTGTACTCGCTTTGCAGCACGGCCGCGGATTCGGTGCTGGACTGGTGCTTGTGCCGCGCGGCTTCGATGCTGGCGCGGAGCGGTTCGAGGTCGGCCTGTGCGGCGAGGGCGTCCTTGAGGCGCTTCTCGATCCGGGCGAGCTCCTCGCCGGCCACGGCGGCCGACACCTGTTCCCAGGGCCGGTGGTCCTCGGCCACCCGGCGCAAGGCTTCAAGCTGCCGGGTCATGCCTTGGTGCGACTCTTCCCGGCTTTGCGCCAGCTCGGCGGCCTTGGCCAGCTCCTGCTGCAGGTCCTCAACCTGGGCCGCCACCAGTTCGAGCTTGGCGGCATTGTCGAACCCGAGGACGTAGTCCTGGCGGGATGTGAAGCGGTCATCCTTTTCCACTGTGTGGCGGTTGCGCTTGACCACACCGCCCAGGCTCAGGCCCTTGTCCAGGCCGGCGAGCTCGTCCGGGTTTTCCACACACGGGTAGGCGAAGTCGAGGGCAATCCGTTCGCGGAGCCAGGCGCTGGACTGCGCAAGCGCCTGGGCGTGTGGCCCGGCCGGCAGCCCGGCATCGGTGAGGAAACTGAGCTTGGTCAGCAGGTCGCGATCGGCCACGTCCTCGACGGCCAGCGCGCCGCCGGCCAGGGGCCGGGAGACGTCCACGGCACGCAGCGCCCCGCGCACGGAATGGTCGTTGAGGTAACGGGTGACTGCCGCGAAGTGCTCGCCCGGGACCAGCAGCGTGGTGGCCAGGCTCCGCAGCGCGCGCTCGGCAGCCGGGCGCCACTGTTCCTGGCCCTCGGCAAGGTCGATCAGCTCGCCGCCGAAAGGCATCTGCTCCTCGGGCACGCCCGTGGCAGCGGCAATGGCGCTCCGGTTTTCAATGCTCGACGGCGGCAGCAACGATTTGCGCGTCTTCAGCGAGACGAGCTCCTGCTGGGCCGCGGCGAGTTCGCGCTTCCGGGTGGCGTGGCCATCAAAGGCTTCGAAGCGCAGTTCCTTGAGCGCCTCGGAATCGTCCTGGAGCTCAGCCGAGCGTGCCGCGGCGTGCTCGTGGGCCTGATCCCAGCCGGCGGCCGACCACTGCAGTTCCAGCCCGGCGTCGGTCAGCGCCTTGCGGGTCGATGCCTCGACTTCCTGCCGGAGCTTGAGCCCCACCCGGGCGTTCTCCAGGGACTGCTCGATCGCGGAAATCGCGTTGCCGCCCTGGTTGTTGTACTCGCCCTCCAGCTGGCGCAGTTCCTTGGCGAAGCCGTCACGGACAGCGCGTTCGGCGGCCAGGTCCGTGGCCTTCGCCTGGGCCAGCTCCTTCAGCCGCGCCAGGGTCTTCTCGTGGACTGTGACCGCGAGCTGCTGCCTGTAAGCCTCGAATTCCTCACCTGTTAGGTCCCGCAGCCGGTTCGCGTCCAGGAGCGCCTGCGCGTATTCCTTATTCAGCCCGGGGACGGGGGCCAGCTGGTCGCGCTGCTGCCGGACGTCCTCGAGGCGCTGCCGGATGGACATGAGGTTGCTGAATTCCTCGACGACGTCATCCGCCGCGGCCAGCGTGGCAGGGGCATCGAGGACCTGGTCGCGGAAGAAGGTGTTGACGCTGCCCCCGAGACCCTTGCCGGCCTGGATAACGCGCAGCAGCGGAAGGGCCTGATCCGAATTGATGCCGAGAAGCCGGCGGAATCGTTCGGCGAAGGCCTTGTGGACGTCGAAGATCTGGGCGTCCGGGAAGATCGCGTCCAGCGCAGACTTGGTGAACCGCTTCTCCGCGATGCCCTCGATCGCCGCGAGGTCCAGCGGCTTGTTATCGATCACGTAGTACCGGCCGACGCTGGATTCCGTGCCGTTCTTGGGCAGGTCGAAAAGCGCCGAAACCGTCACCCGCGTGCCGGCGGCGTTGTCGAACGTCAGCGCGACGGCGGACCAGGTCGCGCCGGGGCGCTGGAACGCACTCGCCGAGCCCTCTCCCACGGCCTTGTCGCCTACCTTGCCGCGCATGTACGTGAACGTGGTGCGCTTGTCCTCGACAGCGCCGCCTGCCCGCTGTGCAGCCGCTTCGTTGGAGCGGGGACGGGCGTCGAAGACCCGAAGCATGGCATCGAACAGCGTGGACTTTCCGACGCCCGAATTGCCGGTCAGCAGTGTGCCGTTGCGGTCCACGTGCATCGTGTGGGCGCCATGGAATGTGCCCCAGTTGACCACCTGGACCAGGGCCAGGCGCATCTGGCCGGGGTTCGTGAGCTCACCCATGGGCAGCATGGTTGCGATGCTCACTTGGTCTCCTCGGCTTCTTCAGTGTGGCTGGGTGACGACGACGGCGATGCCGCCCCCGCCCCTGCGACGCGCAGCTGATCTTCGATCAGCTCAGCGCGCGGCTCCGACAGGCCCGATGCCACTCCCGGGGCGGCATCGCCGTCGTCGTTGTACGGGTCACCGTGGGCGTCCGCAGCGACTGCGGTGCCGCTGTTCACGTCACGTTCGGCGACGGCATCGCCGTCGTCGTCCGGGTCTTCCTCCGCGTTTGCCGAGGTGTCTGTGTCGAGCTCCAGGAGCGGCTCCGTTCCCGACTGGTCTGTGCTGGCTGCCACCAGGGCTTCGATTTGGGCCGGGATGTCGCCGATGTTTTCGAACGGCAGGGCCAGCGGGAGGGCGTTGGAGATGGTGTAGACCTCGTCCAGGCCCGTGGCGAGCAGGAGCTGGCGGGCCAGGAGCTTGGTGATGGCGCGATTAACGACGTCGGCATCGCGCAGGGCGTCCTGCTGGCCGGTGGGCTGGTAGTGGGCGACGAGTTCGGCGATTTCCTCGCGCGTGATCGTCGGGTCCGTCTGGGCGGTGACGTGCCGGTCCAGGAGCAGGCGCAGGCGGAGCAGGACGATGGTCTCGACCCGGCTCAGGGCACGCTGCTGGCGCAGGATACTGGAACGCGTACTGCCGCCGATCGCCTCGGGGTCAACCGGGCGCAGGACGGCGACCTTACGCTCGTGGTCCAGTTGCAGCGTGAGGAAGAGTTCGGAGAGGCGGCTGCGCAGGATCAGCTGGTTGTCCAGGAGCGTGGTCCACAGCTTCTCGTCGCGGCCGCCGTCGATGTAGGGGCCCTTGAGCAGCTTCACGAGCGCCTGCCGCACCTTCATGGGCAGCACGCCGGTGTCGCCGGGGAAGAGCGCGGCGCCGTCGACGAACGTGTCCCGGGGGGTGACGATGAAGGGGTCGCTCCGGACGTGGGCGCCATCGCTGTCCGCAGGCGCAGACTCGGGCGCGGACTGCGGGTCCGCCGCCGCGGTCACTGCCTTGGTCTCGGTCGTGGTCTCTGCCTGGGTCTCTGCCGTGGTCTCGGTCAGGGTCTCGGTCACAGTCTCTTCAGTCATGGTCAATCCTTCGCGAGCGTGACGACGGGCAGGTAGGCGGTGCGGGTGGTGCCGTCGATTTGTTCGAATTCGATGGGGCCCCAGGTCCCCCGGTCGAAGCCGGCGCCTTCGTGGAGGGTCTGCGACAACAGGGCCCGGATGGAGTTGATGTGGCGTTCCTCTGCCGGCAGCTGCGCCCAGGCCTCGGTAAGGGTTGAGGCCCCCGCGAGCGCGGCGCGGATGGCCTCCGGCCTGGCCTTGGCGGTCCGGGGCGAGCGCGCCCGGTCCGAGTCGGAGAACGCGATGGGGTCGGCCAGCTTGGGTGGAGCCGCGAATTCGTCAGGGTCGAAGAGCTTGACCATGGCCAGGGACTCGAAACCGGCGCTGAACAGCACCGGGCCGCGGACCAGGCCGGGCCGTTCGCGCTCGTACGGCAGGGTGCGGATCGCCTGCTCAGCCTCGCGCAGGACCTTCCGGAGCCGGACCGACTGCCGGAAGTCGTCACTTTGGACGTAGGTGTTGAGGCTCTCGCTGAGCTTGCCGTAGATCCGCTGGATCTGGCTGTGCTGGGTGCGGAGTTCGGCCACAAGGTTCTTGAGCGTCTCGCGTTCATCGTGGCTGAGCTCGTCCGCGAACTGCCGGCTCAGGACTTCGCCGATCGCCGACCGGAACCTCAGCTGTTGTTGCGGGTCCTCCAGGAACGCGGTGAAGGAGCGGAACGTCCGGCCTTCGGGGCTCTGCCGCAGCCGCTTGTCGGCCTCGAGCACCTGGGCCATGGTGGCGCCCTTGCTGAGCGATTCCTCGATGATCTGGTTGCGCAGCTCCCCCACGAGCTCTTCGATCCGGTCACGCATCTTCTTGTAGTCCGCGGGCAGGCTGGCCGCGAGATCGAGGATGTTGCCTGCCGCCTCCACGGCCTCGTCGTCGTCGAGCAGCCCGTCGAAATCCCCGGAGCTGATGTCTTCCATCAGCTGGCGGCGCTCGTCGATCTCCTCTTCGAGGGATTCAATGCGTGCGCTCTGGTCCGGGTTGGTCTCGTTGGCGAGCTTCTCGACGTCGCCCAGCAGTGTGCCGAGCCGGGAGCCGTTCAGCGTGGACCGCTCACTGGAGAGGCTGTCCAGGAAAGCCAGGACGCGGGCAGCAGGCTCCGTGACTTCGTAAACGATCTGGCCCGACTGGTTCCGGCGGGTCAGGAAGTTCTTGCGGGTCCATTCGTCCGCGTATTTCTTTCCGGAAAGTGTGCCGTTGGCCGAGCCGCTGTGCTGCTCTCCCGTGCCGGGGGCCTGCCGGCGGAGCTGCTCGAGGAAGGCGTCGACGTCGGCGTGGAACTGTTCCAGCGGCAGCTGGGCGCGCGTGCGGGTGAAGGAGGCCTGGAGCACGGCGATCACCCAAGGCGCCGAACGCGTCAGCGCCCAGGCAGGTCCCTTGGTAAGGAGCTCAAGGTCCCGGAGCCGGGTGCTGATGGCGTCGGCTGATGACACGGCGGAACGGGACACGCGCTCTCCTTCGGCTGCCAGGGGATGGTTTGGGGTGGCGTTGCGGGGCAGCGGATTCGAAAAACTGCCAGCTACAAGGTTAACGCAGGGCCCCGTCCGCATTTATCGTTGTCTGCTCCCCTATGTCGGC
Organism: Arthrobacter sp. 10N44_2; assembly: GCF_056394385.1. Classification (NCBI taxonomy): domain Bacteria; kingdom Bacillati; phylum Actinomycetota; class Actinomycetes; order Micrococcales; family Micrococcaceae; genus Arthrobacter; species Arthrobacter sp. 10N44_2. The sequence goes on along the minus strand of NZ_JBFTHT010000027.1, from coordinate 19,108 downwards.
GCACACTGGAATGACCAGCCGAAGGGAGACGATCATGCGCAAGAGAACGGTCTGGATCACGGGGGCGGCCTCTGCAGCGGTGGTGCTGGGGGGAGCGTCAATTGCGGTCGGGGCCACCCAGGCCAGGGATGTCTGGTCCGGAAGTGCGGGCGCCCTCACCGCCAAGATCGGGAACTTTGAGATCGGTGACGATTCCGATGGGCCGGCGCTCAGTGACGCCGACCGTGCCATGGCAACCAAGGCCGCGTTGGCGAAGGTGGGCCAGGGCAGCGTCACCGAAGTGGAGCGCGATGACGACTCCGGCGCGGCCTACGAGGTCGAGGTACGCCTCAACGACGGGTCCCAGGTCGAAGTCGCCCTCGGCGCGGACTTCCAGGTCATGAGCCAGAGCGCCCCTGAACACGACGAAGACTGACACCGGGCAGCCTCCCGGCACTGACAAGCGGTGCGACCCCCGCGATCGGTGAGGGTGCCGCAACCCCGCCGTGACCTACGCCCCGGTAGCATTTCGATCCCGTATCAAGAGGCCGCCACCGTCCAAGGACCCTAGTTCAGCCCGCCCACGGCACCCTACGCTCGGGCTACTGGTTCAACCGGAGCAATGGTGCAGGGGGAAGAATGCAGTTCGACCTAAGCGCAGTGGAAACCGGCACGATGGTGGTCATTGGAACCCTCGTGTTTGCCGTGATGATCGGCGCCTTCATGATGGTGTCCGCGTTCGCGGCCATGGTTTTGGTCGGTGTCGGCCGGCTCGCCTGGTACCTCGTGGCCGGCGCGGTGGTGGGCCTGGTCCACGGCATCAACCACGGTTGGGATCGGCTGGTTCACCACGCCTCAACGGTGGAGATGCCCGCCGATTTCCAGGTCGACTTCGGCACGGACTTCCGGTCCGACTTTCCGGGCCAGGCCTCCCCTAGCACAGGCACTTACCCGCGAGTAGTATTGCGGGACAGCTGAAGGGTCCTCCACCCGCGGCGGATCCAGGGCTCAAGCCGGTCACCCGGTTAGAGGAGATGCCCCGTGAGCTCCGCCATCGAAGACCCCGCCACCACACCCGGTACTCCAGCGTCAGATTCTCCAACATCAGGCATTCCGATTCCGGCGGCCGACGGGGACGCTGAGCACGTCGGCCCCGACGCGACGGCCGCCGACGCCCGCGCCATTGCCGAGGCCGCCCGCGAAACCAGTTGGACCCAGCCCAGCTTCGCGAAGGGCCTCTACCTTGGCAGCTTCGATTTGTCGCTGATACACCCGTGGCCCGAGGCCCCCGCCGACGACGTCGAACGCGGCGAGGCGTTCATGGCCCGGCTGGCCGACTACTGCCGCACGATGTCCGGGCGCACCATCGAACGCGACGACCGGATCCCGGACGACTATCTCAAAGGGCTCGCGGAGCTCGGTGTGTTCGGAATGAAGATTCCCCGCGAATACGGCGGACTGGGCCTCACGCTCGTGTATTACGGCCGCGCACTGGCCCTGCTGGGCTCGGTGCACCCAAGCCTCGGCGCCCTGATCTCCGCGCACCAGTCGATCGGCGTACCGGAGCCCGTCAAGGTCTTTGGCACTCTGGCCCAGAAGCGCGAATACCTGCCCCGCTGCGCCGCCGGCGCCGTCACCGCTTTCCTGCTCACCGAGCCCGACGTCGGCAGCGACCCCGCCCGGATGGGCAGCACGGCCGTCCTCTCCGACGACGGCGAGTCGTACCTCCTGGACGGCGTCAAGCTCTGGACCACCAACGGTGTTATCGCCGAACTCGTCGTGGCGATGGCCCTCGTGCCGCCGCACACCGATGCGGACGGGACCGCCCACAAAGGCGGTATCAGCGCCTTCGTGGTCGAAATGGACACCCCTGGCATTACCGTGGAAAACCGCAACACCTTCATGGGGCTCCGCGGGATCGAAAACGGCGTCACCCGCTTCCACCAGGTCAGGGTCCCCGCTGCCAACCGGCTGGGCCGGGAAGGCCAGGGCCTGAAGATCGCCCTCACCACACTGAACACGGGCCGGCTCTCCATCCCCGCGCTGTGCGTCGCCACGGGCCGGTGGAGCCTGAAGATCGCCCGCGAATGGTCCGACGCCCGCACCCAGTGGGGCCGGCCGATCGGCCAGCATGAGGCAGTGGGCAAGAAAATCGCCTTCATCGCCGCCAGCGCCTTCGCCCTGGACGCCGTGTTTGAACTCTCTGCGGAAATGGCCGACGCCGGGCAGAAAGACATCCGGATCGAGGCGGCCCTGGCCAAGCTGTGGTCAACGGAGATCAGCTGCCTCATCGCGGACGAACTCGTGCAGATCCGCGGCGGCCGGGGCTTTGAAACGGCGGACTCCCTCGAAGCCCGCGGCGAGCGCGCCGTCGCCGCGGAACAGCAGCTCCGCGACATGAGAATCAACAGGATCTTCGAGGGGTCCTCGGAAATCATGAGGTTGCTGATCGCCCGCGAGGCCGTGGACGCGCACCTGGCCGCCGCGGGAGACCTCGCCTCGGAGGATGCCCGCCTCTCCGACAAGGCGAAGGCCGCCGTCGGCGCCTCCGGCTTCTACGCGAAGTGGCTGCCCAAACTCGTGGCCGGCGCCGGCATGGACCCGCGCTCCTACAGCGACTTCGGCCGGCTCGCGAAACAGCTGCGCTACGTGGAGCGCTCCTCCCGGCGCCTCGCCCGGCAGACCTTCTACGGGATGGGCCGCTGGCAGGCCAAACTTGAGCACAAGCAGGCGTTCCTGGGCCGGATCGTGGACATCGGTGCGGAGCTGTTTGCCATGGCAGCCTGCTGTTCGCGCGCCGAGATGCTGCTGCGGACGCAGCCGGAACGCGGCGCCTCCGCGTACGAACTCGCCGAGGCGTACTGCGAACAGGCCCGTGTTCGCGTCGACGAATATTTCGACCGGCTGTGGCGGAACACCGACGACGCCGACCATGCCCTGGCCCGCAAGACACTGGCCGGGGACTACACCTGGCTGGAAGCCGGAATCCTCGACCAGTCTGAAGGGACCGGTCCATGGATCGCGGACGCCAGCCGGCGCGCCTCCGTCCGGGAGGACCTGCACCGCAAGTACCGCTGACGGGCCGCCGCCACGGATAGTAAGCATCCTTGCTAACCGGATTCCGCCGTGGTTAGGTTGACGCCAGACCGGCGTCTCCAGTGTGCCCGGTCATTCAGCGAAAGTGAGCAGCCCTCATGAGCAGCACCGCAGGCCCCGACGACAAGACGACACAACACGCCGCGCAGGACGACGCCACAACCCGCCCGGTGACAGCAGTCCGCCACGACGACCCCGTCCGCGACGCACCGGTCCGCGATGTCGACCCCGTCCGCGACGCACCGGTCCGCGATGCTGTTCACGACACTGTCGTGGAAGAGATCCCCACGCGCGAGACGGTAGTGGCCCGCGAGAAGGAACAGTTCGGCGGCATCAAGGTCGGCTCGGCATTCTTCGGCTGGCTGACGGCCACGGGTACGGCCGTGCTGCTCACCGCGCTGGTCGCTGCCGGCGGTACCGCCGTCGGTCTGGCCACCAACACCGATGTGAACGACGCCGTCGACCAGGCCTCCAGCAATCAGACGGTCGGGCTGACCGGCATCATCGTGCTGCTCGTGATCCTCCTGGTCGCCTACTACTGCGGCGGATACGTCGCCGGGCGCATGGCCCGCTTCAACGGCGCCAGGCAGGGCTTCATGGTCTGGATCTGGGCCCTGATCGCCGCGATCGTCGTCGCCGTGCTGGGCCTGGTCGCCGGGCAGCGCTTCAACATCCTGGCCAACCTGAACAGCTTCCCGCGGATCCCGATCAACGAGGGCGAATTGAACACCCTGAGCATCGTCGCGGCGATCGTCGTGGCCGCGGTGGCTTTGGTGGGCGCAGTGCTGGGCGGCCTCGCGGGAATGCGTTTCCACCGCAGGGTGGATCGGGCCGGCTTCAGCCCGGCAGCAACGGTTGAGAACCACCCCGTCAGGGACAACTCAGCACGGGACAACTCAGCCGGGCGCCCCTAGCCGCGACGGCGTCAGCCCCGGAGGGCTCAGCCGGCAACGACGCCATCTACGTAGTACCAGCGCCGGTCCACCCGCACAAAGCGGCTGGTTTCGCGGTGCAGGCCGCGTTCGCCCTCGTGCCGGTAGTGCGCCGCGAATTCCACCGTGCCTTCGCTGTCCAGCGGGCCGCCGCGGCTGGTGGAGAGGATGTCCAGGCGTCGCCACTGCATGCCGGAATCAAACTCCAGCTCGGCGGGCCGAGTGTCCGGGTGCCAGGTCCGGAGCAGGTACCCCGCGTCCTGGACCACGAAGGCGCTGTACCGGGAGCGCATAAGCTGCTCCGCCGTAGGCGCCTCGGCGTCCCCGCGATGGAACCGGCCGCAGCAGTGCACATACGCCTCGCCCGACAGGCACGGGCAGTTCCCCTCATACGGCGCGGAATATGCCGCTTCCGGAATACTCACGGAGCGGTCCGTGGCGGATGCTCCGGCGGGCTCGGAATCGGCTGCTGCGGCGTGCGTCACAAGATGTCCTTCCGGCGGGCCGGACGACGCCGGCGGGGCTGTCTCCGACTATAGACGCCCGGCCGGCGGGGCCCGTGCCCCGCCCCGCGGATAACGGCTTTGACACATATTCGCCACGACTGCCGCGGGCGGCACGGGGCCAGCGAAAAGTACGTATTGTTAAGGGGGCTCCTGCCCGCTGCGTGCTTGCGGCAGGGACCACGCTGAAGCAGGCCGGCAAGGAGAGGTGACATGGAAGATCCAACGACCATTGCGCTGAACCTGACTTTTTTCGGGACCCTCGGCGTGGCGTTCTTCATGTTCCTCGGCCTCTTCCTGGTCTTCGCCGCCACCCTCGTGCTCGCAGGGATCGGCCGGCTGGCGGCAGTCGTTGTCTTGGCCGTCGCCGGGCTCGTCCGCGGAACCCCGGTATCACGGGAAAATGGGGCTGGGGAAGAGCCGGCGCCGCACCGGCCGGCCAAGGCCGCGAAGCCCGCACGCCCCGCCCGGAATGCAGCCAAAAAGGAACCGGCACTGTCCCCGGAGTGGGCGGCCGCCGTGGCCCGGGCAGATGCCCGCGCCGCCGCGAGGGCCAGGGCCGAGGCCGGACCCGCCGTCCGGGTCACCGTCCGGGACCTGCCCGACCCCCTGGCACCGGCACAGGACATCACGGAAGTCTCTGCCCTCGTGCAGTCTGCCACGGACACCAATGGAACACTTGGCGCCGTCCCGCGGGCGTTCAAAAAGCCGCCCATGCCCGCAGCGAAGTCCCTGCTGGACACCGGATCGCTCGTGGCGCTGCGCGGCACTCCGCCGGCCGGGAAGGCCAAACAGCCGCTCCAGGAACGCAAGGCCGGCTGAGCCCTTACCCCGGGCAGGCAAGTCCGCTACGTTGGAACCCATGGAATTCAGATACCTCGGGAACAGCGGCTTCAAGATTTCAGAAATCACGTTTGGCAACTGGCTGACCCATGGCTCCCAAGTGGAGAACGATGTCGCCACCCAGTGCGTCCGGGCCGCGCTCGACGCCGGTATCAGCACTTTCGACACGGCCGACGTGTACGCCAACACAGCGGCGGAGACGGTCCTCGGAGCAGCCTTGAAGGACGAGCGCCGCGAGTCGCTGGAAATTTTCACGAAGGTCTTCGGCCCCACCGGGCCCAAGGGCCACAACGATCTCGGCCTGTCCCGCAAGCACATCATGGAATCCATCAACGGCTCCCTCACCCGGCTGCAGACCGACTACGTGGACCTCTACCAGGCACACCGCTACGACTACGAGACGCCGCTGGAAGAGACCATGCAGGCCTTCGCGGACATCGTGCGGCAGGGCAAGGCCCTGTATATCGGGGTCAGCGAGTGGACGGCCAACCAGATCCGCGACGGCCATGCCCTCGCCAAGGAACTGGGCTTCCAGCTGATCTCCAACCAGCCTCAGTACTCCATGCTGTGGCGGGTGATCGAGGCCGAGGTGATTCCGGCGTCGGAAGAACTGGGCCTGTCCCAGATTGTCTGGTCCCCGATTGCCCAGGGCGTGCTGAGCGGCAAGTACCACCCCGGCAAGCCTGCCCCTGAGGGCAGCCGCGCCACGGACTCCAAGGGCGGTTCGCGGATGATCGAGCGTTGGATGTCCAACGAGGTCCTCACCGGCGTCCAGCAGCTCAAGCCGATCGCGGAGGAGGCCGGGCTGACCATGGCGCAGCTCAGCATCGCCTGGGTGCTGCAGAACAAGAACGTGGCCTCCGCGATCATGGGCGCGTCCCGGCCGGAGCAGATCGAGAAAAACGTCGCGGCAGCCGGCGTGAAGCTGGACGCGGTGATCATGGACAAGATCGACGCCGTCATCGGCTCACTGGCCGAACGCGACCCCGCGCAGACCAAGTCGCCCGCCTCCCGCGAGGCCTAGGCCATGACCAACGCTCCCGAGCTTGCCGTCACCGGGTCCACCGGCCAGCTGGGCGCCCTGGTGGCCAGGCTGCTGGCCCAGGCCGGCAGCGAGCAACGGCTCCTGGTGCGGGACGCCGCCCGGGCACCTGAGCTCGAAGGCGCCGTCCCCTTCGTCACCACCTACGCCGAGCCGGAGCAGGCGAAGACGGCGCTTTCCGGGGCGAAAACGTTGTTCATGGTATCCGCAGCCGAGGCCGAGGACCGGCTGCAGCAGCACTACGCCTTCGTCGATGCCGCGGCCGCAGCGGGCGTCCAGCACATCGTGTACACCTCGTTCTTCGGCGCGGCGCCGGACTCCACGTTCACGCTGGGCCGGGACCACTTCGCGACGGAGGAGCGCATCAAGGCCTCCGGCATGGACTACACGTTCCTGCGGGACAACTTCTACATGGACTTCCTGCCGCTGCTGGCCGGCGAGGACGGCGTGATCCGCGGCCCCGCCGGAGACGGCGTCATGGCTGCCGTGGCGCGGTCAGACATTGCCCGCTCGGCCGTCACCGTACTGCGGGACCCGTCCCTGCATGTGGGACGGACCTATGACCTGACCGGCCCGGAAGACATCTCGCTGGCCCGCGCCGCCGAACTCCTGTCCGCCGGAACCGGCCGGGCCATCACCTTCCACAACGAGACCCTGGCGGAGGCCTACGGGTCCCGCGCCTCGTACGGCGCCCCGCCATGGCAGGTGGACGCCTGGGTGAGCACCTACACGGCCATCGCCGCCGGCGAACTCGCCGGTCCGACGTCGGCAGTGCATGAGCTGACGGGCCGGGAACCGCTGAGCCTGGCGCAGTTCCTGGCCGAGGCGCACACGCTGTAGCCCCTTGACCGGAAGAGACGGGACCGGAAGGGACGGGACCGGCGCGTCCCGGTGTTGACGGTTTCCGGGCTGCGGCGTAGACCTGAGACCAGGTGATACCTACTAAAACCGGCGGGTCCCTCACAGGGGCGGGACCGGGCCGGTCCGGAAAGAATCGCGGCATGCCATGCCAAAGCAAATGTCCAGACACTCTTCTGTCCTGAAGAGTCCGCGCCGGCAGGCCGGACAACCCCGGGCGCATCCCGGCGAACCGAGCCACGGCCCGCTGACGGCGGAGGAACTCCAGCTCGCCGTGCGGAACCATTCCATGCCGCTCGAGGCCCTGCGGAGCGACACCACACCGCCCGGACTGCACTACGTGCTCACGCACTTCGACATCCCGTTCATCGACGCCGATCACTGGCATCTGTGGATCGGCGGCGCCGTGCAGCGGTCCTTCGAACTGAGCCTGCGGGCCTTGCTCCGGGCACCGAGCATCACCCTCCCGGTCACCCTGGAGTGCGCCGGCAACGGCCGGTCCCTCCTGCGGCCCCGCCCACTGAGCCAGCCGTGGGTACTCGAGGGCGTGGGGACCGCCGTGTGGACCGGTGTCCCGCTCGCCTACCTGCTGACGCGGGCCGGAGTGGAGGACGACGCCGTGGAGGTGCTCTTCACCGGGGCCGACGCCGGCAGCCAGGGCGGCGTCGCCCAGCAGTACGCGCGCAGCCTGCCGATCGAGGAGGCCTTGCGCCCCGACGTCGTGCTCGCCTACCGGATGAACGGCGCAGACCTGCCGCCTCAGCACGGCTATCCGCTCCGGCTTGTGGTGCCCGGCTGGTACGGCATGGCGAGCGTGAAGTGGCTGACCTCGATCAAGGTTCTGACCAAGCCCTATGACGGTTTCCAGCAGGCAGTGGCGTACCGCTACCAGCATGACGCCGAGGATCCCGGAACCCCGGTCACCTGGATCAAGGTCCGCTCGCTCATGATGCCCCCGGGGGTCCCGGATTTCTTCACCCGGAGCCGGATCCTGCCCCCGGGACCGGTGATGCTCACCGGCCGGGCCTGGTCCGGGCAAAGCGCCGTGCAGCGCGTCGACGTCGGAATCGACGGAAAGTGGGCAGCGGCCCATCTGGAGCACCCGGCAGCGCCGTTCGCGTGGTGTGCGTGGTCGATGCCGTGGGTGGCCGATCCGGGCGAACACGAGCTCTCCTGCCGTGCCACGGATGCCAGCGGCGCGGTCCAGCCGCTGGAACCGGAATGGAACTACCAGGGCATGGGCAACAACGTGGTGCAGCGGATCAAGGTCAGCGTGGCATAGCGCCCCCACCCGGGGCGCGGGGACTTAGCGGCCGCGCCGCAGGTGCTCCGCATTCAGTTCATCGAGCTGGGAATCCGTGAGCTCGTCAAAGCCGCGGGCCTCGCGTTTGTCGCTGCGGGAGAAGCGGATGAACATCAGGATGATCAGGGGCAAGTCGACAATTTCGCAGATGAACCACAGGACGTCCCCCGCCAGCTGCTGGTCACGCAGGGCGTTGGGGAACCAGCCCATCGCAGACGGCATCGTTGCGACGTGATCCAGCACCTGGCCATTGAGGCGCAGCAGGATCCCGGGCACGGCATCGACCAGCAGCTCGATGAAAACAAACACGAACTCCATGATGAAGAACGCGCTGGAGCGGCGGAAGTCCGCGTCCTCGATGATCGGCAGGGCCATCATCATGCCAAGCAGCGGGACCCCGACCGTCAGGAGCGCCTCGGCCCAAGCGGCTGTGCGGAGGGTGTAGAAGGCCGGAGTCAGGAAGGTGGCGAAGAGGGCAAGGCCCAGGAGCGGGGCGGCCATGGAGTTGCCGGCAAACCGCACCGCGCTGTGCGCGAGCGCCCTGTTCAGCCGGCCGACGCCGCGCGGCGGCAGGGCCGCGCGGGCGAGGGAGATGGGTTTTCCCAGGCCGATCAGCAGCGGCACCACGAAGAGCAACAGGGAAATCTTGAGCGTGAAGGCCCACCGGAGCTGCGCGCTGTAGACGCCAGGGAACCCGCACGTCAGCACTGTCAGGGACCCAAGGCCCAGAACATAGAACGCCAGCGTCCGCCACCCGGGATGGCGGTGCCCGCGCGCCGCCGCGGCCCTCAGGCCCAGCGCGTACAGCAGCGCGGAGCCGCCGATCAGGGCGGCGGCGGCCCAGTCGATCTGCCAGGCGGTGAGGACTACATCAAGGGGCGGCACGGGCTCATGATAAATACCATTTCTTGGAAGACGCCGGGCCCGTGCCTGGCCGGGCGGCCCGGGGCAGGCCTCAGCATCCCTCGTAGCCGGTGAGCACCTTGACCTTGTCCGCCGAGGCGGACGACGGATCGAAGGCGTCAGTAGTCCACGATCGCGCCGGCGGAGATGTTGACGGTCGCGTCCGTGATGGCCGCCGCCTTGTCCGAGACGATGAAGGAGGCCACGTTACCGACGTCCGTCAGCGTGGCCGTCCGGTTCAAATGCGCGGCCCTGGCAATCTCCACTACGATCTCTTCGCGGCCCTCGGCCTGCCACGGGATGGTTTCGATAATGCCGCCCGTGACCATGGTGACCACCCTGATGCCGTGTTTTCCCAGTTCCAGGGCCCATTGCCGGCGCAGTCCTTCCATCGCGTCGAGCGCCACCTTGAAACCGCCCAGGCCGGGGATCGTCTGCGGGCCCGAGCCGCCGAACATGAGCACGACGCCGGAGCGTTGCTTGACCATGTAGGCGGCGGCCGCGCGGGTGGTCAGGAAGTGCGTCCGCGCGGCCAGGGTGATGGGCTGGGTGAAGTCATCCACATCGATCTCCATGAGTGGCTGCTGGATGTCGCCGAATGAGATCACGTTGAAGGAGATGTCGATCCTCTTGCTCTTCTTCGCCACCCGGCTTACGAAGGCATCCACCTGCTCTTCGTCCAGGGCGTCGACGACGGCGGTTTCGGCTGTGCCGCCCGCCTCGCGAATGTCATTGGCTACTTTTTCCAGCCGCGATTCCGTCCTTCCGGCAATGTGCACTGTGGCGCCGTCGGCCGCGAAAGCCCTTGCCACCGCCCCGCCGACCGCCCCGCCGCCGCCATAGATCAGGGCGGTCTTGCCGTGAAGCATGCCGTTTTCCGGAATCCCGATGTTCACCATGGTCGCCTGCCTAGTGCCGCGGAGTACGTGAATTCCCTCAACTATGTTCTTGCGGAGGGCGGGTGGCAAGAGGACCGGGCGCAGCGCGGCATTAGCTTCTGGGCGGCCCTCCGGGTCCGGTGGCTGGTCCTCCGGGTCCGGGCGCGGGCCCGGGTCCTGGTCCGGCGGAGGGTCCGGGTCCTCCTGTTCCGAGCGCGGGTCCGGCGGCGGGTCCTCCGGTTCCGAGCGCAGGCCCGGCGTATGCAGGCACCGGCAGCTCGCCCGGATCGACCGGACCCATATCAAGGTGGAACGGCGGATATTCGTCCCGCATGAGGGCAACGTAGGCGATAACGCGGTAGATCCAGCGGTTCAGGCCAAGCAGGAGGTCGAAGAGCCCCCGCCGGTATTGGCCCGTGAACAACAGGATCACGCCGGCGATGAGGACCAGCAGCCCCAGGAGGGAGATGCCCACACCTTGCTGTACCCACTCGCCGTCCCGGTACTCCCACGTCCTCGCGGTCCCCGTCAGCAGGCTGATAAGCAGCAGATGTGGAATGGCCAGCAGCCACGATTTCACCAGCACCAGGCCGCGGGACAGCCGTTCGGGATAGTCGACGTCGAAGTCCGCCGGGTAATCGGTGCGGGCCAGGGTGAAGGGGGGATAGACATCCGTGCCGATCGCGCTGAAGGCGTAGAAGGCCACACGCCAGTTCCAGCGGATCACACCGACACTGAAATTGAACAGCGAGCGCGGGTAGCGCGCCGTGAACAGGATCGCGAACCACGCCACAATCGTGACCACTCCGAAGGCGAACCAGAGGATGAACAGGACGATGAAGTGCGGGATGGCCAGGAACCACTTCACGAGCCACATCCACCGTGACAGGTTCGGGTCGAGGTAGCCGTGGAGGCGGGCGGGGTACACATATGCGGTCGTAGCACCCGGCGACACCGGATACGGAGTCCCCGGCGGGGCAGCGTATGCCGCCACGGCACCCGGCGTGGCCGCACTGTTCTGCTGGCCGGGGGTGGCATTGGGCGGGTAGGGACCCGCGGGATACGGCTGGCCGGGCTGGGCCGGCAGGTGGCCGGGAGGGACACCGCTGCCCGTCCCGCCTTGGCCCGGGCCGCCACGGCCGAGTCCAACGGCGCCCAGCACTATCAGCGGCACGCCGATCAGCAGCATCACGAGTCCGCCGATCAGCAGGCCGATGAACAATGGCAGGAGCAGGTCTGTGCGTGCCCCTGCCTGCAGATTCACGCTCACCGGAGACGTCCCGTCGGCATTCATGACCACCACTGCCCAGGATCCGGAGCGGAGGTCCCAGGTCAGTTCCTGTTCCCCCGGGCCTGTGGCAGTCGCGGCCCAGAAGGTCTGCTGCGCCGGATTGGACGGGACCTGGGAGCCGGCCACTTCGCGGTACCGCGCGCGGAAGGGGTTGAACCTGACGTCGACGATTTCGGTGCGCCGGACACCGGCCAGGTACGTCGCGACGTCGGCCCGCGGGGCAATTCCGATGAAGATTTCCTTGCCGGGGTCGGTGGCGGAACCGCGGAGCAGCACGCTGCCCGCAATGTCCACCGGAACGCCGTCGTCCACGCCGCCGCCGGTCATGAGGTCCAGCCGGGGGGTCGTCAGCGCGTAGGAATTGCCTGAGAAAGGCGCCGACGGCGTGATGAAGTACCTGCCGTCACGTTGCTGGTAGTTGACCCAGCCCGCAAAGCCGGCGCCCGCCAACAGTCCCAACCCGACCAGCGCGCACAGCGAGCCGATCACCAGCATGACAATCCGGCCTGCCTTCATGGCCGCCGTCCTTTCAGATGGTCCGTTTGCCACGCCCGGCCGGGCGTGGCTTCCGGAAGCTGGCGGCCCGGGCCGCTACCGCCCGAGCGGGATCACGAACGGCTTGGCTTCGTCGATCGCGCCGGCACTGCCGGCGCGGAAGACAACGAACGCTTTCATGCCGTGATCACGACTTTGAGAGCCTTCGTCTCCGCGGCGCGGGCGAAAGTGTCGTACGCCTCCATGAACTCGTCAAAGGTGAAGTGGTGGGTGGCGAAACTGTCCGCGGGGATCTTTTGCTGTGCCACGAGCTTGAGCAGCATGGGGGTGGTGTTGGTGTTCACCAGGCCCATGCTGATGTTGATGTTCCGGATCCAGAGGTCTTCGACGTGCAGTTCCACGGCTTTGCCGTGCACGCCCACGTTGGCCACGGTGCCGCCAGGACGGACGATGTCGGTGCACATCGTGAAGGTCGCCGGGACGCCCACGGCCTCGATCGCCACGTCCACGCCCTGCCCGTCGGTCAGGAGCATGAGCTGCTCCTTCCAGTCGGCATCGGATGAGAGGACCACGTCGGTGGCTCCGAATTCGCGGGATTTCTCGAGCCGGTTCGCGTCGAGGTCGACGGCGATGATCGTGGCGGCGCCGTAGAGGCCGGCGGTGGAGATCGCGGCAAGTCCCACGGGGCCCGCGCCGATGACGGCGACCGTGTCGCCGGGCTTGACCCGGCCGTACTGCACGCCGATCTCAAAGCCGGTGGGGAGGATGTCGGAGAGCATGACGGCCTGCTGGTCGCTGACTCCCTCAGGCAGGAGGTGCAGGGAGTTCTCTGCATAGGGGACGCGGACGAACTCGGCCTGCGTGCCGTCGATCAGATGTCCGAATACCCATCCGATGCCGGAGGTTCCTTCCTCCCCCAGGCAATGGGAGTACAGGCCTGTCTTGCAGTTGGCGCAGTGCCCGCAGGACTTGATGCACGAAATGATGACGCGGTCCCCGACCTTGAGGCTGGTCACGGAGGCGCCGATCTCCGTGATGGTGCCGACCCCTTCGTGGCCCAGGATGCGGCCCTTGGTCACCGCGGGGACGTCGCCTTTGAGGATGTGCAGATCGGTCCCACAGATGGTGGTGGTGTCCACTTTGACGATCACATCGCTGGGATTCTGGATTGTGGGATCGGGGACCTCGGTCCACGATTTCTCCCCGGGACCGCCATAGACGAGGGCTTTCATACGTGCTCCTTGGTTTTGAGGATGACCAGCGGGTCCACGAGGCGCAGACGGCACGGAGTCTCCGTGCCATCGATTCCCGAATACAGCAACGAGGCGCGGGCACGCTCACGGAGTTCCTCGATCGCGGCGGCCGACACCCGGGCATGGGCGAGGTCGAGCACGAGTTCGAATCCGGGAAGCTTGCTTGTGACGCGGCGGCAAACGACGTACAGTGCCCGAACGTTGGCCACGGTCACCACACCATGCACGTCGATCCGAGCTGTTTCGGCGTCGGCGTTCAGGCGGATGAGCACCTTGAGTTTAGGGTCCCCCGAATGGTGATGGATACTCATGTGGCCGTGGTCTCCTGCCTTTTCCTGCTGAAGCCGGAAAGTGCAAACGCCATTTCCTTCCCCAATTCGCGGTGAGACCCGTGCCGTATTTACGTGAAGTGGTTCTTCGCTCGACACGTCCCCCAACTGGCCGTGCAGCAACCTCCCCACACATTCAGCTTGGGGGGCGCTCGTGGCAGAGGTAAGGGGCGAAAGTCCCGTGTGCGCCTGTTGGGTCCTGCGGCGTCGCCCGCCTAGCCTGTTCCTATGCCTGTTCCGCTCGATCCCTGCCGACCCCCGGACCTCGTGCTGGCCTCCGTGCGGCACCCCGGGGAGGAAATATGCTTCGACGTTCATGTTCGCGCCGGGGCCGTGTCAGCGATCATCCCGTCGCGCCCGGGCTCGGGTGCGCTCCCCGCTGCAACCCGGGTGGTGGATCTGGAGGGCCGCTACTTCATTCCTGGGCTGTGGGATGAGCACGTTCATATGACGCAGTGGGCGCTGGCCTCCAACCGGCTTGACCTCTCCAGTGCCGGCTCGGCGCGCGAGGCGGCCGCCGTCGTCGGGGCCCATATCGCCGGGGACACTAGCACCGGGACCGGAAGCGGCGCCGGAGCGCCGGGTCCCGTCCAGACGCTGGTGGGCGTCGGTTTCCGCGATGCCATCTGGCATGACCTGCCCAGTCTGGACCTCCTGGACGGAGTGACGCGCGGCCGGCCTACGGCCCTGATCAGCCACGACCTCCACTGTGTCTGGCTCAACTCCGCAGCGGCCCAACAGTACGGAATGCCGGTGGATGCGGGCGGCCTGCTCCGGGAAGAACCGGCGTTCGCCCTGACCCGGGAGCTTGGCCAGCTGCCGGACGCGGTGGTGGACCCGTGGGTGCGGCAGGCAGGTCAGGCTGCGGCCGCGCGGGGCGTGGTCGGGATTGTGGACTTCGAGATGACATGGAACCGCGACGCCTGGCTGCGGAGGATCTCCGGCGGCTTCGCTGCCCTGCGGGTTGAAGCGGGCGTCTATCCGCAGGACCTGGACCGGGCCGCGGCAGAGGGGCTGCGGACAGGTTTGGCGGTGGCCGGCAGTGGCGGGCTGCTCAGCGTGGGCCCCCTGAAAGTGCTGATCGACGGCTCGCTCAATACCCGCACAGCGTATTGCGTGGACCCGTATCCGAACGGCGGCCACGGGCTGCTGACCGTGAGCGAGGCGGAGCTGCTCGCCCTGTTGGTCCGGGGCCGGCAGGCGGGTTTTGTGCCGGCGGTCCACGCAATCGGCGACGCGGCCAACCAAGTCGCCTTGGATGCGTTTGAGGCGGCGGGCCTCGCCGGACGGGTGGAGCATGCCCAGTTTGTCCGGAGCGAGGATTTCGCCCGCTTCGGCCGGTTGGGCGTGACCGCGAGCGTCCAGCCTGCGCATGCCCTCGATGACCGGGACGCCGCCGAGGCTAACTGGCCGGGGCGCACGGACCGGTCCTTCCCGCTCCGTTCATTGCTGGCCGCCGGGGCGACTCTCGCCTTGGGTTCGGACGCTCCGGTGGCCCCCCTGGATCCGTGGATTGCCATGTCCGCTGCCACGGCGCGGGACCGGCTGGATGGCCGCGGGCCGTGGCATGCCGAGCAGGCCCTCACGCGGCAGGAGGCCCTCACGGCCTCGACCCGCGGTCGCGGCCGTCTCCGGGTCGGGGACCCCGCCGATATTGCAGTGCTCGACGCCGACCCGCTGACCGTGTCGGATGCGGATTTTGCGGCCATGCCGGTGGCCGCCACGTTAGTGGGGGGACGGTTCACGTACGGCGGCTAAGCACCTTTGACGCGCGCCTGGACTAAGTTGGCGTACGGCAGGCGGCCGTATTCTTCGATGAATGCGGCATGGTACCGGGCTTCGGCCGCGTTGAGTTGCTCAACGGGCAACTCTTTCCACGCGATGATCAGGGCCCCGGGCACGGCGAGCTGCCAGATGAGCCGCCCGTCCCAGTGGCCCGGCGGCTTGCCTTCGCCGAAGTCGACGAATTCCTGGATTTGCCGGCGCAGTCCGCGGTTGCCCTTGCTTCCGGGGCCGGCTTTGCCCACGAAGAGGACATCGGCGCCGTCCACCCATTCGGCGTCGAGAGCGTCCGCCTTGAGGGTGGGGTTCTTCTTCTTGAAGATGCCGGCGGTGCTCCTGGCCAGGAACTGGGGCCGGAAGCCCTCGGGCCGCAGTACCGCGAAGATCCCGGGCTTCTGCGGGATCCGGTTGATGTCAAGGTCCTGGAGCGGCCGGAAACCGGTGAAGCCGTCCTGTTTCAGCGACTGTGTGTTGATGGGCATGGGTTCCTTGGATCGGGGCTCGTGGCGTTTCTTTGAAGCTTACGGAAGAAGCTCACTCACTGAAGTCCGGGCTCAGCTGCGGGTGAAGGTGCCCAGCCCGGTCTGATCGTAGAAATCAAGCCTGACGCTCGGAGCCGTGCCGCCTCGGGCTGCGGCGTCCGCACCAGGGGCTGCAGCCGCGCCGGGGGCGAAGATTGCCCCGGCAAGACCGTTGGCGTTCTCGCCGATTGATTCAAAGCTGAAGGTGTCGCCGTCAAAATGAGTGAGCGGGAACTTGGTGGTCCTGCCGGCCGGGCCCAGCTCAAGGGTCAGCACGCCGTTCTCCACCGCGACGGTGAGCGGGCCGTAGTAGGAGTTCGCGTAACTGCCGATGTAGAAGTCGTTGCCCTGCGCCGGTTTGGCCTGGGCCGGCGCCTTGGAATAGTCGACTTTCGGCTTCTCCGCCTCATCGATCTTCTGGAAGACGCCCGAGGTGAATCCGATCCAGTCCACTGTCGGGGCGCCGTTCTGGGCCGTGTCCAGGAATGCGGCGCAGATGGCTTCGGGGATGCCCTGCGGCCGGCCATTGGTCAGGGCCACAATGCCCAGCTGCTCGCCGGGGAGCAGTGAGACGGCGGTCGCGGCACCAAGGTTGAAGGCTCCCGAGTGCCCGAGCATCAGCCGGGCGTGGTCGTCGTAGGAGACGTTCCAGCCCAAGCCGTAGAAGCGGGTGCGGGCGCCCGGCGTCGCCGGTGGGCCCGACACGGCGTGCGGGACATGCGTGACACCAAGCGCGTCCGGATCGATAACCTCGCTTCCCTCAAAGCTGCCGTTGGCGAGCTGCAGGCGGATCCAGCGGGCCAGGTCGCGCACGGAGGAACTGGCCCCGCCGGCGGGTGCTTCGGCGTCGGCATCCCGGGTGTATTTGGCCACCCAGGTCTTGTTACCGGCTGGGACGTGGATCAGTGCCTTGTTCGTTGCCTTTTGGTAGTCCGCGTGGCGATAGCTCGTGGATGACATGCCCAGGGGCTTGAACAAGACTTCTTCGGCGAGGTCTGCCCAGGGTTTGTTCATGGCATCGGCGACAGCCTGCGCACCAGCCGTGTAGCCGAAGTTGCTGTAGTTGTAGCTCGACCGGAAGGAGTCCAGCGGCTGCTGGTTGAGGTGGCTGAGAATATAGGACTGGTCGAATCCGAGGTCTTCCAACAGATCGCCCGCCCCCGTACTGAGGCCGCCTTGATGTGACAACAGGTCGGCCGCCGTGGCGTTCCGCGTGACGTAGGGGTCTTTCAGGGCGAAGCCGGGGGTGTGGTTGATCACCGGTTCCGTCCAGGAGATGGCCTTGCGGCCCACGGCCACGGCCGCCACCGTGGAGGCCAAGGGTTTGGACACCGAGGCCAATTGAAAAACGGTATCCGCGTCCACTGTCTCGGGCCGGCCCGATTCCCGCACGCCGAAGCCCTTGGCGTACACCATTTGGTCTTGGTAGACCACGGCCACGGCGACTCCGGGAACACCGGTACTCTCCATCACGCCCTGGACCATCCCGTCCAGCTTTGCCAAGGCGGCGTTGACCTTCTGTTGGTCCAGGAGCGGTTTGACCTGCGGTTCCGGCGCCGGAAGCAGAGACGCCGACGGCGCACCGGAGCCGCCGGAGGCACTGCTTCCGGTACCGGCGGGGGCACTTTGGGCCGTGCAGGCGGCCAGCAGCGGCATGCCCGCTATACCCGCGGCGCCGACGCCGACGGCTTTAAGTAACGAGCGGCGGTCCGAAGGCAGCGAGCTGATACTCGTCGCGATAGATTCCCTCTGGTTCATGGACAATCCTCCGCCCGGTTCCGCCTGGGGCGCAGAGCTAACGCCCTCTCCCATGATGGACCCGTGCCCGTTTTTGAGACAGGGGCGGTGCGCTCGGGTGTGGGTCCTCGGACGCCGGGATCTCGGGGCCGCACCTCCACAACCGCCAACGAATCCCACCAATCCCGCTAACCTCGCGGCCTCCTTCTGGTTGCCCTATTAATGTCCGATCCCCGGAGGAGACTGGATTCATGGACGGCAATCAGGGGCCCGAAGTGGTTCCGGCGGGAGACGGCGACTACGGCTTCGGCCGCGCCGGGAGCAGTGACGACGGCGTCCAGGATTTGCTCGCATTCTGCTCCCGCGTACTCCGGGACCTGCGTCAGGCCGAAGATTGCGCCGGGATCCTCGAGCAATACCGACGGCTTGACGAGTTTCACTCCGCGCTCGACGCGTTGCGGACGCGTCTTCAGCTCGACGTTTTCCTGGGCAGCGTTTCGGGAGTGACTTTGGGATCTGGAAGGTCGCCGATGGCTTCCGAAGCGGTGGAACGGCTCCGGAGGGCCATAAATGTCATAGCCCGCAGGGACACTTAACTCATGGACGGCAATCAGGGGCCCGAGACGATTCCGGCAGACCCGGCACCGGCAACTGCGGGGACCGTCGCTGAACTGGCCCGGATCCTGGCCGTCCTCCCAGCCCCGGACAACGCCGCCGCACTGATCGACGAGATCCGGGAACTGGAAGACTGGAAATCCGCCGCGTCCGCGGAACAGGCCCGGCTCGCCGTGGCCTTCGACCTGCTCCAACGCCGCGAACAAGCCCGGCTCGGGGTCCCGGCCGAGAGGCTTGGCGCCGGGATCGGCGGGCAGATCGCCCTGGCCCGGCACGAATCCCCCGCCAGGGGCGGCCGGCTCCTGGGCCTGGCCAAAGCCCTCGTGACCGAGATGCCGCACACCCTCACCGCCCTGGAAACCGGGCAGCTGAACGAATGGCGCGCCACCCTGCTGGTCCGTGAAACCGCGTGCCTGAGCGCCGCGGACCGGGCCGCAGTCGACGAGGAATTGGCGCCCGACGCCGGGACGTTCGCCGGGGCCGGTGACCGGTCCCTGGTCGCCGCGGCCCGGGCCGCCGCGTACCGGCGTGACCCCCGCTCCGTCACCGAACGCGCCGCGCACGCCGCCACCGAGCGGCACGTCAGCCTCCGCCCGGCTCCCGATGCGATGACCTGCCTGACCGCCCTGCTGCCCGTGACCGCCGGCGTCGCCGTCTACAAGGCCCTCACCGGGCACGCCGACACCCTCCGCGCCGCCGGGGACCCGAGGGGCCGCGGGCAGCTCATGGCCGATGCCCTGGTCGAACG
>NZ_JBFTHT010000026.1:0-43841 GCF_056394385.1 Arthrobacter sp. 10N44_2 | reverse complement strand
AATGTACTGGGCACGTTCGGTGCCTTGTTCCTGAATCAGGGTATCCAGGGACTCCAGCCATTCGGCGGTCTCTTCCGGATCACGATCAGGCAGCTGGTTTGTCAACCCGCTGAGGATATGGGAGGTATCTTCTCCTGCAGCCACGTCCACCTCACTCTTCATCGTTGAATGGTGATCAATATTTTTCATTATGTGGAAAAACTTTCTTGCATTTCGAGATTATCGAGAGAGGCTGGGACGCGTCAACATCAGCGGCGCATCACCGCGGCCCGGCAGTCACAATCGGTTGAAAGGTCGGTACACAAGGCAACGCGGGGTCAGATACGGCCCATAAAGCCGCCCGGCATCGGCCGTATCTGACCCCGCGTTGCCTTGGCGGTCAGGCTGAGGTGAGCAGCCTGCCCCACCGCGGGGAGAGCAGCGGGGCGCCGGCTATTTTGAGGCAGTGCCACAGGGTCACGGCCACCGAATCGAGCACGGGAACGCCCATGGCCGCCTCGATTTCCTCCGCGATGTTGGCACCGTAGAGATTGGTGCAGAGGTACACGAGCGCGTCCGGGTTCTGTGCCGCGAGTTCCAGGGATCCGGGCCGCATCTCGGCGTCGGAGACCCGGGCGAATGATTCGTTGTCGCTCAGGCCGAGGAAACGGTGGTCAAGTGTTTTGATCCCGTCCCGTTCGTAGGACGCCACGATCCGTTCGTTGACGTCCTCCGTGTACGGGGTGAACAGCCCGATCCGCTCGGTGCCGAAGGACCGGAAGGCCTCCATGTAGGCCAGTGTGGAGGTGGTGGCGGGAATGCCGGTGGCGTCCTGTATTCCCTTGACGAGTTCGCGGTCGTGATCGGCGCCGAGCCACGATCCTGAAGTGCCGTTCCACGCGATGACGTCGACGTCGGCGGTCGCCAGGATCTCGGCGGCAGCCCGCATTGCCGGGGCATCAAATTGCCGGTCGGAGGAATCGTCGAGGGCGATCCGCGTGACCTGGATCCTGGCGAAGTGGATTGTCACGTCGTCGCGGTCGCCGAGGATCCGGTAGCTTTGCGGCTCAAGGCAGGTGTTGGAGGACGGCACGATCATGCCGATACGGGTGGGGCGGGTTGCGGAAGGCATGGGTGCTCCTAGCGGGCAGCGGGGTAGACAGCGGCGGGGGCGGGGGTGGCGCTGACGGGGGCGGTGGCCGCGGCCGCGGCCGCCTGGTGCTCGCGGAAACCGTTTCGGGCCACAAACTGGCCCACGGGGCCGGGGTCATGGAAGCCGCCGGCGTCCAGCACGACGCGTCCGGCGGACACCACGACGGCGGGCCAGCCGGTGAGCGTCCTGCCGTCGAACGGCGAGAAATCCGTTCCCATGTGCAGGGCAGCGCCGTCAACGGTGAGTTCCTGTGCGGGATCGAAGACGACGAGGTCGGCGTCGTACCCTGCTGCGATCGTTCCCTTGCCCGGCAGGGCGTTGATCCGGGCCGGACCGGCGGCGAACACTTCCACGAAATCCTCCACCCGGGCTGCCCCGCCGGTGGCGTCCATCATGGCGGTGAAGGTGACAGGCATGCGGGTTTCCACTCCCGGCAGGCCGTGCGGCATGGCGCGGATGTCATCGGATCGCTCGCGTTTTTGCGTGAGGTCGTAGCAGGAGTGGTCCGAGGCCACCGTGTGGATGGCTCCGGCGGCAAGCCGGTCCCGCAGCGCGGCGACGGTCTCGGGGCTGCGCATCGGCGGGCAGCAGGCGTACCACTCGGGGAAGGACGTGCCGTAGACGGTGTCGTCCAGGGTGAGGTAGTGCGGGCACGTTTCCGAGAAGGCGTCCATTCCGTGGCTGCGGGCCCCGGCGACGAGGTCTACGGCCCCCGGCGTGGACTGGTGCACAAAGTAGACGGGAGCGTTGGTGTACTCGGCCATCGCCAGGGTCTCCTTGACCGAGATCTCCTCCGCGAGTTCGGGCCGGGTCCGGTGCAGGTGTTCGATGCCGATGCGGCCGTCGTCCGCATGCTGCTGGGTGCAGTCGGCAATGATGGGATCGTGTTCGGCGTGGATGTAGGTAAGGCCGTCGAGCCGGACCATCTCGCGCATGACCTTCAGGATGGTGTCCCCGTCGGCCATGGTGGTGCCCCGGTTCGTGGTGTACATCTTGACCGAACGGACACCTTCGGCGGCGAGCTGTTCGAGCTGCCACGGCACAGTCTCGTCCCACTGGACCACCGAGCCGTGCAGGGCGACGTCGCAGCGGGACTCGCGTGCCAGTTCCTTCTTGTGCAACACCGCGGCCAGCGGGGTCTCGCGGGCGTCGCGGGGGATGCCGAAGTCGATAATGGTGGTGGTGCCGCCCCAGAGGGCAGCGGTGGATGTTGTCCGGTAGTCGTCCAGGGTACGGAACCGTCCGGTTACCTGGGCGACATGGCAGTGGCCGTCCACGCCACCCGGAATCACCAGCTGGCCGGCGGCGTCGATGGTCCTGGCGGCAGCGGGGACCGGCTCAGAAGCGTCCACGAGCTGGACGATCGTCCTGCCGTGCACCACGACGTGCACATTCTGGCGGCCGAAACTGTTGACCACGGTGCCGTTGGCAATGACAAGGTCTGGGGTGTGGGACATCGTTGTCCTCCTTCGAGAAAGAAAATTAGTGGGACGGTGCGGGCAGCCGGGTGGCGTGCTGCGCCGTCGTGAGGGCGGCATCGAGGTTTTTCGAAAGCCCCTTGCGGGCCTTGACCGGTGGCGGCGCGAAGGCGCCGGCCCGGTGCGGACCGGACTGGAGGTTGACTACGGACTGGGCCATCTGGATGCCAGCGGAAATGCCGTCCACCACGGGAACGGGGATCTGGCCTGCAAGCTCGCGGGCAAGTCCGGCGAGCGGCGCGCCGGCGAGGATCACGACGTCGGCCCCGTCCTCGGCGACGGCCTGGCGGCTGAGCGCCAGCAGGGTCTCCTTGAAGTCCTGCTGCACGGAACCGATGCCGTTGAGGCTCTCGTTGATGGAGCGGATCGAGGCCAGCCGGCCGGCGAGCCCGAACCGTTCAACGCAGTCCAGATACCAGGGCCGGATGCGGTCCGAGATGGCGATGATCGAGAACCGGTGCCCCTGCAGGGCGGCGGCGCAAAGTGCCGCCTCGGTAATTCCGATGACGGGGACGTCGGCGAGTTCCTTCAGCGCCGGCATCCCTGGGTCGCCGAATGCGGCGACCACCACGCCGTCGACGCTGGCGCCGTCGCGAGTGTACTCTGCGATGATTTCGGCGACGGCACCGGCGGCGATCAGCGATTCAAAGCGGGTTTCGATGTATTCGACGCCGTGGCCGGCGGTCCGGACTACCAGTTCGGTTCCGGGCGAGGCTGAACGCCGGGCTTCGGATTCGATCAGCGAAGTGACATCGTTGCTGATGTTGGGGTTGATGACAAGGAGTTTCATTACTTCTTCCGATGAAGGTCGGGTTCCGTCCGGCGGAAATTCTCCGGAAACTGTTCCCGGTATTTGTCGATGTGCGACGCCGACTGGGCAGCCGCCCGGTCAGGGTCACCGCTGGCGATCGCGGTGTAGAGCGCCCGATGTTCTTCGATGAGTTCGGGGAGGTCGCTCACATGCCGGAACAGCCAGTGCATCCGGCCCTGGAGGGGTTCGAGCGCCGATTTGAGGAAGCCGTTGTTGGCGATCCGGGTGATGGCATCGTGGAATTCGCTGTTGGCCCGGTGGGCGTCCATAATGGCGCCCTTGGCTAGAGAGAGCTCGGCCACGTCCAACAAGGCTTCCAGCGCACTGAGGTCCTCCGGTGTGGCGCGGGCCGCGGCCAGCCTGCAGGCCAGCACTTCGAGCGACTGGCGGACGTCGAAGAGATCCTCCACGTCTTTGGGGCTGAGCGAGCTGACTTCGGCCCCGCGAGCGCCGCGGTCGCTGACCAGGCCTTCCTGGCGCAGCATTCGCAGCGCCTCGCGGACCGGGAGGCGGGAGACGTTGAATTCGGCGGCGAGGTCGCGCTCCACCAGCCTGGTGCCGGGAACGTAGTGCCCTTCAAAGATCCTGTTGCGGAGGGTGTCCCGGACAGCCTCCCGGAGGGGGCGTTCCTTGTCCTGGGTTTCTTCTGCGGTAAGCATGGTGCTCCATTTCGGGTTCTTTATGGCACTGCGTTCCCGGCTTCGGGAACTGGTGTTTCGTGGCCTAGCTTAGACAGGGAGCCGCTTGTTGTAGTTCAGGGTCAGCACGGATGCGCCCATGATGATCGCGGATCCCACGAAGTACAGCAGCGCCCAGGTGTATGAGCCGGTGGCACCGACGATCAGGCCGACCGCGATCGGGGTGACGAAGCCGGAGATGTTGCCGCTGAAGTTCATCGCGCCGCCCAGGACGCCGGCGTTGGTCCGGCCACCCAGGATCGAGGGGATGCTCCAGAAGAGGCCCACCCAGCGAAGGAAGAACATGACGACGGAGAGCAGGACTACCGCCGTCGTCGGGTCGGCAACGACGGTGACACCGACAAGGCCGCCGATCACTACGACGCTTGAGGTGCCCAGGAGGGTGCGCATGACGCGGTTGGCCGAGGCGCCAGATGCCCGCCATTTGTCGGCGATGGTGCCGCCGAGGATTTCGCCGACGAAACCGGCGCCGAAGATCACGAACGTGGACCAGCCGATGGTCTTCAGGTCAAAGCCCTTGGCCTGGGCCAGGTAGAGCGGGCCCCAGGTGAGCAGGCCGTAGAAGACGCCGTTGAAGCCCAGCCAGCCGAAGCACATGGCCCAGAAGGAACGGAACTTCAGGTAGGGGAGCAGGGCGCGCTTGCCCTTGCTGCCGTCGAGCTCGGCTTCGGCGTCCTCGGCGGCGTGGGAGGCCTCGATGTACTCGGCCTCGGCGTCGTTGACTCCGCGGTGCTGGCGGGGGTTGTCCCGGACGTACCACCAGACGGCGAGGCCCATGAGGACGGTGGCGGCGCCGGCGATGATGAAGGAGCTCCGCCAGCTGCCCGTCGAGGCGATCAGGCCTGCGATGAGGATGCCGCCGAGCCCGGCGCCCAAAGGGGCTCCGGCGTCAAGGATGGTGGCGCCGCGGCCGCGTTCCGATTTGTGCATCCAGATGGCATTCAGTTTTCCGCCGGCCGGCATGACCCCGGCCTCGGTGACGCCGATGCCCAGGCGGGCGATGAACATGCTGACAAAGCCTCCGGCCAGGCCGGAGGCCGCCGTTGCGGCGCCCCAGCCGACGCAGGACGCGGTCATCACCTTGCGGGGGCCGAACTTGTCGATCAGCCAGCCGACCGGGATCTGCATGAGGGCGTAGGTCCAGAAGAAGGCTGAGAGCAGGAGGCCCACGAGCTCCGGGGCCATGTTGAATTCCTTCTGGATGATGGGCAGGGCAACAGAGATGGATCCCCGGTCGATGTAGTTCACGGACACGAGGACCAGCAGGAGTAGGAACATTTTCCATCGGACATTCGTGCGCCGTTGCACGCCGTCCTTGGAGCTTGTGAGGTCATCGGGCTGTACTGCTGTTTCGGTATTTGGAAGAGACACAACTTCTCCTTGATAGAGAGTAAACATGCCGGCAGGTGATGGGGGATTTGTTTGAGGGTCAGGATGCCGGAGTGTGGGGCGTCCTGTGCGCGGGCCGTGTGTCGATCGCAGCGGTTGATAGGGCTGATGTCAGCGCTGACATCAGGTTCGGATCAGGTGCAGAATCTGGGAGGGCGGGGCCCGGTAAGCTTTCTTGTTTTGGGATCCCGATTTGGGATCCCAAAATTCAGATTAGGAGTGACGTGGGCCACTGTCAAGGGTCATGGGCCGGCTGGGCCGGTTCGCCGCGAAAATGTCGTTTGTGACTGGCCCTGGGGGCGGGCTGCGCCGGAACATGGCTGCGCCGGAACATGGCTGCGCCGGCCACCAGGCAGGGAGGCCTGTTCCCGGAGCGGTGCCGGGGCCGGTAGGGGTGTGACGTGGTGCTGGCAGCCGGTCTTGGCTGCTCCGGGCTTAGCTGCCCCGGTAGGTGGAGTAGGCGAAGGGGCTCAGCAGAAGCGGGACGTGGTAGTGGGCCTGCGCTTCGGACACCGCAAAGGTCAGTGTGACTTCGGGGAAGAAGGTCTCGGTCCCGGCGGCCTCGTAATAGGCTCCGGTGTCGAAGCCCAGGCGGTAGGTGCCGGAGCCCAGGCTGTCGGGGCCGAGCGACTTCACGCGGCCGTCATCGTCCGTGGCGCCGGCCGCGATCCTGACCCAGCGTTCGCCGTCGAGCCTGTCCAAGGTGACTGCGACGCCCGCGGCGGGCTTGCCCGAGCCCGTGTCCAGAACGTGGGTAGTGACGTGGGAAGTGCTCATGCGCCTATCAGTCCTTCGAGTCGGAGTACCGCGATTTCGCGCAGCTGCTGGCCGACGATCACTTGTTCTTCTTCGGGAGTGTGGGCGAGCCGGGCGTTGAGGGCCGCCAGGATCTCCTCGCGGCTCCGGCCGGCCGCGCGGATCAGGAAGACCTGGCCGAATTTCTCTTCATAGCTCCGGTTCCCGGCGTCGATGGCTGCGGCGACGGCCGGATCCGGAGCGCCCAGGCTCGCCTGCTCCGATTGGGAGAGCCGGGCCTCCACGCCGTTTCCTGCGGCCCGTTCGCCGATGCGGGGATGGTGGGCCAGCGCGGCTTCCACCTCCGCCTCGGTGAACGGTTCCGCCGCGCGGCCGGCGGTTTGGAGGAGGATTTCCGTACTGTCGAAGGGCCTCAAGCCGACGATCTCCTCAATCCATCGCTCGATGTCCAGACAGGGGCGCAGGGCGGCGGCGGCCTCCGCGCGTCCGGCGGCATTAAAGTCGTCCAACAGCATGTGCCAGATCCTTAGTGTCAATGCTGGCATCCACGGTGTAGGGCTATACGGACAAAATATTCGTATCGTGGAACTGTTATTTCAGCATATGCAAAAGATTGAACCGTACCCGTCTGAGCTGTGTCAACCAGGGCGGCTCCGCGGCGGCCCCGGTCAGCTCGCCAGGAACCGCAGCAGAACCTCGTTGATCTCCGCGGCGTGGGTCCACAGCATGCCGTGCGGGGCGCCGTCGATCTCCACGTACTCGGCACTCGGCAGCGCCTTGGCGAATTGGCGGCCGGCGACGTCGATCGGCAGGATGTTGTCCGCCGTGCCGTGCACAATGAGGGCCGGGACATCGATCTTGGGGATGTCGGCTCGGAAGTCCGTGAGCCAGGTTGGCTGCGCCGCCGACGACGCCATGGGCCCACCCCCGGTGGCGAGGTTCCAGCCCGCGTTCAGGACCTCCTGGCTGAGCCGGGGAGTGCCCAGGAAAGTGTCGCTGTTGTAGAAGTTCTTGAAGAATTGGGTGAAGAAGGCGTACCGGTCCGCCGTCACGGCCTCCATCAGCCCGTCGAACACCGACTGCGGGACACCGTCGGGGTTGTCCTCGGCCTGCAGCACGTACGGCTCCAGCGAGGCCAGGAACACCGCTTTCGAGACCCGGGCGGACCCGTAGGTTCCGAGGTAGCGGCCCACTTCGCCGGTGCCCATGGAGAAGCCCACCAGCACGGCGTCGTTCAGGTCGAGGGTGGTCAGGAGGGTGTTGAGGTCCGCCGCGAACGTGTCGTAGTCGTAGCCCTCGGTGGGTTTGCTGGACTGTCCGAAGCCGCGCCGGTCGTAGGTGATCACACGGTAGCCCGCGCCGAGAAGCGCCGCGGTCTGCTTTTCCCACGACGAGCCGTCCAGCGGGTAGCCATGGATAAGGACCACGGCCTGGCCGGATCCGTGGTCCTCGTAGTAGAGCTCAACGTCTGTGCTGTTTTCGGTTCCAACCTTGATGTAAGCCATGCCAGCGGTCCTCCCGGTTCGGCGCAATGCGCGGTGGTTCGGTGGTTCGGTGTGGGGCGGTTCGATGTGGGGCGGTTTCGATCTGGTGTGCAGTCAGTACGTGGGCTCCACTTTAGCGGCCGGAACTCCCGCCGCCAGGGCCTGTTCACCATCCGGAATGAGGAAGTCCTCCGCCAGGTCGGCCCACTGCGGCCGGAAGGAATACAGGCAGCCGAGCCGCAGGCGGGTCGCGGCGGCGTAAGCGTCGAAGCGCGCCGGGGTGACATGCAGTTCCTTGGCCGTGGCGATGACGTGGCGGCGGGCGGTTTGGTACCTTTCGGCGGTCAGGCGGTGTTGGTGCAGGCGCAGCTGAAGGTGCACGGCGATGTTGCCGAGGTCGGCGGCGGCCTCGGCGCGGCAGGCTTCATCGAAGTCCAGCAGACCCAGGGGAGCGCCGGGATCCAGGGTGAAGATCTGCTTGTCGTGAAGGTCCCCGTGCGACCACACCAGCGGATCCGGATCGGTCCGGAGCAGCTTTTGGGCGGCCTGCCCCGCGGCCCCGCGGACGGCCGCGCGCTCGGCTTGCGCCGCCGGAATGTCCCCGGCGTGCACCAGCCACAGGTGCACCGTGTGTTGCAGTCTCGCCAGTTCGACGGCGGCCGTCCGGACAGGGAGCGCCTGGAGAGTGGGGCGGTGCGCGGGCGCCAAGGCCAGGGAATGCTGCCGGACCCAGGCCCGGGACCATTTTTGCCAGGCATTTTCAAAGACCACATCGCTGACCGCGGGGTCGATTCCCAGCTCGAACAGGGAACGGCCGGGCAGCGTCATGAGGGTGAGGCAGCCAGGGGTGGAGGAAACAATTTCCGGGGTGAGGAAGTCCCCTGCGCCGAGGAGCTCGTTCATCCGTTCGTGCCTGCCCACCGCTTCGTCGGACTGGCGGGCCCGGAAGAGCTTGAGGTGGTGCTCCCCGGCTCTGACCACGGCACGCTTGTGGGCCCGGTGCACCACCACCACCCCCAGCGGCGACGCGCGCTTCAGGGCGGGGAGACGCCGGTCGCGGCCGTCCCGCAGGAGCTCCAGCTGGCCCGCCCGGAGGTGGGCTGCCCGGACCCCTGCCCGGCCGGGAACCCCCAACTCCAGGACGTAGTCCTCCGCGGAGTCGTCGGGCCAGGAGCGGATGACCTGCCATTCGGTGTTGTCAGCATCCAGGATGGCGGCCGGGACGGGCGGGTGCCAGCCCATGGGGATCAGCTCCGGGATCCGAGGGGCCGGCTGCTGGCCAGGACGGTGGATCCGAAGGACTGACGATGCCTTACCCGGTCCTCGAGAACGCGGGTCGCCAGCGATGAGCCCGAAGGGAGCGAAGAACAGGCCAGTCGCAGCCAGCGTGCGTCCGAGTAGGCATCGAACCGATCCGGGTTGACCTGCAATTGCTCGGCCACGGCCAGCACCTTTGTGTGGGCCTTAAGGTATCGCGCCGGCGTCAGGTTACTGCGCCACATGCGCCGCTCCAGATGGAAATCCAGGTAGGCGAGGTCGCGGGCGGCCTCGGCCCGGGCAGTATCGTCGAAGTCCAGCAGCCCGAACGGGGACCGGCCGTCGCCAGCGATGATCTGCCGGTCATGCAGGTCTCCGTGGGCCCATACCAGCGCGTCCGGTACCGAGCCGAGCAGGTTCGCCGTGACGTAATCTGCCATGGCGATCAAGGTGCCACGTTGGGTGGACAATTCCGGAACATTCTCTGTGTGGCGCAGCCATAGTTTCAACCAACGGGCCACGCCCCTCGCTTCCACCTCCGGTGAATGGACCGGCAGGGCGCCCAGAACGGTTTGTCTGCTGACGTCAGACGCCGCGCTCAGCTGGGCGAGCCAGGCGCTGGACCATTCTTCCCATGCGCCGGCAAACTCCTTGTCGCCGATCGTGACGTAGTCCTCGCCGATTTCGCCGAGCGTCGGTCCGGAGAGGGCGCTCAAAACGAGGGTGTCCGGGGAGCTCTGAAGCACCTCGGGCGCCGTAAAGGCGCCGGCGTCCAGCAGGAGGTCCATCTGGGCGTACCGTTCGGCCGGGACCGCGGCCCTGCCGGGCCGGAAGACTTTGATGTAGCATCCCTCCGCCCGGATGATCGCCCGCGTGTAGGGCCAGTGGGAAATGATTTCCCCGCGCTGTCTTTCGGTCCGAAGGGCCGGCAGTTCGGGATCGTCCTCCGGCAGGATCTCAAAGTGGCCATGGCTCAGATGTGCTCCCCGAACGCCGGGCCGTTCTGCAGTCCGGACCTCAAGCAGGTATTCTCCGGGTTCTTTACCGGGCCACGCGTTGTGGACGCGCCACGCCGTGCCGGCGTCGTCGGTGTATTTCCAAAGCGGCGGGTGCCAGCTCATGCGATCAACTCCAGGGCCCGGCGGATATGCCAGCTCGTGTCGGCCGGCCAGTCGCTGGCCCGGTTCCTGAACGGGTCGACGCTGTTCAGGAACAACCGGAAGGCCGCCCAGGTCTCCACCCTGGCCTGCGATACGTGCCCGCCGGCCTCGCGGTAACCGTCGATCAGCTGGGCCGTCTTGCGGCCGCCGGCGACGGGCCCGACGCCGGCGGGGTCTGCGATGTCCTCCACCGCGGCAAAGGACCCAAGGTCTCTGGCCGGGTCGGAGGTCCTGACTCGGTCGAAATCGATGATGCGGACGGCCGGGCCGTCCACCAGTACCTGGTCCGCCGAAAAGTCACCGTGGACCATCACCGGCTGTTGCCTTCGAGGGCCGGCGGCGCCGACAGCTGCCAGGAGCCGGCCGGTGAGCGCGTCCACCGGAGCCTCGAGCCCGGGGAGCAGGCAAGTGATCATGGACCGCGTGGCCATGAGCTGGCGTACAAGGTCCTCCATGTCCGCCATCGGGTCCGCTCCGGTTCCCGCGTCCATTCCATGGATCGCCGCCAGGGCTTGGCCGGCCCGGTAGGCGGCCGGATCGTTGTCGACGCCGCCCAGGTCTCCGTGGCCCCAGTCCGGGGAGGCGCTGATGCCGTGCGCGGCGCATTCCGGGTCGGCGAGTTCGGGCAGGACCGGGATGCCGTGGCTCTGAAGCCGCTGCCGCAGGCGGAGGCCTTCGGCAGCTTCGTCAGCTTGGACGGCGGTCTTGACGACGACGGGCAGTGTCGCCGATGGGATCCTGACAACGAGCCTGCGCTCCGGGTTGTATCTCAGCACGCTGACCGGGGGGTCCAGGAAGCGCCCTGCCGCGGGGAGCGCTCCGAGCCGACGGAGTCCTTGGTCCCGGAGCCACCGCAGGTTGGGGCGCAGCGGCCAGTCCTCTTCGATGGGGCCGACAGCCACGACGACGTCACCGTGCGGACGGTCGGGCTGGACAAGCCGGATGCCGCCGTCGCGCTTTTGCGAGCTATCTGCCCGCTGCTGCAGTTTCCCGACGTGCTCCGGTGTTGTGGTCAATGCCCAGCCGTAGCTGCCGGCGCCGCTGGGATAACTGCCGTTGCCGTAGCTGCCGTTGCCGGTCCGGCGGAAGGCGACGAGGGCGGAGGTGTGCGGTTTGTAGCGGGTCCTGATGATCCGGACACTTTCGCCCAGTAGCTCGGAGAGCAGCTCGTCGTCGAGCACCCAGTTCAGGGCCGGGATCCGGGGGTCACGGGCCGCCAGGGCACGGTCAGCGTCGCGCCGCTGCGCCTGCAGCCACTGTTCCTGCAGTCTTTGTCCCTGCGGGGTGCTCATGTCGGCACCTTGAACAGTTCACCCGGCTCGGGGGTCTGCTGCCTGTGGACCCAGCCGGCAAAGCGGGAATCCGGATCGGCCAGCAATGACTGCGGCGGCCCGTCTTCCAGGATTTGGCCGTCTTCGAGCCAGATCACCCGGTCGCACGATTGGGCCGAGTTGACGTCGTGGGTGATCGTGATGGAGGTCCGGCCCTCGGTGAGTGTGTCCAGGGCGCTGAGGACCGAATCCCGGGATGCCGGATCGAGCCCGGCGGTCGCCTCGTCCAGGATCACGATCGGGGCCTTGCGGAGCATGGCACGGGCGACGGCCAGCCGTTGACGCTGGCCCCCGGAAAGATTGTTGGCCGCCTCGCCAAGGACGGTTTCGTAGCCCTGGGGCAGCGCGCGGATGAAACCGTCGGCCTGTGCGAGGGCCGCCACGGCTTCGATCTCCTCATCGGTGGCATCGAGGCGGCCGAACCTGATGTTCTCCCGGACGGAAGTTCCGAACAGCACGGAGTCCTGGAGCAGGATGGAGACGTGGGCGCGGACGGAAGCGATCTTGAGGTCCCGCAGGTCCTCGCCGCCGAGGCTGACACTCCCCTTCCACGGGTCCACCATCCGGAGGATCATGCTTGCCAGCGTGGACTTTCCGGCCCCGGAGGGCCCCAGCACGGCGCAGTGCTGACCTGCCGGTATGGTCAGGGTGATTCCCTTGAGCACCGCGGTTTCCTCGAAATGGCCGGCCCAGACGTCCTCGAACACAATGTCCGGGTGCGGGTTCCTGAGGGCGACGGCGTGCGGTGACTCGGGCACGTCACTCTGGGCCTCAAGCAGGTCCGCAACCCGTTCCCCGGAGGCCGTCGCGCGGGCGATGCGGCTCGTGTACCTGGCCACATCCTTGAGTGGCCTCAGCCCGGTTTTCAGGTAAGTGAGGAAGACGACCAGATCACCCGGGGTCATCACGTGCTGCATCACCCTCCATCCGCCGGCAGCCAGGACCACCGCCGTCGCGATTCCCGTCAGGACGTCGGTCTTCCGTTGCAGGCTGGCGGCCAGCCGCAGCGTGACCACGCCGGAGCCAAGTGCCGACTGGTTGCTCTTACTGAAGCCCGAGCTGAGGGTGTCTTCGAGTCCATACGCCTGGACTTCGCGCATTGCGCCCAACGTCTGGGCGGCGGTGGTGGCCAGGGCGCTTTCACCCTTGCGTGACTTGCGGGCCGCGGTAGTAATCGATCCCGAGTTCTTGCGGGACACCAAAACGAATATCCCGATGGACAGGAACGTCACCAGTGCGATCAAAGGATCGAGCCAAAGCATAATGAACATCATTGCTATCAGCGACACGAAATTGCCGATGAGGGGGAGCCCCGCAGTGACGGCCACATCCTGCAGCCGGGACACGTCTCCGACGAGCCGCTGGACAGTGTCGCCGGTGGAGGCGCGGCTGTGGTGGCGCATCGACAGGCCCTGGAGGTGGCGGAAGGTTCGGGCGCGCAATTCGGAGGAAATCCGGGTACCCACCAGGGCAAACGAAATCGCGGACACGTAGCCGGCCACGGCCCGGATCAGGCAGATGACAACCACCGCGCCGGCGCAGAGGATCAACACCTCCGCGCTCGCCTCCACGCTGAGCGGGGACCTGCGCAGATTGGCGCCGAGTGAGTGTGAGACGGAGTCCAGGACGATTTTCACCGGCCACGGCTCAAGAAGCCGGAAGAGGATTTCCACGGCCATAGCAATGAATCCCCAAGTGATGAGCAGCCTGTGCCCGCGCAAATGCGGGCGGACGCACCGCAAGGTCCGCCGCAGCGGTGAGAGTTCAGCCGGTGCGCTGGTGCGGGTCCGTCGCCACAAGGTCCGCCAGCTGCGGGGGTGCGAATGCCTGGCAGTAGTGGTCATTGCCTGGCCAGTCTGCGTGCAGGCGGCAGCGCCTCGGTGATCCGGGACAGCACCCCGCTCCAGCTGAACCGCTGCACGGCGTCGGTGCGGGCCTCGAGCCCCAGCCTTTCCCGCAAATTCGGGTCTTGGCCGAGCCGGAGGAGGGCGTCCGCGAGCGCGGCGGGGTCCCCGGGCGGGACGAGGATCCCGGTGCGGCCGTCCTGGATGATGGACGGGATCTGGCCCACGGCGCTCGCGATCACAGGCAACCCGGCCGCCATGTACTCAAAAACCTTCAGCGGCGAGAAGTAATCGTCCTGGCCAGGTCCGTCCGGGGGATAGGGTGCGGCGGCGGCGTCGAATTCTGCCAGGAGGCCGGGCACCGCAGCCGGCGCGACGGGGCCCGAGAAAACGGTCGGCACGCCGAGGGATTCGGCGAGGCGTTCGAGGTCCTGCCGGCCGGGGCCGTCACCCACCACATGGAGCTGCCAGCGCAGGCCCGGGTCGGCGGTCTGCTGGTTGGCCAGGGCGACACCGTGCAGCAAGCCGGGGACACCGTGCCAGGGCTTCAAGGTTCCGACGAACCCGACGGTGAGGTGGTCCGGATTCCGGCGGCCGGGGCGGCGGGCCGTGATCCGTTCGACGTTCACTCCGTTAGGCGCCAGCACGGTCCTGGCGGTCGGCACCCGCGCCCGCACCCAGCGGACCACGGGATCCGAGACGCAGGCCACGACGTCGGCCGTCGCGGCGTTGCGGCGGAAGACCGTCTCAGCCTTCTTCACGTCGAGCAGCTGGCGGTACCGCTGCTGCTCCTCGATCAGCGGCGCATTGACCTCCAGCACGGACGGCACGTCCAGGATGCGGGCCACCACGGACAGCGCCGGGCTGAACAGCGAATAGCGCTCGTAGAACAGCCCGCAGCCGTTGCGCAGGACCTCGTCCGCCAG
Source organism: Arthrobacter sp. 10N44_2 (assembly GCF_056394385.1). Classification (NCBI taxonomy): domain Bacteria; kingdom Bacillati; phylum Actinomycetota; class Actinomycetes; order Micrococcales; family Micrococcaceae; genus Arthrobacter; species Arthrobacter sp. 10N44_2. The sequence continues at coordinate 29,575 of NZ_JBFTHT010000026.1, read as the reverse complement.
GCCCAGCGCGGCGTCCTGGACCGCCCGTTCCCGCGCGGAGGCGGGGACGGATTCCGGCTTGACTTCGACGACGTCGAGATCGGCAAGGTCGCTGGGCCGCTCGGTGCCGAGCAGGGTGCAGTAGACGGTGACGGCGGCGCCGGTGCCGCGCCACGCCCGGACGATTTCCTGGACATGGACGGAGGAGCCCTTGGTGCCGAAGACAGGAACGCCGGGGTCGGCGCAGAGATAGGCCACGCGGGTCATGCGACTCTCCTTTCAGAACGGGAGAGGGACCTCAGGAGCTCGGCCTGGCGGTGGACGTCGTAGTCCTCCTCGATCAGGGCGCGGGCGTTGCGGGACATGGCTAGCCTGTCCGTGGCCGGGGAGCCGAGCGTGCAGATGCCGCGGGCCAGGGCGTGCGGGTTGCCCGGCCGGACCAGGACCCCGGTGGAGCCGTTCCGGACTACTTCGGGGATCCCGGTGACGGATGTGCTGACGCAGGGGACGCCCGTGGCCATGGCCTCGAGCAGGACCGTGGGCATGCCGTCCGCGTTGCCGTCGGCGCCGACCACGCAGGGCGCCACGAAGACATCGGAGGAGTGGAGCAGCTCGTGGACCTGGTCCTGGGTCTGCGGGCCGAGGAGGCGGACATGGGCGTCGAGTCGGAGCTGGCCGATGCCGGCCTCCAGTTCTTCGGCCATGAGCCCGGTCCCGGCGATCCGGAGGTCCAGTTTGACTCCTTGGTCCAGCAGTTCGGCGGCCGCGGGCAACAGATACTGGAAGCCTTTTTTCTCCACCAGGCGCCCGACGGCGGCGATCCGGAGGGTGGCTTCGAGCGGCCGGGGCTCCCGGTACGGGAAGCGCTCCAGCTCCAGGCCGTTGCGCACCAGATGGAGCCGGGCTGTCGAGGACGGGAAGCGGCGGCGCAGGTAGCGCATGTTGTACTGGCTGATGGTCACGGCGTGGTGGGCCTGCTCGAGCTTGAGCCGCAGGTCCTCGTCCTGGACCGATTCATGGAAGATATCCACCGCGTGCGCGGTGAACGAGAACGGGATGCCGGTGATGAGGGACGTCAGCCGGGCCACGGTGGTTGATCCCGAGGCGAAGTGGACGTGCATGTGCCGGATGTTGCGGTTCTGCAGCGCGGTGGCCAGATTGATGGCCTGCACGGCGTCGTCTGCCGAGGCGGCGGCGAGTTCGCCCAAATTCCGGCCGACGGCGGCTGTGAGCCCGGCCGCGTCGGCCATCCGGAGGCTCTCCCACAGGGCCACAGTCTTGATGGGGCGGTCAATGTACGTCACCGGTGCCTGGACCCGGGCGAGCTCGGGGTGGAACCGGGGGTCGTCGGTGGGACGGAGCGAGAAGATTTCGATCCGGTCCCCGGCGGCCTCGCGGGCCAGGATCTCCGAAACGATGAACGTTTCGGAGAACCGCGGGTACATCTTCAGGACGTACGCCGTCCCGGGTTCAAACGGCGACACGGCTGGCACCTTTCACGCTCGCTGCGGCCTCGCTTTCGTCCGCGCTGAATTGTTCGGCACTGGCCCGTTCGGTGGTGACCTGATCGGCACTGTCCCGGTCCGCTTGGGCCAGCTCGGTAGTGGCCAGCGGCCGCAGCAGCTCGGCGGCCAGCTGCGGAACCCGGATCAGGCCGTCCAGCACCGCACGACGGCGGTCCACGGTGGTGCCGAACCGGGCGGCCAGCCAGGCCGCCAGGATCTCCGGCGTCAGCGTGCCAATCTCGTGTTGCTCCAGGTACCCGGCCGCGGCGAGGGACTCGGCCCGGATCCGCTGCTCGGCGCGCGACTGAGTGCGGGGCACGATCAGGGCCGGGACAGGGGTGCTCATGATTTCGCACACCGTGTTGTAGCCGCCCATGGCCACGACGGCGCCGGCGTGCCGGATGTGGAACACGATGTCATCGACTGCGGCGACCACTTTGACGCCGGGGCGGGCCCGCTGCCGGAGGTCATTGAGCTGCTCGGCGGGCATCTGGGGCCCGGCGACCACGAGGTGTCCCAGCCCGTCCGGGACCGGCGTGGCGACGGCGATGCGGGCCAGGGCATAGCCGTCCGAGCCGCCGCCGACCGTCGTCATGCAGTACCGCCCGGGCATGCAGCTGGTGCCGGAGGCCGGAGGGCGCCCCACGGCCAGGTAGCCCGTGTACCGGATGAGCTTTCGGAGGGCGAACGGTATTTCGCCGGCGGCCACGGGATCGTGGACGGCGGGATCGCCGTAGACCCAGATGGCGTCGAACAGGTCCTTCACCACGCGGGGACCGCCCACCCTGGCCCATTCGGCGAGGGCCGCTGCGGGCGAGTCGAGGACCTCGCGGAGGCCCAGCACCACGCGCACGGGCCCGGCGGTGCGGGCATGGCGCAAGGCTGTTTCGAGTTCGCCATGAACGCCCGTGGCGTGCCGGTCGACCACCACGAGGTGGGGGGAGAAGCCGGCCAGCGTTGCCTGCAGCAGCCTGGCCCGCAATGGCACGAGCTCCCCCATGGGCAGGGTCAGGTTCCGCGGCAGGTAGCCCGCGGAACCCTTCGCCACACCGGGAAGGAGCACCCAGTCCCACCTCTCGGGCAACCGGAACGCCGGTGCGAGGGCTGTGCCCGTGATGAGGATTCCGGTGACGGGGCGGCCGATCAGCCCGGGAAGCTGATTGTTCAGTGCGTGGGCCAGTGCCAGATTCCGACGCACATGTCCCAGGCCCACTGAATCATGTGAGTACAGCACTATCCGCAGTGGCTCCACAACAATCCTCCCCCGCCCCCGGTGCCCCCGGACAAGGCCGCGGTCGCGACTGTGTCCGGGCAGGTGCTGTCTGATGATAAGCATCAGCGTGCGCCCCGAGAGTGAGGGTGGGATGAGGGGAAGATGAAGGATTCCTCATCCAAGGGCCCGCTTTTGCGGCGCCGCGCTTAGGCACGGGCACCAGCGGGTGCGGTTCAGAGGGGAGGCGCGGGCCAGAGGGCGGGGGCAGGTCAGACGGCGGGGCAGGTCAGACGCGGACGCCGGAGGTCTGCAGGGGGATCCGGATCAGGAAGGTGGCCCCGTGGCCGTATTCGGATTCCACCGTGGCCACGCCCCCGTGTGCCTGGGCGATGGCCGCGACAATGGCAAGGCCCAGTCCCGAGCCCTCCACGCCGCGGCCGGTGTGCGCCCGGCCGAACCGTTCGAAGATCCGTTGCTGGTCCTCGGCGGCGATGCCGATCCCGTCATCGCGCACCCACAGCACGAGGGTGTCCTGCGGGGGCAGCGAGGTGCCGTCGTTCGCCGTCGGGCGCTCAATCCGGGAGCCGAGCGCGATTGTGGAGGACGGCCCGGTGTACTTGACGGCGTTCGCGGCGAGCTGGACCAGTGCCTGGGTGAGGCGCTGCGGATCCGCCTCCACCACGTAGTCAGCTCTTTCATCGATCTGCCAGTGCCGGTCGGCCAGGACGTGCACCTTCTCCATGACCTGATCCAGGAGCTCCGGGACCCGGACGGGTTCACGCTGGATGAAGCCGATCTCGCCGGAGTTGGCGAGCAGCAGGAGGTCGTCCACCAGGCGCTGCATCCGGTCCACCTCGTCCAGCAGCACGTCCCTGGTGGCAATGACATCGTCCGGATCATCGACCGTCACGAGCTCGAGGTGCCCGCGGAGAATGGTCAGCGGGGTCCGCAGCTCATGGCCGGCGTCGTCCAGGAACTGCTGCTGTTGCTGGGCGCCCTCATCGAGTCTTTCCAGCATGGTGTTGAAGGTCTTGGCAAGCAGGGTGACGTCGTCCTCGCCCTTGCGCACCGTCACCCTTTGCGTGAGGTCCTCCGGGCCCACCGCCCGGGACGTCTCGCGCATACGGCGGAGTGGATCGAGCAGCCGGCCCGCAACCACGCTGCCGATCACCGCTGCAGCCAGAAGCATGCCGAGGGCCACCAGCGAATACGTCCGCACCGAGCTGGCGTTGTGCTCGCGTTGATCGCCGGCGTCCCGGCCGACCAGGAAGAATGTCCCGGGGGCGCCCTTCATGGGCACCACCACTGTCCTGAGTGGACGGCCGTCCGAGTTCAGCTCGCCGAAGGACGCGCCGGCCGGGTTGCTGAGCTGGGCAGCATCGGCCAACATGCTGTTGTTCAGGAGGTTGCTGTCTCCGTTACCTTCAACGGTCCATGCCACATGCCCATCCACTATCCCTGCCATGACCTCGTTGCTGCGCGGCTCGATATCCTCCGCGGCCTCGTGAAGGGCGCTGACGTACGTCCTGTTGGCGTAGTCACCGGACGTTTTCTTCTTTGTCTGGACGACCTTGACCACGGCATTCGCCTTGTCGAGAACCGCCTGGTCGGTCCTGGCATCAGAGTCCTGGAACTGGACCACGAACGTGACCATCCCGGCTGTGACCACCCCGGCGAGCATCATGCCCAGCATGGCGGCCACCACCCGGAAACGCACCGAGTGGATCTTTGCGCCCCAGCCGGACGGGTCCTGGGTTTCCGCCTCAGGGAAGGCAACCGCCGGCGCGGCCTGGCCGTCTTCACTGGGATGTTCATCCAAGGTGGCCACTCTGTTCCCTTCCTGCGCGGATCAGCTTGCTATGCCTAGCTGAGGCGGTACCCGGCGCCGCGGGTGGTGAGGATCCGGTCCGCGCCGAGTTTCATCCGCAACTGGCGCACGTACACATCCACCACGTTGGACGTGCCGTCGAAGTCGTAGCCCCAGACATGGCTGAGCAGTTGCTGCCGGCTCAGGACCTGCCCGGGGTGGAGCAGGAACATTTCCACCAACGCGAATTCGCGGGCAGAGAGTTCCACCATCCTGCCGTCGACGCTGACCGAGTGGGTGAGCAGGTTCAGCTCCAAGTGCCCGTAGCGCATGACGCTTCCCGCCAGCACATCGCCGGTGTCCGACTTGCGGATCCGGGCCTTGATGCGGGCCACGAGTTCCTCGAAGTGGAAAGGCTTGACGATGTAGTCGTCGGCGCCGCCCTCCAGCGCTGCGACGGTGTCGCTGGATGATCCGCGGGCCGTGAGGAAGATGACCGGGATGCCCACCTGGCCGCGGCGCAGTGCCGCGAGGACGGCGTACCCGTCCAGGCGGGGGAGTCCGATGTCGAGGAGCAGGAGATCAAATTCGCCGCTGGAGGCGTAGTCCACGGCCGTGACGCCGTCGGCGACCACCGTGGGCACGTAGCCGGCCGCGCGCAGGCCCTTTTCGATGAAGCGGGAGATGCGTTCTTCGTCTTCTGCAATGAGGATGCGGGTCAAGGTGACTCCCTGGACAGCCCGGCTCCGGAAGGCTCCCCTAGCCGCGCATCTGCACGGTCCTCTTCGCGGGATCCTGGGCCTGCTCCAATACTGCGGCGTCTCCTACATGTGACTGGGAGGAATTCCGGGGCCCCAGCAGCCTCGATCAGCCCGGAGTGCGGGCCGGACCCGTGCCCCGTTGTGTGGGGCCGGCGGTTGAGCTGGTGCGGACCCGTCAGGGCGGCGCGGCGGGACGTGCTGGACCGCGCGCTGGACAAGAGGCCCCTGCGTCGGGGCGACTGAACGTTCTTGATTCAGAAGGAATGGACATCTGGTGCTCCTCCAGAGGACGGCCCCACGGCGTGGGGTTCCATCGGGCAGCTGCGGCTGAGACTATTCCCGCTTCTTTCATCCTGCCCCCGTAATGGAGCCTGCGCCACCTCTGATCGGTTGATTTTCAGGCTGTTAACAGCTCACTCGCAGGAGCTGGCCCCTGCCGGCCCGTTATTGCCCAAAAAGCGCGCCTGTGAGCTGGTGAGTCAGGTCGTGGATGAGGTCCAGGCGGTCCGCACTGTCGGCGTCGTCCGGGCCCCACGTGTAGATGACCACCGCGTAGGAGCGGTCGGCGGCGCTGAGCAGGGCGGCGTCGTGGACGTAGCCCTGCACCACGCCGTACTTGTGGTGGACCGTGATGCCGGGGGCGACGGCGGCCGGGATGAGGTCCTCGTCATTGGTGTGCTGCATGTAGCCGAGCAGCTCCGCGGTGTGATCGGCGTTGAGCAGCTTGCCCGTGGTGAGCTGCGCCAGGAGCCGTGCCATGTCCGTCGGTGCCAGCAGGTTTTGTTCGGGATCGTAGGTGATGCCGAGGGTGGCGGCGTAGGCGGTGAGGTTGGGGTAGCCGATGTCCCGCATCAGCAGGAGCCATGAGTCGTCGCTGCTGGTGTTGATCATGGCTTTGAGCTGGAACGCGGCATTGAACGCGCCCAGGGGAGCATCGAGTGACTTATCGCCGGTTTCCACGAGGTGGTAGTAGGCGGCGGCCGTCAGGACCTTCGCGGTGCTCGCCGCCGTGTAGGGTGCCACGTCGCCGTAGCTCTGCAGCTGGCCGTCGCGGGTGTCCAGCACGGCGACGCCGATCCGGTGGTCGGGGTGCGCGCCGATGATCCGCTGCATCTCGGCGGGAAGGTCGACGGCGGCGGCCGCCGGGGCTGCCGGTGCGGTCTCCGCCGGCTCCTGCTGCTGGGCGACGGTCAGGACGTCACTGGTCAGGAAGTCGCGGGTCAGGAAGTCACGGGTGTGGGAATCGCTGCCGGGTGCGGTGCGGATCGCGCCGAGGACCACGACGGCGGCCAGCACCAGCACGGCGGCGGCCCAGACGAGCACCACGTTCCTGCGGTGGGTGGGAGCGGCGGGCCGGGGGCCCGGATTCGTCATGTACGTGGGCCTTTCCGGACTCGACTGGGTGGTGCCTCCGACGTTAGGCCGGGCCGGGGGCGAAGTCCACGGAGCGCGCGGGGCGCGGCCCAAGTGGGACAAAAATCCCAGATGCGGGTCCACTACGCTGGCATTCATGACCCGGAAAATAACTGTCAGCCTCCCGGACGCCGCGCTGCGTGAGTATCTTCAGCCGCACCCGGACGTCACCGTCCTGGAGTGGGACCTCGCCGGTGAGCCGCCCCTGCCGCGGATCGACATCGTGGTCCCGCCGTACATGGGCGGCCCGGAGGTCCTGCGGAGCCTGGCAGCGGTGGACACGGCCCTGGTGCAGAGCCAGTCGATCGGGTACGACGGCGTGGCGGAGTTCCTGCCGGCCGGGCGGGTCTTCGCCAACGCGTCCGGCGTGCACGAGACCTCCACCGCGGAGCTGGCGCTCGCCCTGATCCTCGCCAGCCAGCGCGAACTGCCCCGCCTGATCCAGAACCAGCAGGAAGGACGGTGGGACGCCCGGCCCACGGCCAGCCTGGCCGACCGCCGCGTCCTGATCGTTGGCTACGGCGGGGTGGGCAAAGCGATCGAGGACCGGCTCCTGCCGTTCGAGACCACCGTGACCCGGGTGGCCAGCACCGAACGGACCGATGACCGCGGCCGGATCCATGGCATCGCCGAGCTGCACACGCTCCTGCCGGAGCACGACATCGTGGTGGTGGGGGTTCCGCTCAGCGACTCCACCCGGCACCTGATTGATGACGCCTTCCTCGCGGCCATGCCGGACGGCGCCCTGGTGGTGAACGTGGCCCGCGGCCCGGTGGCGGACACGGAGGCCCTGGTCCGGCACACCGCCTCCGGCCGGATCCGCGCCGCGCTGGACGTCACTGATCCCGAACCCCTGCCGCAGGACCACCCGCTCTGGCGGACCCCGGGCGTCATCATCAGCCCGCACGTGGGCGGCGCGAGCTCGGCCATGCGCCCGCGTATGGGCCGGCTGCTGCAGCGGCAGATCGAGATCATGCTGGCGGGCGAGCCGCCGGCGAACGTGGTGCTGAACGGCTAGTTGGGCGCGGGCAACGGCTGGGGCGTGTCGCTTTAGCCCTCCTGGGTTACGGCCGACATGTCGCCGACGCCAGGGGTGCCGTCGGCGAGCGCGTAGCGCTGCAGCACCGCGCCCTTCGGTGAGGCGACGACCGGCTCGATGAGCCTGAGGTTCGTCGGAACCACCCCGTCCGCGAAGACCTTCTTTCCGCCGCCGAGAAGGATCGGATACACCCAGAGCGTGAGTCGGTCGAAGAGCCGCTCGGCGAACAGGGTCTGCACGAAGTCGAGGCTGCCGATCACGTGGATGTTCTCGTGCCGGTCGCGCAGTTCGCGCACGGCGGCGGCGGTATCAGGACCGAGGAGCGTGGAGTCGGCCCACTCGAGGTCAGGCGTCCTGCGCGAGGCCACATATTTCGGGATGCGGTTGAACAGCCGCGCGATGTCACCGTTGGCGTGCGGCCAGTACGCGGCGAAAATGTCGTAGGTCCGGCGCCCGAGCAGCAGCGCGTCCATCCCCGCCATCCCGGAGACGACCTGCCCGCCGACGACCTCGTCGATGAGGGGCGCCTGCCAGCCGCCAAACGCGAAGCCGTCGGCAGGGTCCTCGTCCGGCCCGCCGGGCGCCTGCGCAACGCCGTCGAGGGTGGTGAACAGGTCGATATGGATGAGTCCCATGCCGTGCTCCTTCTCCGTCGCCCGTCGTCGCCGCGGCGACGGGATCACTTCGAGGCTGGCACACCGTTCCCCTGCGAAGCAACAGGTTTCAACGGCTCCCGGCGGTGTCCACCACGCAGAACCTGTTGCCCTCCGGATCGGCCAGGATCACGTAGTCGGCGTCCGCGGGCCGCTTGCTCCATTCGACCCGGGTGGCGCCCAGGGCCAGCAGGCGCTGCACCTCGGCGTCCTGGGTGTCCGTGTAGAGGTCCAGGTGCAGGCGCGGGGGAATCTGGACGGCCGCGGGGACCCGGTCCAGGGAGATGCAGGTGCCCACCCCGCCCGGCGGCTGGAGGATCACGAAGTCGCCGTCGGGCTCGTACCGCGGCTCGTAGCCCAGGGCTGCCTGCCAGAAACTCATCTGGCGTTCGAGGTTGTCCACCCGGATGACGATTGAGCCAATGCGCAGCATCCGGATCAAGCTACACCCGGGCCGCAGGCCCGGCAAGCAAACGCAGCCCGGCAAGCGGCCCGGGTCGGCAAGCAAACCGCGCATTTGAGCATCGCCGCAGGCCCGCCCCCCCGATTCGCCCTCAGAGGAACCCGGCCCACTCCCGGGTTCGGGACGTAAACTGACCCTCACATCGTTCTGTGTGAGACAGTCTGTGACGCGTGAAGTGGAGACCGGATGCTCTGGAAACTGCTCGTCGAATACCTGAGGCCGCAGCGGCGGCTGCTGTTCGCCGTCATCGTCTTCCAGCTGGCGGCGTCCATTGCATCCCTCTACCTGCCCACCCTGAACGCGGACATCATCGATCAGGGCGTGGCGAAGGGGGACACCGAGTACATCCTGCGCATCGGCGGGCTCATGCTGGCGGTTACCCTGCTGCAGGTCATCTGCACGGTGGTGGCCGTGTACTTCGGGGCGAAGGCCGCTATGGCGCTGGGCCGGGACGTCCGGGGCGCCATCTTCAGCCGGGTCGCCGCGTTCTCCGAGCAGGAAGTCACCAGGTTCGGCCCGCCCAGCCTCATCACCCGCTCCACCAACGACGTCCAGCAGGTCCAGCAGTTGGTTCTGATGTCCGCCACGCTCATGGTCACGGCGCCCATGCTCTGCATTGGCGGGGTGATCATGGCCATCCGGCAGGACCTGCAGCTGTCCTGGCTGATCGCCGTCAGCGTCCCGGTTCTGCTGGCCGCGGTGGGTTCGATCATCTTCCGGATGGTGCCGCTGTTCCGGGTCATGCAGGCCCGGATCGACACCGTTAACCGGGTGCTGCGCGAGCAGCTCACCGGTATCCGCGTGGTGCGGGCCTTCGTCCGGGAGGACGTGGAGACGGCCCGCTTTGCCCGCGCCAACGAGGACGTCACGGACACCGCGCTGCGCGCCGGCCGGCTCATGGCGCTCGCGTTCCCCACCGTGATGCTGGTGCTCAACGTCTCCAGCACAGCCGTGATCTGGTTCGGCGCGTTCCGGATCGAGGACGGCTCCATGCAGGTGGGGACCATGATCGCGTTCCTGAGCTACCTGATGCAGATCCTGATGTCCGTCATGATGGCCACCTTCATGGCGATCATGATCCCGCGCGCCGCCGTCTCCGGGGACCGGATCGGCGAGGTCCTCGGGACCGAATCCAGCGTCCGGCCCCCGCGGCGCCCGGTCTCGCGCGCGGCCGGGCGGGCAGCCCGTGGCGAGCTGGAGATGCGCGACGTCGGATTCGCCTACCCGGGCGCCGAGCAGCCGGTGCTGTCGGACGTGAACTTCACCGCCCGGGCGGGGCAGACGACGGCGATCATCGGCAGCACCGGCTCCGGCAAGACCACCTTGGTGAACCTGATGCCGCGGCTCTTCGACGCGACCTCCGGCTCGGTCCGGATTGACGGCGTGGACGTCCGCGAGCTCCACCCGGACCTGCTGTGGGGGCACATCGGCCTGGTCCCGCAAAAGCCCTACCTGTTCTCCGGGACGGTGCGCAGCAACCTGCTCTACGGCAAACCCGACGCCACCGAGGACGAGCTCTGGCGGGCCCTGAGGATTGCGCAGGCGCAGGATTTTGTGGAGGAGCTGGAGGGCGGGCTGGACGCGCCGATTTCGCAGGGCGGCACCAACGTCTCCGGCGGCCAGCGGCAGCGGCTCGCGATTGCCCGGGCGCTGGTGAAACAGCCCGAGCTGTACATCTTTGACGACTCCTTCTCCTCGCTGGACACCGCTACGGACGCCCGGCTGCGGCAGGCACTCAAGCAGCACACCGCCGGGGCCACCATGGTGATCATCGCCCAGCGGGTCTCCAGCATTGTGGACGCGGACCAGATCCTGGTGCTCGAACGCGGCAGGATCGTAGCGCACGGCACGCACGAGGAACTGCTGGAGGCATCGGAGACGTACCAGGAGATTGTGAACTCCCAGCTCGCGGCGGAGGAGGCAGCATGAGCCGCACCGACAAGGCGCCGACGCCGGCTCCCGCAGCCGCTCCCGCTGCCGGGGCTCCCGGGGCGCCCGGGGCTCCCGCGGCGCAAACCCCGCTGCGGATTCCCCGCCCGGCGGGTGGCCCCGGCCGCGGCGGCCCGTTTGCCGGGATGAACATCCCGGCCGAGAAGGCCATGAACTTCGGCCCCTCCGCCCGGCGGCTGCTGGGGGAGCTGCGGCCCGAACGGCTGTGGCTGGTGCTGGTCCTGCTGCTCGCCGTCGTCGGCGTTACGTTCTCGGTGATCGGGCCCCGGCTGCTGGGCGAGGGCACCAACCTGATCTTCGCCGGCGTCGTGGCCAAGCAGCTGCCGGCCGGGGAGACCCAGGCCCAGGTGATCGCCCAGATGCGCGCCGCCGGGCAGAACCAGCAGGCGGACATGCTCAGCGCCATGACGCTGACCCCCGGCACCGGGATCGACTTCACCGCGCTGGCCACCGTGCTGCTTTGGGCGCTGGTCCTGTACGTGCTGGCCTCGGTGTTCGGCTGGATGCAGGCCTATATCCTCAACGGCGTGGTGCAGCGCACGGTCTTCCGGCTGCGCGAGCGGATCGAGGCGAAGATCAATAAGCTGCCGCTGCGCTACTTCGATTCCGTGCAGCGCGGCGAGCTGCTCAGCCGGGTGACAAACGACGTCGACAACATCTCCCAAAGCCTGCAGCAGTCCATCAGCCAGGCGGTGACCTCGGTGCTGACTGTGGCCGGCGTGCTGGTGATGATGATCCTGCTCTCGCCCACGCTGGCGCTGATCGCGCTGGTGACCATACCGCTGACGCTCGTGACGACGGCGGTGATCGCCAAGCGCTCGCAGAAGCTGTTCGTGCTGCAGTGGCGGCACACCGGCGAGCTAAACGGGCAGATCGAGGAGACGTACACCGGGCACGCACTGGTGAAGGTGTTCGGCCGGCAGCGTGAGGTGGAGGAGCGGTTCCGGCAGAAGAACGTGGAGTTGTACCAGGCGAGCTTCGGCGCGCAATTCATTTCGGGCCTGATCATGCCGGCCATGACGTTCATCGGGAACCTGGTCTACGTGGGGATCGCCGTGGTGGGCGGGCTGCAGGTGGCCTCCGGGGCGATGCAGCTGGGAGATGTGCAGGCGTTCATCCAGTACTCCCGGCAGTTCACCCAGCCCCTGGCCCAGCTGGGGTCCATGGCGAACCTGTTGCAGTCCGGTGTGGCCTCGGCCGAACGGGTGTTTGAGCTGCTGGATACGGACGAGCAGTCGCAGGATCCTTCGCCGTCTGAGGCGCCTTCTGGTGGCCGGGGGCGGCTGGTGTTCGAGGACGTGTCCTTCTCCTATTCGCCGGACAAGCCGCTGATTTCCTCGCTGAGTTTGGTGGCGGAACCGGGGCAGACGGTGGCCATTGTGGGTCCGACCGGCGCGGGCAAGACCACCCTGGTGAACCTGATGATGCGCTTCTACGAGCTCGACGCCGGCCGCATCACGCTCGACGGCGTGGACGTCACCGCGATGACCCGCGACGGGCTGCGCTCGCGGATGGGCATGGTGCTGCAGGACACCTGGCTGTTCGGCGGGACCATCCGGGACAACATCGCCTACGGCCGGCCCGGCGCCTCGGAGGCCGAGATTCTGGAGGCCGCGAAGGCGACGTACGTGGACCGCTTCGTCCGGTCCCTGCCGGAGGGCTACTACACCGTGCTCGACGACGAAGGCGGCAACGTCTCCGCCGGCGAGAAGCAGCTGCTCACGATCGCCCGGGCGTTCCTGGCCCGGCCGTCCGTGCTCATCCTGGACGAGGCGACTTCTTCCGTAGATACGCGGACCGAGGTGCTGGTGCAGAAGGCGATGAGTGCGCTGAGGAGCGACCGGACGTCGTTTGTCATTGCCCACCGCCTCTCCACCATCCGCGACGCCGACCTCATCCTGGTGATGGAGGCCGGGCAGATCGTCGAGCAGGGGACGCACGCTTCATTGTTGGAGGCGGGCGGGGCGTATGCGGCGCTGTACGCGGCGCAGTTCGCGGCTCCTGTTGCGGAGGTTTAGGGAAAACAACAATTCGTCTGTCGGCCTCAAGACGGAGACAATTAGCATCTTGCGCAAATCAACTTTACGTAATATCCGCTATCGGTCGCCGGCACGGAGGCAGAGACTTCCGTAGTAACAGAGCTTCGGGTAGGGCGAGCCTGTCCGCCGGCCGGGCGGCGTCCCTCAGAAACTGCAGCGTTCGCTTAGCTGCTCCGTCGGCTGTCGTCAGGGATGAGTCTGAGACCTTCTCTGGCCAGTGTCAGAAAAGTCCGAATGAAACCCTATTCTGACAAGCTTTCGGCCGCCTGCCGGACGTCAGGTTGGGGTGTGCTTAGGTCGACGTCTTGAGCCTCCTTTGCATGCCAACTGCAACTTCCAAATCCCATCCGGACGGGCCGCCTGCCCTCCCTCGATCTGACCAGCCGGATCGGAAACCAGGGCAGGCTTCCTACCGCAAGCTGCAGCTCTAGGGCCCTCAGTCGCAGCGACGGTAGGAAAGCGGTGTGGACCAGGACTTCCCTGTCAACGGCGTAGACCCCGAACGTCCGTCCAGTGAAGGCCTTGGCCGTTTCGAAGGTCCAGTGCCTGCCGTCGAGGTCAGCCAGCACCATATCGTCGCTGCCTGCGGAACCGGCCGCCCTCGCGAGCAGGCGGATCCTGTCGCCGCCCACGGCCCCTTCGCTGAAGTCGGACGGCGGCGGCGTGACCACGACTGCCAGCTCAACGTCGCCGGCTGGCCGGCAGGACAGTTTCCCATGTGCAATCGATGCAGGCCACGACGGCAGGCGCCGTAGCCTTCAGCGCGTCCCCGAGGGGGACGGCTTCGATGGCAAACCAGTTGTCTTCAGCGTTCCGCACAGCGATCCCGCCTACCCCGGAGCCGACGTGAAGAACGGCCCGGAAGTCCATGCCGAGGTGGCGTTGCCGCTGGGCAAGGAAGCCGGGCCGCGGCGACGTGGGAGTTTTGCCTTCGCCCCTGACCACGAGCCCCTTCGAGGTGGGCGCCGTGAACCCTGGAAGCCCTCGAACACCAATCCAGTCCAGGTCTTCCACTCCTAGCTCCAGCGCGTCGCCGTTGAGTTCAATTTCCCCGACGAGCGGGGTTTCGCATGGTTTTGCGTGCCATCCGGTGGAAGCGGACGTTGTGGCGGGCCCACCGGGTGAAGAATTCTGTGCTGCCGGAGGTCAGGTCACCGGTGAGGTTGTTCAGGTCCCTGTCCCGGGGGTTGCGGCCGGATCCGGTGCTCATTGCCGCGGTGATGTTGTCGGCGAGAGCGTCCCAGTCGACGAAGAAGTCTTTGGACCGTGGGTCAAGGAACATGAAGTGGGCAAGGTTCAGCGGAAGCGTCTCAGGGCTGGGGGTACCGGTGTACAGGGCGAAGCACCGGTTGTCCGCGGGCACGGTGTGCATGCGAGCATTCCGGACGTAGGCGGCGTGTCCCGGCCATCCCGGCCAGGACTCTATCGACGCTGCGGCGCACTTCAACCCGTGTCCGTCGGGCACGGGTCACCTGTGAGGGTGCGGCGGCTTTGGCCAGATCATAAAGTTTTCGGCAACGGGAGTGTATCGAAGCCAGCGAAAGCGTCCCTGGCTGTACTATCCAAGCACCACATGAAGTACCTGCAGAAGTTCTTTAGTGATTGGACCCGACTCTTGAACCGTCCACATGCCGCAAATCATCGACCGTTCGTGTTTAGCGACGCTGTGGAGTTACTAGAGGGCAAGACATCCCCCGCTGTTGAAATTGGTGATCGGATTGCAACGGCTACCCTTCTGACCGCAGGTGTCGTCGGCTATCCGGGCGCATTTAGCCTGCTGGGTCCTAAGAACGCGGTTGTCAAGCTATGTGAACAATTGCAGGCGAAAATCCCTAGCGAAGTTTCCGAGAGCCGTGGTGTAGATCGCACCAACTTACTCATCGCTGCCCACTCCATAATTGTCATCACCAGTTTTTTCGACGCAGCGTCCCTAATACAGGGCCAGATCGCGGAAGCTGAAGTCGAACTCACGGGTAAAGAAGAGCTTCAAATGACGAAAAGGGACAAAAGCGGGATAAGAATGGGTGGTCTAGTCGATTTCCTTGTCTCTACAGAGATTCCTTTTCCTAAACCTGAGTTAGCTCGCGGTGAGCTTCAGGCTCATCTGAGCGAATTTTACGTCAATTTAGCTGCCAGCCTTTCGAGGTTTTGTCAAGGTCTCGTTTTCTGGGACGACCTAGATGACCGAAAGCGGCGTATAGTGTCAGACTATCTTGAGCTTGAGGTTCCCAAGCTCGCACTCCGCTCTTATCAGAATTCCCTGCGTAAACTCGCCACTGAGGTTCGCGAATTCGAAATATGGCTAAACCTACTTGCCGTTCAAGGTCTCAGAAGCTCGATCCGTGAGCAGGGTGAGGAGGCATCCGAGAAGCTCGGGCGTGTACTACTTGCGCAAAGGAGCGCAGCTGAGAAGTTTGATGAGTTGCAGCGTTTCCTTCGTCACCTCGCTACTGATCTACAAACGCCCTCTGTGGGAAAATTTGATCTTGTCGGCAAGATAAACTCCGTCACACAACTTTCCTTAATTCCGCCGGATGTAGCGCGACTCAAGGGCGAATCAGGTGCGTCGATTCCGGCCCTGTCTGAGTTGTATATCGAGCCTCCCTTCAAGGTGATTAGCAGCGATAGCCAGACACACGTCAGCAAAGAGGCATGGTGGGCGTCTATTGACGCTCGCCACGACCTCGACGACTTTTTCAGTTCCTACTTGACCGCTACTCCTGCTGCCTTCACCAAGCCTCTTCTGGTTCTCGGCCATCCTGGGTCCGGTAAGTCATCTTTGACCCGGGTGCTTGCTGCTGGAATATCTGGAACGTCCTTCGTGCCAGTGCGCGTGGAGTTGCGAAGGGTCACGCCCTCGCAAGGCATCGAGGTGCAAATCGAAGAGGGTCTTTCTACACTCTTGGGCAGAACTACAACGTGGGCTGAGTTCCGGCGCTCAACATCTTTAACGCCTGTCATTTTCTTAGATGGACTGGATGAGTTGATACAGGCCAGCGATGAAAAGCAGGCCGACTACCTCGAACAGGTCCAATCGTTTCAGCAACGGGAACTTTCTAGCGGGGGCGCCTTTGTAATCGTAACCAGTAGGACCGTCGTTGCCGATCAGGCTAGAATTCCCCCGGATTCGCTAGTTCTGAAAATCGATGACTTTGGTATGCCGGAAATCTCAGCCTTTATTCGCACCTGGAACGCCTCAAACGATGCCTATTTCTGCCGGGTTGGTCTACGGCCGCTTCCTGAAGAGTTGCCAAGGGAAGTAGCGCAATTAGCGGGTCAACCACTTTTGCTACTGCTGTTGGCCTTGCTTGATGCTGAGAATAACTCCCTGCAAAGCGACGCCGCCACAAGAACAAGAGCTTCCACCTACCGGCAAATACTCTCAACTTTCATCGGACGTGAAGTTCTAAAGCATCAACCTCGTATGGACGATCACGAGGCGGAAGGGGTTGTCGAGCGAGAGCTATTGATGCTCTCTTACATTGCCCTTGGCATGTTCAATAGAGGTGTGCAGATGATGAGCACGAAGCAAGTTGCAGAGGATCTTGCGGCACTGGCGAGCGATTCCGGCCGGACTACCCAAATTGATACGGTGCAAAAGCTGCTAGGTCGATTTTTTTTCGTTCACCAAGCACAATCCAAGGCAATTGACGGTTCGCAAAGTGCTTATGAGTTCCTCCACTCCACATTCGGGGAATACCTAGTTGCCCACCTAGCTTATGAAATTTTGAGTGAGGTGCGTGATGAGGCCGAACGTATGATGAGTTCACGATTCACTCAGGGTCGTAATGCTGATCAGTGGGCCTCGTTACTGTTCTCTTTCGAACCGCTAAGCCAGAGGACTCAGATTCTGGAGTTTTTTTCAGAGTTGGCTGCGGAGCCAGCTGAGAACAGCAATATGTCCGAATTGTTAGTCTCCCTAGCGGTCGCACGAGTGAAAGCAGGGGGTGACGACTTATCCAGTCAGGAGCAGTATAGGCCTGCAGACAGGACAAGAGCCGCCAAGCTTGCCACATATACCTGCAACCTGCTTCTGCTTGCGTGCTGCATGCCACCGCTACCGCGCCCTGATGGGGGAATGGTTCGAGCGATCGTGCGCACTGCCCGCGACTGGGACAGACTCGTTTTTCTATGGAAGTCGCAACTTGAGGAATCAGCCTGGGAGCAGTTGAGCCAGGTGCTTTGGGCGAGATCGAGCGCACTGTTATCGGCGCGGAACGACGAAGACGTTGAAGTTGGTTTAGACTTCTTGGCCCCTGCGACTAGTAGTAGGTATCATCCACAGCCAGTTCCTGCTCCGGCGGAAACCTTATCGGAATCCTTACAGGCGATTCGGGAGGAGTCGCCTTTAGCGAAAACATCCTTGGAGCTCATAACTGCCTCGACCGACGTTGGTTTTAGGGGAATCGTTGCCCCTAGTGTGAAACAATATTTTCTCGCGGGCGAAGAAGGGCGCTTCTATTTTGACATCGAAGACCTCCTCTACCAGTTTGAGAATCCAGGCGCGGGAGGATTATCAAAAGATCTTGCAGAAGCAGCGCTGCTTTACATGATCGACAGCTCCATATGCCACGCGTGGCTACGAAAGCATTTGAGACTCATTGTGAGTTCGGCAATTATTGATGACTTTCAAAAGTCAACAATCGAACAACTTGTCGAGCTCACGATAAGCGCCCCGCCCGATGATCGTCACACCTTCTTTTCGGTCGTCAACGTCCTGGTGGACGCCCAAATGGGTACGTCCCTTCACAGATTAGTGGATGCGGCGATTGGAGGGGTGAATAATCATGACGCGTATTTTGCGGCACGCCCAGCCTTTGCCCTACGACTGGGCGCGGCCCTCCACAGGGGCGACTATCACCGGTGGTACACCCCGCTTAGTGACTGGAGGCAACTGATCTCCCGGGTGTCCCTGACCCAGCTGCACGATGAGGACCCCGCAGCCCCACTGGTAGCCGTGAGTCTAGCCCGAAGAATCAGCTTTGATATGTGGGTTACCAGCAAAGGGATTGTGGAAGCAAGTTCTTTGCCGGTGCCCACCCTCCGGCGAATGCCAGTCGAAGATGCATTCTTTCTGGTTAAGTGCGGCGAGCGTGATCCGATGGAAGGCCTGCGCAAAGTGCAGAGCTTTAGCCGTGCATGGGCTGACGCCAACTCTGACGGTTGGTCAAATCGGAATAATCAGCTTGCGGTAAAGCTGCGCTCTATTCCTGGACGTCCTAGCATCAGCTTGCAGGCAGCAATAGATACTTTATCGTGAGCCGTTGCCGTGCATTCCGGCCCGCTATTCGCCATGAAGCTCGTTCTGATTGCGCGGCTCAACATCGTGTAAATCCTTCTGCCGAAGCCACAAATCTTAGTAGGGGCGTTGTGAAGTCCCCAACGGTGGGTTGCGGCCATTCACGCTGGACCCCATTCGAAGCTTGTGGGTCAGCCCCTTGTATCGGTCGCGTCGAAGGTTGCGAGTTGCAGCCGCCAAGAGCACCTTGGGCAGCCGGCGCGTCAAGGCCGTCAGAGTCGCTGCGCGCGCCGAAGCCAAGGAACGGAGGTCCGGCCAGCGGCCCAGCACCGCAGGGGAGGTTGGCTCGGAGAGGTTTGTTGTTGCGGTGTGAAGGCACAGGAGTCGGGAGCGCAATGGATGGGGATGGCTTCACTTTTCCTCACGGGGACACAAACCTGCACGGAGGGAAGGAACGACTACTTACTGCCTTCTTGCACATAGTCATCGTTCGTAGCGGTTGGCGGGTAGTCCCTGTACGGAAACTCAGGGTCATTGGCTTCAATGCCGAACCAGTACACGATGGGGCTGGCTCTCGGACGATCCTTGCCCATCCGTTCCTGGCGTGTGGGCAGCGTGTACTTATCCACCAATTCCCTAACGCTTTCGGTGGC
This sequence comes from Arthrobacter sp. 10N44_2, assembly GCF_056394385.1. Lineage (NCBI taxonomy): Bacteria > Bacillati > Actinomycetota > Actinomycetes > Micrococcales > Micrococcaceae > Arthrobacter > Arthrobacter sp. 10N44_2. The sequence continues at coordinate 10,861 of NZ_JBFTHT010000026.1, read as the reverse complement.
CTTGTAGTAGGACAGGAAGGATGCAGTCCAGCCGGCGAGATGCTGCCGCTTGAGCGTGAATTCATTGCGGCTCGTGAAGGCATGGGTGGGCCGTCCACTCATCTGCCTGAGTTCATTAACCGAGACGCTTGAGGAATAGCCGGTTTTCTTGTGCTCGCTGAATGCCATGTGCAGGAAGTCCTGGTTCTCGTGCTGGAGGCATTCCTGCAAGTCCAAAGGCAGGTCGGCTGCATAGGGAATGATGTCAGCGTACGCGGACTCAGCCTGACTGAGACGTTCGGCTATATGGGCTTTGACGTGAGGGTTGTCGTTGATCGCTGTCAGAACCTTCTTGAGGTGTTCCTCGGTAATCCTGCGGGCTGGGCACTTGGCGATTCGTTCCAGGTCCCGGATGACATCCATCCCGTTGTTCGCAATGATCCTCAATGGAGTCCTGAGCGTGATGAAGCGGGACTCCTGCTTTCTCTTGGCGGGAAGGACCACCACGAGGAAGTTGAAGGCGTAGGCGGCCAGGAGGCCAAGGCTGAGGTCATACAGCCATGGTTCCGGGTCAACCTGCTGGGTACCCGGTTGTGGCACTTCCTGCGGGGAGTAACTCGCAACGGTTGTGTAAATCAGGGTGCCGAGGGAGAGGACGGCTATGAGGTGTATGCCGATGCGTTCCAACCAGCGTTCAGCCCCACCCCAAATTCTCTTCACCGGGAGAGACTACCCCGACAATGGTGGCAGGCGAATCCAGGCTGGCCGCCCGAACTGCGGTGATGTTCTACATCGAGGGCTGGTACAACCGCCGCCGTCCCAGCCGCCAGACCGGCGACGTCCTACCGGTCAGAGCCGACGCAATCCACCAAACCAGTGGCCAGGACCCCCTGGCGACCAGCCGCGCGTCATAGCAATGGCTAGTCATCCTGCACTGATGAAACTCGTCGCTAAAGTTTCCAGTCAAAGAACCCGCTTGGAATGGTGAGGCACCGCTGGATCGACCGCCACGAACCCTCCTGATCCATTGCATCGGAGGCAAGAATCATGCAATTAATGCAGAATGCGCGCAAATCCGCGGATGTGAGGGCCATTCGAGTTTGATGCACTCCGGCTTTGGAGGGCTGCCTGGTGGACCGGCGAGTAGCCCAGCCCCATCAGTCGTACGGTACGGTGTTCCCTCAGGTCATGGGCATTTTCCCGCTTCAAGTGACGCGGTATCGGTGGCAATGGGCGGAGAAGGGGTGATCTTGCATCGGATGCAATAATCACGGTTTTACTTGACATAACGTCCAATATCGGCCGTTGTGGGGTGGCTTGCCAGCCTGCGCGGGTCCGCGGCCGGCGCCGCCTACACCGCGTCCAAGCACGCCCTCGTCGGCCTGACCAAGAACTCGGCCGTGATGTACGGGCCCAGGGGCCTGCGCCGTGGCCCCACCATCGCCAACATCGTGGCCACCTGGGGATCCCAGCTCGCGGCCGAACGCCTCGGCCCGCTGATGCAGGCCACCGCCCGCCACCGCCGCGCAGCTCGCCGCCTCCATCACCTTCCTGCTCAGCGACGACGGCACCAACATCAACGGCGCCATCCTCGCCTCCGACGGCGGCTGGTCCGCCCTGTAGGGGAGCGGCACCCCACGCAAGCGGACGACGGCGGGAGGTCCCGCCGTCGTCCGCTGGATTGGGATCAAATCCGTGATTGCACCATCGGATCCGCTGGTGCAATCACGTCCACACGTCGCGGGTGAGTCCGGATTTTACGAAGACGGGAAGGTGGGCGCGTCCGGTCGCCGGCGAGCGGCAATGGATTTGGCACCCAGCCCCGCCGATGCGATGACTAGGGCCAGCAAGATTTTGGGAGCTGCTCCGCCCTCGGGTCCAAGTGTTGCCGCCAAGATTTGCCGACTCATTAACAGCATCTCCTGCAGGTCGCCAGCCAGGATACGGGTCCCCAGGACGTAGTTGACCGAGATGAACACGGCGGGAACCAACCACAACAGCGCAAGGTTCACGGCCCACACCGCGGTCCGCCGCGCAGGACGAAGGCCGCACCATGCCAGGGCGCAACCAACGAGGATGGCGGGAATCCAGTGAGCGATTGACGGCACTGCGACGGGGACGTTGATGTGCCCAACGAAGCCGACAACCCACTCCACCGTCCACGAAGCGAACGGCACCGCCACGAGTCCGGCGCCCAATGCCGCCAGGCTCCGGGTCCTTGAACAGAGCAGCAGGTGCGCCACGAGGGCAGCAGCGAGGGATGCGGTCACGCCCGCGAGCAGCCCGGCGAAGTACAGGCTCGCCATTGTTCCGCCCGCCAAGCCGCCGTCGAGCACTGTGAAGGACTGGACGGCAGCCGTGAACTGGACCACAAGAACGCCGGCTGCCGCGCACCACGTCACCAGTCGCCGTCGGGCGGGGGACCAGATGCGCACCGCGAGTCCGGCCGCTGCACCTCCTACGGTGAGGAGGGCTACGATCGTGGTGAGTTCGTACTGGCTTAGCGGCAGTAACGACACAGGCATCTGGTCTGGAACGACCTCTGCGCCCCACAAGTTCTGCAACGGGAGCTGTGCGCCGGATACCAGCCAAGGGCCCAAGCCGAGCAATCCTGCGAGGATCCCGATCAGCCACCCCCAAGCGGCATCCCCGGCGGGAGTCCTGCTTGGTGGTCTGCTGGGAGCTGCCTGTTCCATCGCTTGATCCGGAAGGCTCACGGAGGCTCCTTGCGTATGAGCGCTCTGGGAGGGACGCGCATGAAAATGTAAAGTATCCCGTTCAGAATAATGCACCGAATGGACTAACCCCCTGGGTCCGATCCACGAGGTGGACGACGACCTCTGGGACCGCGTGTTCCGGATCAACGACACGGCCCTCATGCGCCTCACCCACGCAAGCGGACGACGGCGAAGAGCTCCCGCCGTCGTCCGCGGGACAGCGACTCAATTGAAATAAATTTTGCATCCTGCCCGGGAACCGGATAAATTGTGAGCTGTGTCACCGACCAGTGGCACAGCTTATGATCTGCGGCGGGAGAGTCCTGCCGGTACGTTCAGCAGGCGCCGTAGGAGCAAATCCTCCCCAGGAATCTCTCAGGCCCACGTACCGCCGCGGCAAGGCAACTCTGGAAAGCAGTCCGGGCAACCGGGCTCACCGACGGTGCAAGTGGCGCGCTGCTATCAGCAGGGCAAAACGGAAACTCTCAGGTCCAATACAGAGCGGGGAGGAACCCGAATCATCGTGGCGTCTTGATGCCACCTGAATTATGGAGTTCCTCTCATGACGGTTCAATCGTCCCCGTCCACCTTCGCAGACCGCCACATCGGCGCCCGCCGCCAGGCCGACATCGACACCATGCTCAAGGCCGTCGGCTACGACAGCGTTGATGGCCTCGTTGACAACGCGGTCCCCGATTCCATCCGCCAGGAAAAGCCCCTCACCCTGGACAGCGCCCTCAGCGAAGTCCAGGTGCTGGCCGAACTGCGCAAGCTCGCCTACAAGAACAAGACGGCCGTGCAGATGATCGGCCAGGGCTACTACGACACCGTCACCCCGCCGGTGATCCGCCGCAACATCCTCGAAGCCCCCGCCTGGTACACCGCCTACACCCCGTACCAGCCGGAAATCTCCCAGGGACGCCTCGAGGCGCTGCTGAACTTCCAGACCATGGTCCAGGACCTCACCGCGCTCCCGGTCGCCAATGCGTCCCTCCTGGACGAGGCCACCGCGGTTGCCGAGGCCGTGCTTCTCATGCGCCGCGCCAACAAAAACAAGTCCGCTGCCGGGGCCAAGACCGTCCTCGACGCCGACTGCCTCCCGCAGACCATTGCCATCGTCAGGGGCCGAGCGGAGGCGCTGGGCTTCGAGGTGCAGGTCGCTGACCTCTCCGCCGGTCTGCCCGACGGCGACATCAACGGTCTCGTCCTCCAGCAGCCGGGCGTCTCCGGCCGGGTGTGGGACCAGTCCGGCGTGATCGCGGAGGCCAAAGAACGCGGCGCACTGGTCACCGTGGCGGCGGATCTGCTTGCCCTGACCCTGATCACCCCTCCGGGCGAGCAGGGGGCGGACATCGCCGTCGGCTCCACCCAGCGCCTGGGCGTGCCGCTGTTCTTCGGCGGCCCGCACGCCGCGTACATGGCGGTGCGCGAGGGCATGGAACGCACGCTCCCCGGCCGCATCGTCGGCGTCTCCAAAGACAACGCCGGCGTCCCGGCGTACCGCCTGGCCCTGCAGACCCGCGAGCAGCACATCCGCCGCGAGAAGGCCACGTCCAACATCTGCACCGCGCAGGCACTGCTGGCCATCGTGTCCTCGTTCTACGCCGTCTACCACGGCCCCGACGGGCTGAAGGCGATCGCCCAGACCGTCCACAACAACACCCGCGCCCTTGCCGCCACGCTGAAGATCGTCGGCCGGGAACTGGTGAGCGACTCCTTCTTCGACACCCTCACGGTCCGCGTGCCCGGCAAGGCCGCCAAGGTCATCGCCGCCGCCGAGGCCCGGGGCATCAACCTGCGGCTCATCGACGCGGACACAGTTGGCGTGTCCGTCGATGAAACCACGACGCCGGAGGTCCTCTCCGCGGTCGTCGTCGCCTTTGGTGCCGGCCCTGTGGTGGAGGCCGAGGGCTTCGAGCTGCCCGAGACCGTGCTGCGCACCTCCGACTACCTGCAGCACCCGGTCTTCAACACGCACCGCTCCGAAACCCAGCTGCTGCGCTACATCCGCAAGCTCTCGGACCGCGACCTTGCCCTGGACCGCACCATGATCCCGCTGGGCTCCTGCACCATGAAGCTGAACGCCACGGCCGAGATGGAAGCCATCTCCTGGCCGGAGTTCGCCTCCATCCACCCGTTCGCGCCGGACTCCCAGACCGAGGGCTGGCGGGAACTCATCAGCGGCCTCGAAGCTGACCTCGCCGAAATCACGGGCTATGACCAGGTCTCCATCCAGCCGAACGCCGGCTCCCAGGGCGAGCTCGCCGGCCTGCTGGCCATCCGCGGCTACCACCACTCCCGCGGGGAGGCCCAGCGCAACGTCTGCCTGATCCCGGCCTCCGCGCACGGCACCAACGCCGCCTCCGCCGTGCTGGCCGGCATGAAGGTGGTCGTCGTGGCCACAGCCTCGGACGGCACGATCGACCACGCGGACCTGACGGCCAAGATCGAGGCCAACAAGGACGCGCTGTCCTGCATCATGATCACCTACCCGTCCACCCACGGGGTGTACGACACAGACGTCCGCGAGGTATGCGACTCCGTGCATGCGGCCGGTGGGCAGGTCTACGTCGACGGCGCCAACCTCAACGCCCTCGTCGGGCTGGCCCAGCCGGGCAAGTTTGGCGGTGACGTCTCGCACCTGAACCTGCACAAGACCTTCTGCATCCCGCACGGCGGCGGCGGACCGGGCGTCGGCCCGGTCGCGGCCAAAGCCCACCTGGCGCCGTTCATGCCAGGGGACGCGAACAAGGCGCACGACGCCGGCGCTATCGAACCAGGAACTGGTGCTGCGATCTCCGCTTCACGTTACGGATCCGCCGGTGTCCTGCCGATCTCCTGGGCGTACGTGAAGTTGATGGGCGGCCAGGGCCTCACCGAGGCCACCAAGTCCGCGCTGCTCGCGGCGAACTACATCGCATCCCGGCTGGATGAGCACTTCCCGGTGCTCTACACGGGGGAGAGCGGCCTGGTGGCCCACGAGTGCATCCTGGATTTGCGTGAACTGACCGCCAGGACCGGCGTCACCGCCGAGGACGTGGCCAAGCGCCTCATCGACTTCGGCTTCCACGCCCCCACACTGTCCTTCCCCGTGGCGGGCACCCTCATGGTGGAGCCCACCGAGTCCGAGGACCTTGCGGAGATCGATCGCTTCATCGAGGCGATGATCACCATCCGCCAGGAGATCGACCAGGTCTCCAACGGCGATTTCACGGTGGAGAACTCCCCGCTGCGCAACGCACCCCACACAGCAGCCGCCGTCGTCAGCACCGACTGGACCCGCGAGTACCCGCGTGAGCAGGCCGCATTCCCCGTCCACACACTCAGGCAGGACAAGTACTTCCCGCCGGTCGGACGCATCGACGGCGCCGCCGGAGACCGCAACCTGGTCTGCTCCTGCCCGCCGCTTTCCGAATTCGAAAACTAAGGATTTTCTGATGAGTGAGAACTACACCGCTCTCTACGAGCAGCACAAAAAGGCCGGCGCCTCCTTCACGGACTTCGGCGGCTGGCAGATGCCGCTGAAGTACAGCTCCGAACTCGCCGAGCACCACGCCGTCCGCAACGCCGCGGGCCTGTTCGACCTCTCCCACATGGGCGAAGTCTGGGTCACCGGCCCGGACGCCGCGGCGTTCCTCGACTACGCCCTGGCCGGGAAGCTGTCGGCCGTGGCCGTCGGCAAGGCGAAGTACTCGCTGATCTGCCAGGAAGACGGCGGCATCATCGATGACCTCATCTCCTACCGCCGCGGTGAGGACAAGTACCTGGTGGTCCCCAACGCAGGCAACGCCAAGGTCGTGGCCGCGGCACTGGCCGAAAGGGCCGGTTCTGCCCAAGAAGGCGGGTTCGACGTGACGGTGGAAGACGTTTCCGCCGAGATCTCGCTGATCGCCGTCCAGGGCCCGAACGCCGAAGCCATCCTGCTGACGCTGGTCCCGGCCGAGCAGCATGTCCTGGTCACCGAGCTGAAGTACTACGCTGCGGTTGAGGTTCAGATCAACGGACAAGATCTGCTCCTCGCCCGCACCGGCTACACCGGCGAGGACGGCTTCGAGATCTACATCTCGAACGAGGATGCGGCAGGTCTCTGGGAAGCACTGCTGGAAACCGGTGCCAGCCACGGGCTCATCCCGGCCGGCCTGGCCTGCCGTGACTCGCTGCGTTTGGAAGCCGGCATGCCGCTCTATGGCAACGAACTCTCCCGCGAAGGCAACCCATACGCAGCAGGCCTGGGCCCGGTCGTCTCGCTCGCCAAGGAGTCGGACTTCGTCGGCAAGGCCGCCCTGAGCGAGCTCAAGGCAGCCGGCGCAGGCTCCACGACCGGCCGCAAACTCGTCGGGCTCAAGGGCCTCGGACGCCGTGCCGCCCGCAGCCACTACCCGGTCCTCAAGGACGGCAACGTCGTCGGCGAAGTGACCTCCGGACAGCCCAGCCCCACCCTCGGCTACCCGGTCGCGATGGCCTACGTCGACATCGAACACGCCGCACCGGGCACAGCCCTGGACATTGACCTCCGCGGCAAGAGGGAGCCTTTCGAAGTCGTCGCACTGCCGTTCTACAAGCGCCAAAAGTAGCCGGCCGCCGCTGGCTGAGCCTGCCGAAACCACATACGAACTTAAGGATTGAGATAAATGAGCAAAGTTGTAGCCGAACTGAAGTACTCCGCTGAACACGAGTGGGTTGCTGCCGACGGATCTGGCCCTGCAGGAATTGGGATTTCGGCCGTGGCCGCCGACGCCCTGGGCGACATCGTCTACGTGGACCTGCCCGAGGTCGGTTCCGCGGTGACCGCGGGGGAGACCTGCGGCGAGGTCGAGTCGACCAAGTCCGTCTCGGACCTCTACGCGCCGGTCACCGGCGAGGTGGTGGAGATCAATGACGCCGTCGTTTCCGATCCGGCGCTGATCAACAGCGATCCGTACGGGGCCGGCTGGCTGTTCAAGGTCGCCGTGACCGAAGAAGGCCCACTGATGTCGGCTGAAGAGTACGCGTCCAAGAACGGCGGCGAGCTGTGAGCCCCTCAACGGGGATTGCCCCGTTTGAGCAGGTCGTCTCCGCGAGCCTGGACGCGGACCTGTCCGCGCTGGATCCGGAGATCGCCGCGAAGATCGACGCCGAACTGACCCGGCAGCGGGACGGGCTGGAGATGATCGCCTCGGAGAACCACACCGCCAAAGCCGTGATGCAGGCGCAGGGTTCCGTGCTGACGAACAAGTATGCCGAGGGCTACCCGGGCAAGCGCTATTACGGTGGCTGCGAGCACGTTGATGTGATCGAACAGCTCGCGATCGACCGGGTCAAGGCCCTGTTCGGTGCGGAGTTCGCGAACGTGCAGCCGCACTCCGGCGCGCAGGCCAACGCCTCGGTGATGCACGCCCTGATCCGGCCGGGCGACACCATCATGGGCCTGAACCTGGCGCACGGCGGGCACCTGACGCACGGCATGAAGATCAACTTCTCCGGCCGGCTCTACAACGTCATCCCGTACCAGGTCCGTGAGGAGGACCACCGGATCGACATGGCCGAGGTCGAGCGCCTGGCCCAGGAGCACAAGCCGGCGCTGATCGTTGCCGGCTGGTCCGCGTACGCCCGGCAGCTGGACTTCGCCGAGTTCCGCCGGATCGCCGACTCCGTGGGGGCCTACCTGATGGTGGACATGGCGCACTTCGCCGGGCTGGTCGCGGCCGGGCTGCACCCGTCCCCGGTCCCGCACGCGCACGTCACGACCTCCACCACGCACAAGACCCTTGCCGGTCCGCGCGGCGGCATCATCCTCTCCAACGACGCCGAGATCGCCAAGAAGATCAACTCCGCGGTGTTCCCCGGCCAGCAGGGCGGCCCGCTGGAGCACGTCATCGCCGGCAAAGCCGTGGCGTTCAAGATCGCCGCGTCCGAGGAGTTCAGGGAACGCCAGGAGCGCGTCCTGGCCGGCGCCCGGATCCTCGCCGAGCGCCTGGTCCAGCCGGACGTGACCGCCAAGGGCATCAACGTGATCTCCGGCGGCACCGACGTGCACCTGGTCCTGGTGGACCTGCGCGAGTGTGAGCTGAACGGGCAGGAAGCCGAGGACCGGCTCGCGGCGATCGACATCACGGTCAACCGCAACGCTGTGCCGTTCGATCCGCGTCCGCCGATGGTCACCTCCGGGCTGCGGATCGGCACCCCGGCGCTGGCGACCCGCGGCTTCGGCGAGGCGGCCTTTACCGAGGTTGCCGACATCATCGCCGAGGCTTTGATCGCCGACGCCGGCGCGGACCTCTCCGGTCTCCGCACCCGGGTCCAGGCCCTCGCCGCCGCCCACCCGCTCTACCCCTCGGTTGCTAACCTCGCCTAGCGCTCAATGGGCGCATCATCGCACCGGTCCAGGGTCATTGGGGGGCCGGGACCGGTGCGGTGAGCCCCGCCTCTAGTCATTGACCATCATTCTCTTTCTCCGCGGAAGGTACGCATCATGGCAGTTGGAGTCTTCGACCTCTTTTCCATCGGAATAGGGCCATCCAGTTCCCACACCGTTGGCCCCATGCGGGCCGCCGCCGTGTTTGCTGAAGAACTCAAGTCCCTCGGCAAGCTGGCAGAGGCGGCGTCGCTCCGGGTGGACCTCTACGGCTCCCTCGCCGCGACCGGCCACGGGCACGGCACCATGACCGCCATTCTGCTCGGACTCGAGGGCTTCCACCCCGAGCAGATCCTGCCCGAGGAAGTGGAGGAACGGCTCGCCACGATCGCCGAGACCGGCACCCTGCAGCTGGCCGGCTCGGTCGCCCTGCCGTACGGCGTCCAGGACATGGTCCTGCGCCCCCTGACCATCCTGCCCCGGCACACCAACGGCATGACCTTCACCGTCTCCGACGCCGAAGGCGAAGTCCTCCACCGCGCCACGTTCTTCTCCGTCGGCGGCGGCTTCATTGTCCGCGAGGGCGAGGAGGACGCGGCCCTGAAGGAACTCGACGAATCCAAGAAGGAACTTCCCCTGCCGTTCCGCACGGCCGCCGAACTGCTGGAACACTGCCGGAAGACCTCGCTGAGCATCAGCGAGGTGATGCGGATCAACGAAGAGGACAGCCGGACCGAGGCCGAGATCCGTGCGGGGCTGCTGCACATCTACTCGGTGATGGAAGGCTGCGTCGAGGTCAGCCTCAAGCGCGAGGGGCTGCTGCCCGGCGGGCTCAAGGTCCGCCGCCGCGCGCCCGACTGGCACGAGCGGCTCATGAAGGAAACCCGCGGCCAGGACCCCGACTACCGGGACCCGAAGTACTGGCAGGAATGGGTCAACCTGATCGCGCTGGCCGTGAATGAGGAAAACGCCTCGGGCGGCCGCGTCGTCACCGCCCCCACCAACGGCGCCGCCGGCATCATCCCGGCCGTGCTCTACTACGCGCTGCACTTCGCCCCCGGCATGGACCAGGCCACCCAGGCCGACCGGGACGAGACGATCGTCAAGTTCCTGCTGACCGCCGGCGCCATCGGCGTGCTGTACAAGGAGCAGGCCTCGATCTCCGGGGCGGAAGTCGGCTGCCAGGGCGAGGTGGGCTCGGCGTCCTCGATGGCGGCCGCCGGCCTGGCCGAAGTCATGGGCGGCACGCCCCAGCAGGTGGAGAACGCCGCGGAAATCGCGATGGAACACAACCTGGGCCTGACCTGCGATCCGATCGGCGGGCTSGTSCAGGTCCCGTGCATCGAACGCAACGCGATCGCCGCCGCCAAGGCCATCAACGCCGCCAARATGGCGCTCTGGGGCGACGGCACGCACCGGGTCTCCCTSGACGARGTYATCGTGACCATGCGCGAAACGGGCAAGGACATGTCCTCCAAATACAAGGAAACGGCCATGGGCGGCCTTGCCGTCAACGTCGTCGAATGCTGAAGGAAAGAGAACTAATGACACTGGCACCAGAAGGCCGGAAGATGCTGCGCATTGAGCAGCGAAACGCGGCCACACCGGTGGAACGGAAGCCGGAATGGATCAAGGCCAAGGTCCAGATGGGCCCGGAGTTCGTCCAGCTCAAAAACCTCGTGAAGAAGGAGGGCCTCCACACCGTGTGTGAGGAGGCCGGCTGCCCGAACATCTTCGAATGCTGGGAAGACAAGGAAGCCACCTTCCTGATCGGCGGCTCCGAATGCACCCGGCGCTGCGACTTCTGCCAGATCGACACCGGCAAACCCTC
>NZ_JBFTHT010000025.1:0-48382 GCF_056394385.1 Arthrobacter sp. 10N44_2 | reverse complement strand
GAACGCAACGCGATCGCCGCCGCCAAGGCCATCAACGCCGCCAAAATGGCGCTCTGGGGCGACGGCACGCACCGGGTCTCCCTGGACGAAGTTATCGTGACCATGCGCGAAACCGGCAAGGACATGAGCTCCAAATACAAGGAAACCGCGATGGGCGGCCTCGCCGTCAACGTCGTGGAGTGCTGACCTCGGCCGACGGCAGGCGCCGCGGATTGTCGTGGAGGTCCATGGCTTCATGGATCTGCAGGGCAAACCACAGTTGCGCCAGAGTGGAGGTTTCGGTCATATCGAGGCCCGTCAGCTCGCTGATCTTTCGGATGCGATAGATGATGGTCTGCCGATGCGCGAACAGGGCGGCTGCCGTTTTCTGCCAGGACCGTTGCGTGTCGAGGAACGTCTTGAGCGTGACGATGAGGTCCCCGTTTTCCCGCTGTTCGTACTCAAAAATGGGTCCGAGGAGCCGCTGGACCAGGGCGTGGCCTTCCTCAAAGCTGGTGAGCCCGAGCCACGAGGGTCCCTCGGCATAGCGGACCAACCGCTCGCCGGTGCTTGACGCCGTCCCAAGTGCCCACATCGATTCCTGAAGAGCTCTCTGCACACCAGCGGCCGCGGACGGCCGGCTGATCCCGATCCTGACGTCCAGGGGGACCGTGTGTCGCAGCAGATCATCGGTGCAGTCTGCTGCGACAGCCAAATGGATTGTGTCGAATCTGCGCTGGCACGCCGTCGGGTAGCCGTGTCGCCAGAGATCAACGTGGATCCCTGCCAGGCGCTCACCGTCGTCGCTGGACATAGAGATGATGAGGAATTCCCGTGACGAAATCCCGAACTCAGGCAGTCGGCTTTCAATGTCGGCTATGCCCAGGCGCCCGTCAAAGGTCTGCAAAAGGAACTCCGCACCCAGCCGGCGCTGGTTCTCGAGAGACAGCACCGTCCGCGACAGCTCGAGTCCCAGGACTGTGGCCGCATGGAGCAGCACTACCGCGTCCGGGAGCGGTTCGGATTTCGGCAGCACCACCAGAAGCGCGTTGGCGTGAGTCGGGATATCCATCATCAGAAGGTGGCCTTCCCCCAACCGATGCCACTGGAACTTCTTGCTGGCCACCGGTGACTTGCTGGTCAGCGGTTCAAGTTGCTGCTTGAGGCCCGGTGGCAGCGGCTGGCCTCCGGGATGCCAGGCGTGCAGGCACCGTCGATCAATGACGAAGAGGCTGGCATCGAGTTCGGCTTCGATACCCAGGATCAGTCCCAGCCAGTTGTCCTCAGATGGCCCCGCCAGCCGCAGCAGGTCATAAATACGGGCCGTCTGGCGCAGCCTGCGGGACTCTTCGAGCAACGAAGACTCAGCGACCGAACGTGCGATGGCGATGAACGGTAGCGGATAGGGGATGCTGATGACCGGCAACGGCAAGCGGTCACAGGCTTCGAGGAACTCGGGACAGAGTTCAGGGGCATGCATCTGCTCGCCGATCGCCAGTGCACTGGCACCTGCGTTGACCAGTGCCTCGGCAAGCTCAACCTGCCCCTCGGGATCGGCCGGAATGGAGAGCCCGTTAGTCATCATGAGCTCCCCGCCGGTGACCCATTCCCACAGGCGCGGCAGGTCGGAGGTGTGGGCCCAGGTGACCCGGTTGCCCAGACCGGCGGAACCCGCCAGAAGGCTCAGTCCCAGCTGGGGTTCGGCAAGCAGTTCGGCCACGGTGATCGCCATGCGCGGTTCCTGTTCATGAGTCCGGAGGCCGTCCCCAAGCCGCTTATACATATGTATAAGCCTCTCGGCTCTTTGTAGTCAATCGGCGGATGTACCGCGTGACGCCGATCACTAATAGTTAAGGGATAGACCTCGACCGGCGCAGGAAGAAATTGCCAGGCCGACTGAAACCACAGCAACCGGAGGACCCCAGTCATGACCACGCACAAGCCAATCGGCCCCGTCGACGCAACAAAAGTTCCCCGCTATGCGGGCCTGGGCACCTTTGCCCGGCTTCCTCAGATTGACCGGGTCCCGGATTACGACATTGCGATCGTCGGTGTCCCGTTCGACGGCGGTACCTCCTACCGCCCCGGCGCCCGCTTCGGTCCGGCCGCTGTTCGTGAAGCGTCGCGGCTCCTGCGCCCCGGCTACCACCCTGAGCTCGACGTTGAGCCGGTATACGAAGCCCAGGTTGTGGACGCCGGCGACATCGCCTGTACCCCCTACGACATCGCCCGCGCAGTCCGCGAGATCGAGGAACAGGCCCTCCCGCTCCTTGGCGACGCCGGCTCCGGCAAGAGGCTCATCTCCATCGGCGGCGACCACACCATCGCGCTCCCGATGCTGCGGGCCTTGAACAAGGTCCACGGCCCCGTGGCCCTGCTCCACTTCGACGCACACCTGGATACCTGGGACACCTATTTCGACCAGCCGGTCACGCACGGAACCATCTTCCGCCGGGCCTTCGAGGAAGGCCTTCTGGTCGAGGACAAGTCGATGCACGTCGGCATCCGCGGCCCGGTTTATGACCGCAACGATTTCCTTCGCGACCACGAGTTCGGCTTTCAGATCATCCGCTGCTCGGACCTGGACGTCATCGGGGTTCCGGCCGCGATCCAGCGCGTCAAGGACCGGCTGGGCGACACCCCGGTCTATGTCTCCATCGACATCGACGTCCTGGACCCGGCCTACGCCCCGGGCACCGGCACTCCGGAAATGGGCGGGCTCCACTCCCGCGAACTGCTGGCGCTGCTCCGCGGATTGAACGGCATCAACATCGTGGGCGCCGACGTCGTCGAGGTCGCTCCGGCCTACGACCATGCAGACATCACCACAGTCGCCGCGGCGACGCTGGTCTTCGACCTCCTCGCCCTGATGGTGAACCGCAGCAAGGCCACCGCCAACGTCACTGAGGAGCTGCAAGCGGCCACCGTCTGACCACAACTGCTGGGCTCTCGCGCCTGATTTATACATATGTATGAACAGGTCTACGGCAACTATTCAATCGCCGGATTACCACTGTGACAAAAGTCACGAATGATTGATACATCAGATCCCGTGCTCGACGAAGCGCCGGGACAGAACAAAGAGGTTCCCATGAACTCCCGGAACGCATCATGAACGCTCGACCCACTCACGCCGTCACAGCCGAAGTACCCCGGCTCGAGGACAAGACCATTCAACCCATCCCGGCCCACGAACGCCATGGCAAGGCCCGGGACCTCTTCACCATCTGGTTCGGTTCCAACATCATGATCATGACCATCGTGACCGGGGGACTCGCGACGACGGTGTTCGGGCTCAGCTTTGTGCCGGCAATCGTCGGAATCATCATTGGGAACGTTGTCGGTGGCATCTTCATGGCACTGCATTCGGCCCAGGGCCCGCAGCTGGGCGTGGCGCAGATGATTCAGACCCGCGGCCAGTTCGGTTCGTACGGGGCACTGCTGATCGTGGTCATCGTGGTGGTCATGTACATCGGGTTCTTTGCGGCGAACCTCGTCTTTGGCGGCCAAGCGCTGGCCGCAGTCACCCCGGGCATCAGCGTCGATGCAGGCATCATTGTCATTGGCGTCGTGAGCGTCGTGGCCACCATCTTCGGCTACCGGCTCATCCACGCCTATGCACGCATCTTGAGCATCGTGGCCGGTCTGGCGCTGGTGCTGGCCTTCGTCTGGATCCTGGCCGTCCACGGATTGCCGGCCAGCTTCCTGGACCAGGGAAACTTCAACTGGGTCGGCTTCATGGCCACTATCTCCGTCTCCGCCCTCTGGCAGCTCGCCTACGCTCCCTACGTCTCGGACTACTCCCGCTACATGCCTCAGGGCACCGGCTCGGCCCCGGCGTTCTGGGCGTCCTATTCAGGCTGCGTCTTGGGAACACTCTTCCCGATGGTCCTGGGTGCCCTGGTGGGAACGCTCGCACTGGCGCTGATCAGCGATGGCAGCAGCGTCGAAATAGTAGGGAGCCTGGGAGCCCTGCTCGGGCCATGGACCATGGTGATCATCGGAATCTTCTGCCTTGGCGTTGCGGCGTCGAACGCCATGAACCTCTACTGCGGGGTCCTGTGCACCCTCACCATTGGGCAGACGTTCAGGCCGGCCTGGTTGCCCCACGCCAAGACCCGGACCATTGCGTCAATCCTCCTCTTCACCCTCGCCCTGATGATCGCGCTGTTCGCCCGTGACAATTTCATCTTCTTCTACACGAACTTCCTCTCCTTCCTGATGTACGTCCTGGTTCCCTGGACGGCCATCAACCTGGTCGATTACTACCTCCTGCGGCACGGCGACTACCGGGTTGAAGACTTCTTCAAGCGCGACGGCGGAGTGTACGGAAGGTTCAACTGGGTGGCGATCGGAGCCTATGTTGCCGGCGCACTGATCCAGGTTCCGTTCTCGGCGACAGCGATGTTCACGGGCCCCGCTGCCGCAGCGATGAACGGCGTGGACCTCTCCTGGATTGTCGGCCTGGTGGTTGTTGCACCCCTGTACTACTTCGCGGCACGCATGTTCCGGAAAACGCCGGAAGCCGCCCCCTTTCAGTCGCCCGCATTCGCAGGTGACCTGATTGAGGCGCCGCGGGCGTAACGCCCGCTCCGGCACACCGCGCACCCCGGGCACAGACCGCCCGCCCCCACACCAAACTCCCGGCGCCGCGATCGGCGCAGAAAACAAAGGCGAAATATCATGACACTCACTGACACCGAGCAGTTCACAGTCCGACGTTCCTCCGAGGAGCAAAGCTGCGCCAGCTTCCTGCCTCCGGCGGGGCACTTCATCGGCGGAACGTTTGTTTCCGGTTCCGCGACCCGGCTGATCGACGTCGTCGACCCCACCACGGAACAGGTCATCGCATCGGTTCCTGCCGGCACGGCCGCGGATGTGGACGTTGCGGTTGAAGCAGCCGTGGCGGCCCAGAAGTCCTGGGGCACCACGACACCGAAGGAACGCTCCGAGGTGCTCTCCCTGATCGCCAACATCATTGAAGCCAACCGTGAAGCCTTCGAAATCATCGAGTCCGCCAACACCGGCAAACCGCGAACCGTCGCGGAGGACGATGTCTCCAGCACCATCGACACCTTCCGGTTCATGGCCGGGGCTTCCCGCACACTGACCTCCATGGCAGGCGGCGACTACGCCACCGGACACACCTCGGTCATCCTCAGGGAACCCGTCGGCGTCGTCGGCGTCATCACCCCTTGGAACTACCCGCTGCTGATGGCTGCCTGGAAGATCGCGCCCATCCTCGCCGCCGGAAACAGCATCGTCCTCAAACCCTCGGAACAGACGCCGCTCTCGACGCTGAAGCTGGCAGAACTTGTCGCCGGACGCATCCCCGACGGCATCCTCAACGTCGTGACGGGAAAGGGCCGAACCGTTGGGCAGCGACTCTCCGAACACCCTGATGTCGCCCTCGTTGCGTTGACGGGAAGCGTCGTCAGCGGACAGGCAGTGGCGGAGACCGCGGCCAGGTCCGTCAAGCGCGTCCATCTGGAACTCGGCGGCAAGGCCCCGGTTGTTGTCTTCCCCGACGCCGACCTCCGCGCGGCCGCCGCCGGCGTGCGAAACGCCGGCTTCTGGAATGCCGGCCAGGACTGCGGCGCCGCCTGCCGTGTGCTCGTGCACGAGTCCGTGGCCGAGGAGTTCACCGAACACCTGGTACGCGAAGTCAGCACGCTCGTCGTCGGCGCTCCGGGCGCAGGGGAAGATGTGGAAATCGGTCCCATGATTTCGCGCCCGCACTTCGAACGCGTGAAGGAAGCGCTTGCCGAGGCAAAAGCTGCGGGCCTTCAGGTGGCCATCGGCGGCTCGGCGTTGGAAGGCCCCGGCTACTTCATTGAACCCACTGTAATCAGCAACGTCCCGGCCGGGGCGCATATTGCTACCCACGAAATCTTTGGCCCAGTGGTCACCGTCGAGTCCTTCAGCTCCACTGAAGAGGCCATCACCCGGGCCAACGAGAGTCCCTACGGGCTTTCCGCCTCGGTATGGACCCGGGATTCGAGCCTCTCGCTCCGCATTCCGAAGCAGCTCGATTTCGGCACCGTCTGGGTCAATTCACACCTGGTGTTGGCCTGCGAGGTTCCGTGGGGCGGATTCAAGGGATCCGGCTACGGCCGCGACCTCTCGCTGTATGCCTTGGACGATTACTCCCGGACCAAGCACGTCATGATCAACCACGGCGCATGAGCGTTTAGACCAGCATCGGAGCCCAGCAATGACCACCACGAATCATCCCCACTCCGCGTCGTCGGCGCGCGCCGCAACCCCGTCCGCTCCGTTCGGGACAGACGTAACCTGGACCAACTGGGGCGGCAACCAGAGCGCCACGCCGGCGTTCACGGTCCGGCCGCGGAACGAACAGGAGGCGCTCGACGCCGTCCGGTTCGCCATCCGCGAAGGCCTCCCCGTACGTGCAGTCGGCTCAGGGCATTCGTCCTCACCGCTTGTCCAGACGGGCGGAGTCCTGATGGACATGTCCGCACTCTCGGCCATCACCGGAACCGACCTCATGGGGCGCCGTGCGAGGGCCCTGGCCGGCACCACCATCAACGCCTTTGGCGATCCGCTGTGGGAGCAGGGGCTGGCACTGGGCAACCAGGGCGACATCGACAAGCAGCAGATCGCCGGGGCACTCGCGACCAGCACCCACGGCTCCGGAAAGAACCTGGGCAGCTTCTCATCGGCACTGCGCTGGGTCCGGCTGATCAACGGTTACGGCGAAATCGTCGAAATCGGCGAAGGGCAACTCCGCGAACTCAGGGCCGCCCAGGTCGCCTTGGGGACGCTCGGAATCTTCCTGGAGGTCGAACTGGCGGTCGAGGACCGCTATTACCTGCAGGAGGAGATTACCTATCCCACGTGGGCGGAGACCGCGGCAACCTGGCAGGCCGACATCGACGGGAACCGGCACTACTCGTTCCTCTGGTGCCCGGACAACGATTCCTGTGAGCTCCTGGACCTGCCCGGTTCGCCGGGCCAGAGCATGGCAAACCGCAGCTACACCAAGCGGTACAACGTCGCCCAGGTCCAGGACGAGCGTGAAATTTCCCGCACGGAAGGTGCCCGGCTGGACCGGTCGTACCGCATCTACCCGGGCGGATTCACCACACCGTTCCATGAACTGGAGTACTTCGTTCCCAGCGAACACGGCCTGGCGGCAGTCCAGGCTGTCCAGGAGCTGATCCGCACCAAGCATTCCGACCAGAAGTACCCCGTTGAGGTCCGCTGGGTGAAAGCCGACGAAGGCTACATGTCCCAGTTCCAAGGACGCGACACCACCGTTATCACCCTGACCACCGAACCCGGGACCGACTACTGGCCCTTCTTCCGGGATGCGGATGCGGTGCTGCAGGAATTCGAGCCCCGCGCGCACTGGGGAAAGATCCATTTCATGACGAGGAGCCGGTTGGAGCGTCTCTACCCGGAGCTTGACACCTTCATCCAGATACGCCGGGAGTTCGACCCCCGCGGCATGTTCCTTAACGACCACACTCGTGCGCTCGTTGGCTAAATCAGCCATCAAGGTTAAACCGGCAAATCCGGCGTATGCCCCCGAATCGTGACCGGGGGCATGCTGCCCGCCTTTCCACATCCAACGGGGAAGAGGAGACATGAGCCATTTTCAGGACAAGGCCTACCTTGTCACCGGAGCCAGCTCCGGCATCGGTCTCGCGACCACCCGGGCCCTTCTGGCGCAAGGGGCAAAGGTTGCAGCTGTCGGTCTCCCGGACCGTCTGCTTGAAGACGCAAAAAGCCAGCTCTCGGGCGCTGTGATCTTCATCGAAGCCGACGTATCTGAGTCCCAACAGGTCGATGGCGCCTTCGCCCGGGCGGAAGCAGAACTCGGGCCCCTGAGCGGGGCCTTCAACGCCGCAGGAATCTCCAGTGTTGCGCCCATCGCCGAAACATCCGACGAGCTGTGGCAGAGACTGATCCGGGTGAACTTGACCGGCACTTTCCACTTCGCCCGGGCAGCGGCGCGGACGCTCTCGGCCAACGGCGGTGGATCGCTGGTCTGCACTGCCAGCGAGCTGTCACTCGTCGGCCAGGCAGGCTACACCGCATACACCGCGACCAAGGGCGGCGTGCTGTCGATGATGCGGTCACTGGCCGCCGAACTCGCACCGGCCGGCGTCCGGGTCAACGCACTGTCGCCGGGCACGACAGATACGCCGATGCTTGCGGCCGAGTTCGCGAACGAAGAAGAACGCGCCCGGGACGAAGTGTCCGTGCCGCTTGGCCGGTTCGCCCTGCCCGAGGAGATTGCAGCCGCGGCGCTGTGGCTGTTGGGTCCTGAATCCTCGTATGTCACGGGAACAAACCTTGTTGTCGATGGTGGTCGGACCACGACGTTCCCACTCGGACATTGAATCCCACATCCAACGCACCTAGTGAAAGGCAACATCACATGAGCTCTGTTCTGGTCACAGGTGGTGCCGGATTCACCGGACGCCACATCGTCAACGAACTCGCCGACGCCGGCCATCAAACAGTCAGCTACAACCGGGACTTCATCGAGGCGCCACGCCCCGACGTCGATTCCGTCCAGGGCGAACTGTTCGATATCCCCCGTCTCCTCGAAGTATTCAAGGAGCACGACGTCGACACCATCGTCCATACCGCCGCCATATCCCACCCGACCTATTCCCTGAGCTTTCCCCTGGCTACGTTTGCTGCCAACGTCGAGGGAACGGTGGCGGTTTTCGAGGCGGCACGACTCCACGGCGTCAAACGGATCATCAACTTCTCTTCCGAGTGCGTGTACGGAAAGACCTCAGCACCGGTGGTTCTCGAATCGGAGCCAGTAAATCCGACGACGCCTTACGCCGTGACGAAGGTTACCGGGGAATGGCTCGGACGGGTCTACGGCGACAGGTATGGAATCGACGTCATCTCCCTGCGCATCGGCCAGGTTTACGGACCCGGAAACCGCATGGATGAAGTCATGCGGGACATTATGCGCGGCGTAGTCCGCGACGGTTCATTCTCCCAGGACCACGGGGCCGACCACCGCTACAACCTTGTCTACGTCCGCGACGTCGCTCTTGCCATCCTGGCGGCAGTCCAGGCACCAGAAACGGCCTCGGCCAGGCCCCTGGCCTACAACATCTCCGGCAGCGAGTACTGGACACTCAGCGACGTCGTCAAAGAAGTTCGAATCGCATTCCCGGACGCCACCGTGGAGATCGGGCCCGGGACGGATCCAACCCTGGATTTGCAGGGCCACTTCAGCATCGCTTCCGCAGCCGCGGATCTCGGCTACGAATCGGTCTGGCCGCTGCAGCGGGCCCTCGGCGACTACGCCGACTGGCTCTCCACCCATGACTTCTGACCCCTTTCTTCTGACTCGTTTCTTCTAACTGACTCATTTCTTCGAAGAGGGACGAACATGACATTCGATAAAAGCGGCTGGAGGCAGGGGGCGGCCTGCGTTGCCGCGTTGACCTTCGACGTCGACGCCGAGTCCCCCGTCCTGGCCGCCGGCCGGCGCTACGCCGACAATGCGATGGCGATGACCCACCAGGCGTTCGGACCCAAGGTGGGTGTTCCCCGGATTCTCCAGATGTTGGAGGATGTGCAGCAGCCGGCGACATTCTTCATTCCAGGAGTAACCGCGGAGCGGTATCCCCGCATGGTGGAACAGGTCCTGGAATCGGGTCATGAGATCGCCCACCACTCACACACTCACCGCACCGCGGTGAACATGAGTTTCGACGACGAACGCGCCGACTTCGATCTGGCGCTAGCTGCACTCGGGCGTTTCGGCATTTCTCCAAAGGGGCATCGCGCCGCACTGTGGGAGCCCTCGTGGCAGACACCGTCGTTGGTGGCTGAATACGGGCTGAAATACGATTCCAGCCTGATGGACGCGGACGTCCCCTATCTCATCGAAACCCCCGCAGGCACAGTTGCGGAGCTCCCCCCACATTGGAGTCTGGATGACTGGGAGCAGTATGCCTTCCTTCCGGAACCCAAGATCGGTGAAATCATCCAGTCGCCACTTGTCGTGGCGGACATGTGGATTCATGAGATCGACGCAATGCGACGTCATGGTGCTCTTTTCATGCTCACTTGCCACCCGTTCCTCACTGGGCGGGCAGGACGGCTGGAGGCGCTGCGGACCGTGATCGAAACTGCGCTGGAACGAGGCGATGTCCGCTTCTCGACGTGCGAAGCGCTCGCGGAAGCGGCACTCGGTGACCCCGCATTGATTGCCGAGCCCCTCAATCCAGTTACAGCGTCCGAGGAGCTCTATCCGGACTACTGAATCCGGGCTGGCCGGAGGCTGGAACTCAGATGCAGGACTTGTTGTAGTCGAAGCCGCCCGAGATGTACTGGGCCATGGTGACTTTCCCGCCGCCTGTCAGCGGCGCTGCCAAACACATGCTGCTGGCGTTTTGGAAGGAGCTCCCGCCGGCGAGCCAGCTTCGCTGGGCGTAAAGGTTGCTTGTCGAGGGCACCGTGCCGATGATCTGTGCCCATTGGTAGCCGGTCGAGTAGAGCCCGGTTTTGGCGCCGATGCTGGCAAAGTAGGCGGCCATGCCCTCCAGATCAGCTCTGTTGGCGGCCTTGTTCGTTGACCAGGAGTTTTCGGTCTCGACGTCCAACCACCAGGTGTAGGAGGCCGGGTTCTTGACCCCGCGGATGATGGCGTCGTCGTAGGCCTTGGCGTAACCGTACATATAGGAGCACGCCGAACCGACCGAGCCCTTGGTGCACGTGCCGTAGGGGTTGGCCACGGTCTTCCCGGCATAGGTGTTGCTGGTGGGCCACCAGGAGCCGGCCGTCCCGGGGTTCCCGGTATTTACGTACAGGGCCACGAGGGGCTGCCCGGTCCCGCCGGTGGACGTGGCGGCCCAGGACAGCTGGGTGGCCAGGCACGAGTTGGTGTTGTTCGCCAGGCCGTTGTTCACACCAATGATCGCGAAGCTCTGGCCCTTGGGCAGGGGTTTGCCGCACTGCGGCCAGGACACGTCGACGCCGGGTCCGGCGGGCGTGACTGCCGCTGTGCCGGCCGAGGTCCTCGCGGCGGTGATGTAGCCGGTCTTGGTTCCGGTGACGGTGACGGTGAGGGCCTTGCCGGCCTGCGCCGCGGCCAGTTTGTAGGTGGCGGCGGTCGCGCCAATGATGACGACGCCGTTCGCCTTCCACTGGTACTTCAGGATGACGGGTGCCGGACCCCACGGGCCCGGGACTGCGGTCAGGGTGTAGCCGGCCTTTGTCATGCCGGTGATCGTCGGTACCGGGGCCGGCCCGAGCGAGCCGGCGGCGATGGCTGTGGTGGGGGTCGAGGTCTTCGCGGCGGTGGTGTAGCCGGTCTTGGTTCCGGTGACGGTGACGGTGAGGGCCTTGCCGGCCTGCGCCGCGGCCAGTTTGTAGGTGGCGGCGGTCGCGCCAATGATGACGACGCCGTTCGCCTTCCACTGATACGTCAGAGTGACGGGTGCCGGACCCCAGATGCCCGGGACCGCGGTCAGGGTGTAGCCGACCTTTGTTGTGCCCTTGACCGTCGGCACGGGGGCCGTCGTCAACGGCGCGGCGGACGCTGCACTGACCGCCGTCGTCGTATCCGGCGCGGCGGATGCGGGGGCAAGCGGTGTCAGGGAAAGCATCATGACCACACCCAGGAACAACGGAATTGATAGAGGCCGGACGCGGTCGAATAGCAGCATAAAAATTTCCCCCAAATTGCCGCGCCCGGAACAGGCTGCGCTAGAGCCCGCGGAAATGCAGACAGCGTGAATCTAGCACGGGGAGGTGTTCCTCAACATGTCTGGCAGCTATGCGGGCGACGGACGCACGCAAAAACCCGCCGGCTCCGGGCTCACCCGGGCCGGCGGGTCGTTGCTGGGAGGCTACTCCGGAACCACCAGGGCGGGGGTGTCCTTCCGGATGGTCTCGCCCCGGAAGAAGCCCGGATGCAGTTTCGCGGCGACCAGCATGATCACGACGCCGAGGGCGAGGATGCCGATCCCCAGAATGAACACCAGGCCCACGCCGAGGACCTCCGAGCCGCTGCCGAATTCCGGTGCCCAGCTGTCCACGGCGGTCTGGAAGAAGACCACGGTGAGGACCAGGCCGCCCAGGACCGGGAACAGCAGCCGCATGAAGAAGTTGCGGACGCTGGAGAACAGGCTGTGCCGGAAGTACCAGGTGCAGGCGAAGGCCGTGAGGCCGTAGTAGAAGCAGATCATCAGGCCCAGGGCCATGATGGTGTCATTGAGGACGTTTTCGCTGACTACCTTCATGACGGCGTAGAAGCCGCCGGAGATCACACCGGCAATCACCGTTGC
The DNA here is from genome assembly GCF_056394385.1 of Arthrobacter sp. 10N44_2. Taxonomy (NCBI): domain Bacteria; kingdom Bacillati; phylum Actinomycetota; class Actinomycetes; order Micrococcales; family Micrococcaceae; genus Arthrobacter; species Arthrobacter sp. 10N44_2. The sequence goes on along the minus strand of NZ_JBFTHT010000025.1, from coordinate 36,110 downwards.
GAAACCGGGGGACCCGAACCGCTTGCTGACGGATGCGAAGCGCGGCGGCAGTGCCCCGTAGTGGCCCATCGCCAGCAGGCTGCGGGCGGGGGAGGCCATGGTGGACTGCAGGGACGACGCGGTGCCGGAGAGTACGGCCAGGGACATCAGGATGGCCAGCGGGCCCATGACGGGGGAAGCCAGTGCCGCAAAGATATTCGACTGGTTGTCGGGGTTGTTCAGGCCGATGCCGTCGGTTCCGGTGCCGGCAACCATCATGGTGGCCACGATCGCGACGAGGTAAAGGGCCAGGACGGCGACCGCCGTCGTGGTTCCTGCCCGGCCGGCGGTACCCTTGCCGCCCTTGGTTTCCTCGTTGACGGTGAGGCAGACGTCCCAGCCCCAGTAGACGAAGACGGCCAGTGACATGCCGGCGGCGAACTGCTCGAAGCTGCCGATCTTCATCGGGTTGAACCAGTCCCAGCTGAAGGCGATTGCGGTGCCCGAGTCGCCCGAGGCGGCATGGGTGAGTGCCATGACGACGAAGATGCCCAGGACGAGGACCTGGAATCCGACCATGGTGTACTGCACCAGCTTGGTGGCGTGCAGGCCGCGGTAGCTGACCCAGACGGCCAGTGCCACGAACACCAGGCACGTCATGATGTTTACGGCCGTGTTGGAGGTCAGGTCCGCGAGGTCCGGGTTGTTGAACACCTGGGCCAGGAAGAGGTAGAAGAAGTCCACCGCGACGCCGGCCAGGTTGGACAGGACGATGATGTTGGCGGCCAGCAGACCCCAGCCGCCCAGCCAGCCGACGAACGGGCCGAACGCCTTGGTGGCCCACGTGAAGGTGGTGCCGCTGTCCGGTGAATCGGCGTTGAGCTCACGGTAGGCGAACGCCACCAGGATCATCGGGATGAACGCGACAATGAAGATCGCCGGCAGCTGCAGGCCCACGGCGCCGACGGCGGGTCCCAGCGAACTGGTCAGGCTGTAGGCGGGTGCCACGGAGGAGATGCCGAGGACGACGACGGCGAGCAGGCCCAGCTGGCCGCCCTTGAGCCCCTTGCCCGAGATGCCGTGCTTGGAACCGGCCGGATCGACGACGTCGTGCGTGATGGTGCCGTCTTCGCGGCCGATAGTCTGACTCATTGCTGACCTTTTTTCTGGGGGACGGATGGTTGCTGTTGGGTGATGCAGTGGATGCCGCCGCCGCGGGCGAAGAGCTCGCGGGCGTCGATGCCGACTACCCTGCGGCCGGGGTAGGCGTCGCCAAGGATGCGCAAGGCTTTTTCGTCCATCGGGTCGCCGAAGGTGCAGGCGATGACGCCGCCGTTGACCACCAGGTGGTTGATGTAGCTGTAGTCGACGAACCCCTCCTCATCCGTCAGGGTTTCCGGGGCGGGGACCTCGATGATGTTCCATTCGCGGCCGGCCGCGTCCCGGGTGGTGGCGAGGTGGCTGACGATGGCCCGGCAGACTTCGAAGTCGGGGTGTGCCGGGTTCTGTTGGGAATGGACCAGCACGGTGCCCGGGGACGGGATGGCCGCAACGATGTCGACGTGGCCGCGCGTGCCGAACCGTTCCGAATCCCGGGTCAGGCCGCGGGGAAGCCAGACGACGTGGCTTACGCCCAGGGTCCGGCCCAGCTCGGCTTCGACGTCGGCCTTGCTGAGCCCGGGATTGCGGCCCGGATCGAGCTGGACCGTCTCGGTGACGAGGACGGTGCCTTCGCCGTCGACGTGGATGCCACCGCCCTCGTTCACCAGCGGCGAGACAAGGTGGCTGGCCCCCGAGCGGGCCGCGACGGCCGACGCCACGAGCGCGTCCTTGTCCCAGGCGGCCCAGTCCTGGCCGCCCCAGCCGTTGAAGACCCAGTCGACAGCGCCGAGCCGGCCGCCGTCGTCGAGGACGAACGTGGGGCCGATGTCCCGCATCCAGGCGTCGTTCAGCGCGGCGGGGACCACCTCGATATCCGGGTGGAGGTAGTCCGCCGCGGTCTGCACATCCGCCGGCGCCACCAGCATGGTGACCGGTTCGAATTCCACGACGGCGTTCGCGACGGCGGCCCAGACGGAGCGGGCGGCGTGGGCTTCTGCCGCTGTTTCGCCCAGAGTGTAGCCGCCGGTGGGGAACGCCATCCAGACACGGTCCTGGGGCGCCGTTTCGGACGGCATCCGCCACGCGCTCATGCGGTGGCCTTGCTGGTGTCGGCGCCGAGCGGGGCGTCGGGGCGTACCGGCTCGGTCAGCCGCCCGTACGTGTCCGGGCGTCGGGTGGCCAGGAAGGGGAAAAGCGTGAGCCAGTCCCGGCGCTGGTCCAGGTCGAGGTCCGCGACGAGCACCGCGGATTCGTCCCGCGGTGCCTGGGCAAGGATCCGGCCGTAGGGATCGGAGATGAAGGAGGAACCGTAGAAGTTCAGCGTGCCTTCGCTGCCCCAGCGGTTGGGGACCACCATGAACAGCCCGTTGGCGATGCCGTTGCCGACGATGACCTGCTGCCACAACGGCTGGGTGTCGAAGTCGGGGTGGTCGGGCTCGGAGCCGATGGCTGTGGGGTAGACCAGGAGTTCCGCGCCGCCGAGGGAGTAGATCCGCGCCAGCTCCGGGAACCACTCGTCCCAGCAGGTGGGCATGCCCAACCGTGCGCCGCCGAGTTCGGCGGGGGAGTGGACCTCGTAGGCATCGTCGCCGTCCGGGCCCTGGCGGAAGAATTTGTCCTCGTAGTAGCCTGCCGTGACGGGAATGTGGAGCTTGTGGGTGCGGGCCAGGAGTTCGCCCCCTGGGGACACCAGGATGGCGGTGTTCAGGCCCAGGCCGTCGTCTGTGCCGTCCGGGTTCTCCGCCTTCTGGTACAGCGAAGCGTGGACGCAGATGCCGTGCCTCCGGGCCGCGTCCGCCGCGAACCGGAACGTGGGGCCGGTGAACAGGTCCTCGGCACTGTCCGAGGGCCGCGGGCGCGTGGTCCCGCCGCGGGCGGCGTCATTTTCGGGAAGCGTGTCCGCGGGGTAGCGGGACAGCGTGAGCTCGGGGAGGAAGACGACGGCGGCTCCCAGCCGGGCGGCGCGCCCGATGCCTTCGTCCAGTTCGGCGTGCAGGGCCGCGGCGTCAGGATGCCAACGGTGCTGCACGACGCCGATCCGCAGTGCCGGCCGGCCGGAGGGCAGCGTGCGGGCGAGGGAGGGCGGGGTGTCGAGGGACGTGATTTCGATCATGGCTACTCCAGTGAGACGGGCGTCACATTAATGAACGTTGTTCATTTAGTTTGAGGGTGATGGCCGCATGGGGCAAGACCTAATATGAATAAAGTTCATTTATTTATTCGGGGTGGAACCCGCGCCGTCCCCGGGCCGGCAGCCGGACCGCTACTGGACCACGGCGCGGACCTCCCCTGCGGGCCGTAAGGCCCTAGACCGTGGATTAGTCCCGGCAGAGTCTGGGGTATGACTCAAACGAACCCGGGGCCGGCCCCGGACATCAGGGCCGCCCAACTCAAGGAACAGCCCACGGCGGTGGTGCATGAGACAGTCCCGATGAATGCGTTGCGGGATTTTTTCGGCCGTGCCTTCGCCGCCGTCATGGGTGCGGTGCAGGAGCAGCATGTCCAGTTGGCCGGACCCCCGTTCGCGCTGTACCGCGGCATGCCGACCGACGTCGTCGACGTCGAAGCGGGGTTCCCCCTCGCCGCGCCTTTCACGAACCCCAGTGGCGCGGACACGGCGGTTGTCGCCGGCACCCTCCCCGCCGGCCAGGCCTACGAGGCGATGCACATCGGTCCCTACGAATCACTGCAGCGTACTTACGGCGCGATCATGGCGCGGATGCGGCAGGACGGCGCGAGCCCGGGAGCAGCAATGTGGGAGTACTACCTTACCGATCCCGGCGTCGAACCCGATCCAGCGAAGTGGCAGACGCTCGTGGTCTGGCCGGTCGACTGAAATGCCGCACCTGCACTGCCCGGCCGCCGCGCGGAGGGGCCCCGGCCGGGGGCCGCTGCCCGGGTTTCCAGGGCCCGTCCGACTCATTCTGTCTGATAGGCCACACTATTGCTCTACTCCATGCATAATGTCCTAAACTGCTTCACTGAGGTGCCTGAAATGGCGCTGCGCAGCAACGAAAGTGAACCCCGATATGGCTACCGATTACGACGCCCCACGCAAGACAGAAGAAGAATCTCCCGCTGAGTCGCTGGAGGCCCTTCAGGCGTCCCGCGGCGGCGGCGCGCAGACCGCTGTGATCGACGTCGATGAGAACGACACCGCTGAAGGCATTGATCTTCCCGGTGCGGATCTGTCCGGCGAAGAGCTGACGGTCATTGTTGTTCCGGAGCAGTCCGATGAATTCACCTGCTCCTCCTGCTTCCTGGTCCGTCACAGGTCCCAGGTGGCCCTTGAGAAGAACGGCATGAAGTACTGCCGCGACTGCGAAGGCTAAAACCTTCCGGCAACAGACAGGCCGTACGAAGCGCCGGACCCGCGAGGGTGCCGGCGCTTCGCCGTTCCCGGCCAGGCCTGCTGCTGGCGGTGTTATCTGTTCGTGAACGACCTTCACGAACAGGGTCCGTGCAATCCGTCCGTGACCAGCAGCGGGCCACGCTAACGGTTGGGCGCCGAAACTGTGGAGGACCTCGCCCGCCGGGCCGGGCCCGCCTACGCTGAAAGCGTCTGACCTGCGCTGACTGTTCCGCCAGCCCAAGGGTCAGGCAGCACCAGGGGGTGGCGGCCTTGAAGAAGCCCCAGTTGAAGAAGATCCAGTTGAAAAAGGTCAACGCGTTGCTCGCGGCTGTTCTAATGGCCGCCGCGCTCGGGATTCTTGCGCCGGCGCCGGCCGCGGCGGACCCGTACTGCGGACTGGCCTGGGGGTCGCTGAGCAAACTGGATCCGGCCATGAGCCAGGCCAAGGCGGTGGACGTCCGAACCGGTCAGCACTACTGCTTTGACCGGCTGGTCATTGACCTCAACGGCCCCGTGGCCGGCTACAGTGTCCGCTACGTACCCGCGGTGGTGCAGGACGGGTCCGGCCTGCCGGTCCCGTTGCGGGGCCAGGCCTTTATTCAGCTCACGGTCAATGCTCCCGCATATGACGACGCCGGCAATCCCACCTACAACCCGCCGAACAAGAGTGAACTGGCTGACGTGGCCGGCTACCAGACGTTCCGGCAGGTGGCGTGGGCGGGCAGCTTCGAGGGCTATTCGACCATTGGGCTGGGGGTCCGCGCCCGGCTGCCGTTCCGGGTCCTGGCGCTGCCCGGGCCGGGCACCGGGTCCCGGCTCGTGGTGGACGTGGCGCATTTCTGGTGAGGCTGGTGAAGCCGGTCGCAAGGCAGGGCTGCGCGCCTTGCCGGGCGGGTCGGCTAGAGCGAGCCGAGCTCGGCCCGGAGCGGGAAGTCCCGGCCGTCCAGCACCAGCTGCGTGCAGCGTCCCGTAGCGCGGTTCAGAACGATCGGGGCCATAAGGTTGACCGTCGTGGAACCGGGCGAGTGGTTCACCACGACCAGTACCTGGGCGGCGTCCCGCCCGTCGAGTTCGAGGGCTTCGAGCGAGGCTGCCGGGATCGGCGGAGAGTAGCTCGGTGCAAACACGGCCGCATCGGCCAGGAATAGCCGCACCGGGCTGGAACCTGCCTCCAGGGCGTACAGTCCGGCCGCGCCCTCGACGCTCCGCAGCGCAAAATCGTGCAGCTCCTCGAAGCCAGGCATGGGTGCGGTGAATGTGAGGGGCAGGCTGGCGACCGGAGTGTCCATGACCGGGGTGCTCACCGCAGGAAGTCCATCAGGGTGGGCTGAAGCACCCGGGCCGTCGCCGCGAGCGCCACCTGGTAGTTGGTTTCCTGAAGCTTCAGGTCCATGATGACGCTGCCGAGATCTGCCTTTTCAATGCCCATCTTCTGTGCATCCAAGGTGGCCTCCAGTTCGGTGTTGACGTTGCCGGCGCGTTCCAGTTGCACCTGCCGTGTTCCTATTTCAGCACGCCCGCTGACGATGTTCTTGAAAGATGCCTGCAGGTTGGTGAGGTTCACAGTGGCATCCTCGCCTTTGCGCAGTGACTCGATGGTCTTGGTGACGGCGTCGAAGACGGAGCCGGGGCCGCTGCCGAAGATCGCGGCGCCGTCCGCGTCGACCCGGACGGTTCTGTCGGCACTGATGCGCCGTTCCACTGAGCCGCCGGTGACGCCGTTGAAGACCGGGGGAGTTCCGGTGTCTCCTGGGATGCTCGGGTCGGCAGGGATGGCTGGGCTGAAGGCCGTGGCCGCGTCCGAACTTCCAGCAAAAATGTTCCGGCCAAGGTGCTTGCTGTTGGCGGTTGAGAGCAGATCCTTGTTCAGCCCTTCGAGCTCGACGGCGATCGCGTCCTTGCCCGCCTGGTTGAGCGCGCCGTTGCCGGCCTGGACCGTGAGGTCGAGGATGCGGTTCATGACGTTGGTGGCCTGGCTGAGGGCGGAGTCTGCCGCGTTGAGCCAGCTGGCGCCGTCGTCGATGTTCCTGCCGTACTGGGCGTTGGCGGCGAGCCGCGCGCGCGTATCGAGAGCCTGCGCCGTGGCGGCAGGATCGTCAGACGGGCGCGAAATCTTGTCCAGCGTAGTGGCCTTTTCCTGCAGCTGGGCCAGCTTGGCCTGCTGGGCCTGCAGGGTCCGCTGGGCGGTTGTGCTCATGGTCAGGTTGGTTACCCGGTTCAGCATGTCTACCTTCCTACCAGTCCGGTGCGGTTGATCAGGACGTCCAGGGCTTCGTCCACAGCCGTCATGACGCGGGCCGCGGCCTGGTATGCGTGCTGGTTGGTGAGCAGGCTGACGTTTTCTTCGTCCAGGCTGACGGACGCCTGCGAGGAGCGGTTGGACTGCGCGGAGATTTCCGCTGCCGAGCTCAACGCTTCATGCTGCTGGGCGCCGCGTGACTGCACACCGATCCCGGTGACGATGTTTGCCCAGGCGCTGTCCGGAGACCCCGGCCCAGTGCCAAGCTGTGAGATTTTGTCGGCGAGGCTGCCGTCCAGGTTCCCCGCACCCGCCACGCCGACCGCGATCTCCGCGGCGGCCTTGGGCGCAACGGCGAGAGCGAGGGCGGCGGGGCCTGCGGCGGCAGGGTTGAAGAAGTTGCCGGAGGATGAGCCGTCAGAGGTCCGTCCGCCGAAGTGAAGGGCGTTGACCGCGTCCCGCAGGTCGCCGGCGAACTTGTTCAGTGACTGTGCGGCCGAGTCGATGGCGCCGCCGTTCGCGGCAGGCGCCAGGACGGACAACGCGCCGGCGATTTCCCCGTCGGCGACGGCAATTGCCGCACCCGGCCGGTCCGCCCACTCAAGCTGCACGGCTGTGCCGAGCTTGTCCGCAGTCTGGCTTCCGGAGAGGGCGAGTGCCCGGACGGAGCTGCCCATCACGAGGGCGTTTCCGCCGACGTGGACATCCACGGTGCCGTCGGCCTGTTCCCTGACGGTGCCGCCGGTCAGCCGGGAGATGGTCTCGGTGAGCTTGGCCCGCGCGTCGATCAGCTCGTTGGCCGATCCTCCCGCGGCGAGGGTCGAGCGGATGCTGGTGTTGAAGGCGGCCACCTGCGTGGCGGCGGCATTGACGGCGTCCACGGCGCCCTGGGCCTGGCCGCGGACGCTGCTCCACTGGCCCTCAAGGGAGCGGTAGGAAGAGGAGACCTTGCTGGCGAGGTCGTTGCCGGCCTGCAGGACCAGTCCCTTGGCGGCGGAGTCGTTGGGGTGGTTGGCGGCGCCTTGCCAGGCCGACCAGAAGCCCTGGAGCGCGGTGGAGATGCCGTTTTCGCCGGGTTCCTGAAGGATGCCCTCGATCCCTTGGAGCGCCGAGGACCGGGCGCTGGCGTAGCCGGACTCGGCCGCCGTCGAGCGGACGCTTCCGTCAAGGAAGCTGCTGCCCAAGCGTGCGATGCCGTCCACGGAGACGCCGTTCCCGGCCTCGGGGCGGCCCGAACCGAACAGGCCCTGCGCAGGAGCCGCGATCGAAGACTGTTGGACGCGCTGCCGGGTGTAACCCTCGGTGGCGGCGTTGGCAATGTTCTGCCCGGCCACGTTCATGCCCTGCTGGGCGGCGGTCAAGCCACGGTAGGCGGTGTTCAGGGCGCCGAAGGTACTCATGGTCGCTTCCTTAGAATTGCTTGTCGAAAATACGCGAGGCTGCAGTTTCCCCGGTCTTGCCCTGGGCGTCATAGGTGCCGGCCGCAGCGGTGGGCCTCAGATCGGCGAGGGATTCCTGGGTGGAACGGACCGCGGTGCGCAGGTACTGCTCGTTCGAGTCGCGCAGTTCCTTGATCAGTGTCGTCTGGTGGGTCAAGGCCGTCAGATGGGCCGTGAGGATTTCGGACCAGGCGCCTTCCGGCGCGGCAGCGGCGAGTTCACCCAGGGACGCGTCAGTGGGCAGTCCCCAGGTTTCGGCCACGACGGCGGCTTCGATGGTGCGGGCGAGGCTCGCCTTGGAGAGGTGTTCCAGAACCTGCTCGACTTCCTTTGTGCCGTGGGGAAGCCAGCGGGATTTGCCGGCGGTGAGCAGCAACTGCTCTTCCTCCAGCTTGAAGGTGAGAACGTCCAGGAGTTCACGCTCCCGCCACAGCAGGGCTGAAAGTTCGTGGATGGCCATGGTCCGGAGGACTCCCTCATGTGTGAATGATGCAGGTGACAGGTGCGGTGGTGCCGAGGGCGTCGATTTCATCGTGCGGACGATTCGGCCTTCAGCAGGGTTCGTAGAAACTATCGGCAGGGATACAGGATCCGTTAGCGGCAATAAGGCCGATAACGTCCACGTGCAGGCCGGGCGTTGAACTGAAAACTCTTTTTGGAATCTTCCTTACGTGTGCTGGCCAAATGGCGATAACTACTTCTGAAGGCCCACGGATGGGCCATCGCACATCGTCCCAATCATGGAGGAAACATCATGGGAATGCAGATCAACACCAACATGGCAGCGAACAACGCTTACCGCAGCCTTAGCAACACCCAGAACGACCTGTCCAAGTCGCTGGAGAAGCTTTCCAGCGGCCTGCGCATCAACCGCGCCGGTGACGACGCGGCTGGCCTGGCCCTGTCCGAAGGCCTGAAGTCCCAGATCGGTGGCCTTTCGGTTGCCGCTCGCAACGCCCAGGATGGCATCGGCGCAGTCCAGACCGCTGAAGGCGGCCTGAACCAGGCTCACTCCATCCTGCAGCGTCTCCGCGACCTGGGTGTTCAGGCAGCGAACGATACCAACAACGCTGAGTCCCGAGGTGCCATCCAGACGGAGGCCACCAGCCTGGTCAAGGAACTGGACCGCATCGGCGGCTCCACGAACTTCAACGGTGCACAGCTGCTGGATGGCTCGAAGCCGACGATGACTTTGCAGGTTGGCGCCAACGCGGATTCCAACAGCAAGATCGATGTCAACCTCGGTGGTGCCAACGTGAAGACGATCGCCAGCGATCTCGCAGGTGGCAACCTGTCTGCCACCGGTTCCTCGTTCACAATTGCCAGCGTCGCCGCGTTGACCACGGAGACTGTTCCCGGAACGGTTGACGAGCTCAAAGATGCGACATTCACGCTGTCCAAGGGCGGCGTTGACACGACCATCAAGACCGGAGCGCTCAACGCAGACGGTGTCGACGGTTCGGGCAATCCGAAATTCAAGGCATTCAAGAGCGTCGACGAATTCGCCGATGCCCTGCGTTCTGATGCCAACTTCGCCGCCAACTTCAGCGTTTCCGTCACCAAAGACGACAACGGTGCGGGCGTCGGAATTGTTGTCTCGGCACTGAACGGCGGATCCGTCAGCGTTGCCAACGATGCTCTGGCCGGTACGGTCGTCAAGGGGACCGCTGGCACCGCACTCACTGGCGGCCTGACGTTCGACACCGCGGACCACGCACAGGCGTCGATCAAGCTGATTGACGCTCAGATCACCAAGGTCTCCACGGCCCGTGCAGACCTGGGTGCCACCCAGAACCGCCTCGAGTCGGCTGTGCAGACCATCAACGTGGCCAAGGAAAACCTGACGGCTTCCAACTCCCGTATCCGCGACACGGACATGGCTGAGGAAATGGTCAAGTTCACCCGCAACAACATCCTGTCCCAGGCCGGCACCGCAATGCTGGCCCAGGCAAACCAGTCCAACCAGGGTGTTCTGCAGCTCCTGCGCTAAACCACAGCGGGAAGCGATCACTCCGGTGACTTCCGCTAGGTAGTTCAGACTGCACGTGGCGCCCGGGGGGAGAATTCTTCTCCCCGGGCGCTGTGCAGTACCACCGGCCATTACTGATTCAGTCGACCATTGTTCTAAGGAGTTGTAGGCATGGGACTTTCTATCGACGGACTTTCCAGCGGTTTGGACACCACAGCCCTGATCAATTCCCTCATGGCGGTGGAAGCAATCCCGCAAAGCCTCATCAAGAACAAGGCCGCAACCGTCCAAACCCGCATCTCGGCCTTGCAGGGACTCAATACCGCCGTCGCGGATCTCGCAACCAAGGCCGGCAAACTCTCCGACCCCAAGAGCCTGGAACTGTACTCAGCGTCAAGCAGCTCCGCCAAGGTCGCCACCACGGTCGGCGCCCGGGCGAAACCCGGAGCGGTGGATTTCACCGTCTCCCAGCTGGCCCAGACCCAGGTGTCCGTCAGCAAGAACCTCGTCGCATGGCCCTACACCACCTTGACCGTCAGCGGCGAGGGCGGACAGAACATCACTGTCACGCCGCTCACCAGTTCACTCGACGACGTCGTTTCCGCCGTGAACCTCTCCGGCGCCGGCATTGTGGCTTCGAAAGTGTCGGTAGGCGGCGGCGAGTACCGCCTCCAATTCGCGTCTACCAAGACGGGGGACTCCGCCGCGTTCAGCATCGCCGATCCGGATGGCACTGCGGTGCTGACCCCCGTGCAGCCGGCCCAGGACGCGAAGATCAAGCTGTGGGCTGGAATACCTGGCGTCGAAGCGACGCTCAGCTCCGCCACCAACACTTTCGCGGACGTCCTCAGCGGAGTCTCGATCACGGTCTCCGAGGTCTCTGCCACCCCCACACGCGTCACCGTGGCCCGTGACAACGCCCAGATCAGCAAGGCGGCCTCTGATTTGGTCGGCTCCGTCAACGGAGTCCTGGCTCAGATCGCCACCAAGAGCGCCGTCGTCAGCAGCACCGACGCCTCCGGCAACCCCATCACCTCAGGCGGCGTGTTCACCGGAGACAGCACCATCCGCCAGGTCAGCGGGGCGATCCTCGCCGCGGCATCACAGCCACTCAATGGAAAGTCACCCTCCGAACTGGGTATCAGCGTCACCAAGACCGGGACGATGGAATTCGACGCCACCAAGTTCGGTGACGCTTTGGCGAAGGACCCCACAGGGACAATGGCGGCCGTGGCCACCATCGCCGGCCGCGTGGCGGACGCCGCCAAGCAGGCAGCTGATCCCGCCACTGGGCTGCTCAGCACCAAGATCAAGGGACAACAGTCCGCCGCGAAGGACTACACCGAGCAGATCGCTGACTGGGACGACCGCCTGGAGATGCGTCGGACGACGCTGCAGCGGACCTACTCCGCGCTGGAGGTCGCTCTCAGCGGCATGAAGGCTCAATCGTCCTGGCTGTCTTCCCAACTCGCAGGCCTCTCGTCAGGAAGCTCTTCATCATGACTTTGCCCTCATTTGGCGGCGGCTACGGCAACGCCGGCCAGCGGAACCAGTACCTCGCGGACTCGGTCCTGTCGGCCCCGCCCGCACGCCTCCTCACCATGCTCTACGACCGGCTCCTTCTGGACCTGGGCCGGGCGGAAGCGGCGCAGCAGATAGCTGACTGGACCACCGCATCGGAAAACCTGATCCACGCGCAGGCCATCATCACGGAACTGTCGTCTTCTCTGAAGACCGACGCTTGGGAAGGCGCCGACGGGCTTCTGGGGCTCTACAACTACGCCTCGACCGCCCTGATCAACGCCAACATCCAGCGCGAGCCTGCCTTCACCCGGGAGGCGATCGACCTCCTCGAGCCCCTGCGCCAGGCCTGGCACGAGGCCGCCGCCTCCGTTCCGGCGCCGGCCGCACCGGCAGCGGCGGCGCCTGCTCGCGCCTATGCCGGCACAGGGGCATGGAACTCGCAGACCGGATCAGGTGGCGGGAGCCTTGGTTTTGGCTAACCTGGCCGACATGGAATCCGACCTGGGCGTAGCCGGATCCATAAACTCTGGGTCGCCCCTCCCTGAGACGGTTCCGGCCGACACCACCCTGGCTGCCTGGATGGCCGTCCTGGATGTGCTTGAAATGGCGGTGCAGGCCGCCGAGCGGACCCTGAAGGATCCGCTGGGCCCGCTCGCCGCTCCCGCGGGTTCGGTGGCGGAACCCCGGCCGGAGAAGCGCTGGTCTCCGCCATCGATGAACGGGCCGTTGCCGGCGACCGCGCGGCGTCGCGCCGTCGCACTGGCAGCCGCCCAGGAACGCGTTGCCCTCCGGCTGGAAGAGGCGCGGCTGGGAGTCGCCCGGCAGCTGCAGGCGGTATCGTCGGTGCCCGGCGTGGGGGAGTCCGCCGGAGCCCTGTACCTGGATGTCAACGGCTAGGAATCCCGGGTTCCAAAACATCTGAAATAGTCTTTTGATTTCGCCTAACGCGGCGCTGACCAGTGCCGATAACCACTGTAAGAGCACGGATCGCTCGATTACCGGCCACGGATCGGCCACACCCACCTTTCCCAGGCAGGACTCTGTGCTCGAATCCGTGACTTCCGCCGCCTTGGCCAGCGCCATGGACGGGCTGGCACTGCGCCAGCGGACCATCGCGAACAACATCGCGAACGTCAACACGCCGAATTACCACGCGAAGCGCGTCAGCTTCGAGGACGCCCTCGCAGCGTCGGTGCAGTCCGGGAACGGCCGCGTCCAGGCAACCACGGCGGAGTCCCTGGAGCCCACGCAGCTGAACGGCAACAACGTCAACCTGGACACCGAGACCCTGTCCAACATCGACACCGTGCTGCGTTTCCAGTTCGCCGCACGCGCGGTCAATACCGAGTTCACCGCCGTGCGCTCCGCCCTGAGGACCAGCTGATGACCTTCGACATGATCGGCATCGCCGGCTCCGCCCTCACCGTCCACCGCAAGTGGCTCGATGCCGTCTCGGACAACCTCGCCAACATGAACAACGCCTCCGCCACGTCCGGCCCCGCCTTCCAGGCCCGGTATGTCGAGGCCGCGGAGGGCTCGCAGGGCTCAGGCGTGTACGTCAAGAGCACCCAGCTCGGCAACGCCGAGGGCAGGGTCGTCTACCAGCCGGATCACCCGCTGGCGGACGCCAACGGCAACGTGAAGTACCCGGACATTGACATGGCCGAACAGATGGGTGCGCTCATCATCGCCCAGCGCGGCTACCAGGCCAACGCGCAGGTGGTGGATCGCGCCCGCGAAACCTACATGGCCGCCCTTGAGATTGGACGCTCCTAATGACTGTCGCCCCCATCGCCCCCGTCCAGGGCGTCCTGCCGACAAACTATGTGACAGGCGCCGGAGCGGCCCCCGTGGCCGGCACGGACGGCTCCGCCTTTGCCACTTCCCTCACCGGGGCGGTGGATAACCTCCAGCAGCTGCAGTCGACGTCGAACCAGCTGGCTGTGTCCGCCGTGACCGGCAACCTGGATGACATCCACAACGCCACGCTTGCCGCGACCCGTGCCCAGGTGACGCTTGAACTCATGGCCACCATGCGCAACAAGGGCGTTGACGCGTTCAACGAGATCATGAGGATGCAGGCCTGATGCCTCCGCAGATTAACGCTTTCTTCCAGCGCTTCGGCGCGGGCCTGAAGAGCTTCACCGCCGGCCAGCGCACCATCGCCGTGATCGGCGCTGCCCTGCTGGTGGTGGGCATTGTTGCCCTGTCCGCCTGGCTTACCCGCCCGGTGCTGACCCCGCTGTTCTCCGGCCTCCAGACCACCGACGCCAACGGCATCGTCGAACAGCTCCGCAAGGACAACGTTCAGTACGAGCTCAGCGACGGCGGATCCACCATCCTGGTGCCGCAGGACAAGGTCTACGACGAGCGCCTCAAGGCAGCGGCCGCGGGCCTGCCGACTGCCGCCGCCACCGGCTACTCCCTGCTGGACAAGATGGGCGTGACGTCCTCGGAATTCCAGCAGTCCGTCACGTACAAGCGCGCCCTCGAGGGCGAACTTGCCAGCACCATCTCCGCCATGGACGGCGTGAAGACCGCCGCGGTCCGGCTCGCCATCCCCGAGAAAACAGTGTTTGTGTCCAAGGCCCCGGACACCACCGCCTCAGTGTTCATCGAGACCGACGCCGGCGCTGCCCTGACCGGTGACAAGGTGCAGGCGATCGTCCACCTGACCTCCGCCGCCATCGAAAACCTCAAGCCCTCCAACGTCTCCGTGGTCGATTCGCAAGGCAACGTGCTCTCCACCGTCGGCGGCGGGACCGCAGGATCGTCCACCAAGCAGGCCAGCGACTACCAGCAGCGCACCTCGGACGCCGTCCGCGCGGTCATGGACCGCGTGGTGGGCCCGGGCAACTCCACGGTCGCCGTCGCCGCCGACGTGACGGGCGAATCGGCGCAGCAGAAGAGCGAGACTTTCTCCAATGCCGAGGGCGCCCTGCCGCTGAGTGAATCGTCCAAGACCGAGAAATACACCGGAACCGGGGGAGGAGCCGCGGGCGTCCTCGGCCCGGACAACATCGCTGTTCCCGGCGGCACGAGCGGCAACGGCAACTTCGATTCCTCCACCGAAACCAAGAACAACGCGGTCAACAAGGTCACCGAGGACCGGACCATCCCGGCCGGTGCCATCAAGCGGCAGACCATTTCCGTCGCCGTCAGCCAGGCCGCCGCCGGCGGCCTGAACCTGGCGTCGCTGAAGAACCTCGTCACCTCCGCAGCCGGGGCCGACACCGCGCGCGGCGATATTGTCACGGTCGAGGTTGTGCCGTTCAGCACCGCAGCCGCCGACGACGCCGCCAAGGCGCTCGCCGAGGCCCAGGCCAACGCCGAAGCCGAGAAGCAGGCCGCGTTCTTCGGAACCCTCGTCACCGCAGGCAGCATCCTGCTGGGCCTGCTGATCCTGGCCCTGGTGGTCACGATCATCCTGCGGCGCCGCCAGAAGCGCGAGCCCGTGGACCTCGGCGAACGCCTGGACCTGGAGATCATGCCGGTGGCCCCGCCTGTGGTGGCCCTTCCGCCGGCGACGTCGGCGATCCCGATCACCGCCCTGCCCGCGCTTCCGGGCCCGAGCACCGAACAGCTGGAATCCGAGCGCCGCCGGTTTGAAATCGACAACATGGTCGCCGCCAACCCGGAACGGGCCGCCGATTACCTGCGCAGCCTCATGGATGACAGGCAACCGGCATGAAACCCACCGATACGCCCCTGACCGGCACCCAGCGCGCCGCCGTCGTCCTGATGCAGATGAGCCCCGAGAACGCCGCCAAGGTCATGGCCCAGCTCACGGACACCGAGGCGGAGGAGATTGCCGGGGAGATCGTCAAGCTCCGCAAGGTGGACTCTGACGTCACCGAGCAGATCATGAAGGACTTCCACCAGGCCGCGATGACAACCACGCGCCAGGCCCGGGGCGGCCGGGAACTCGCCGAGGGCCTGCTGGAGGCGTCCTTCGGCTCGGAACGGGCCGCCGGGCTCATGAACCGCCTGACCGTCAATATGGCCGGCAAGTCCTTCGAGTTCCTCGAAGACATCGAACCCGTGCAGATCCTGGCCCTGATCGACGGCGAACTGCCGCAGACCATCGCCCTGGTCCTCGCCCACCTCAGCCCGCGCAAGGCCTCGGCCGTGATGTCCGGGCTGCCCGGCTCGCTGCGCGCCGACGTCGCGCTCAGCATCGCCACCATGGGATCCGGCGCGCCCGAGGCGATCGGGATCGTCGCCGACACCCTCAAACTCCGCGGCGGCGCCGCCGTGTCCCAGCAGGCCTCGAAGGTGGTGGGCGGCATCCAGCCGCTGCTGGAGATCATCAACCGGACCGACGCTGGCACGGAACGGTCCGTGCTGGACGGCCTGGACCTGCTCGATCCCGACCTCGCGGTGGAGATCCGGGCCCAGATGGTGACATTCGACGACATCGTGAAGCTGGAACGCCGCGACGTGCAGCTGGTGCTGCGCGGACTCGACGCGGCCGTCCTGGCGATGGCGATGAAGGGTGCCTCCGAGCCGGTCCTGGAAACCATCACCACAAACGTCTCCGGTCGCAACCTGGAAATCCTCGAATCCGAGATCGCCGCCCTGGGACCCCTGCGTGCCTCGCAGATCGAAGAGGCCCGTGCCGCCGTCGTCCGGTCCATCCGCGAGCTCGAGGCCGAAGGCCAGATCACCATCCAGCGCGGGGACGAAGAAGACTATGTCTACTGACAACGGCGCGGCCAACGCCCCGGCGCGCGTTGTCTTCCCGTCATTGCGGGCCAACGGCCCGGCCGCCGAACAGGCCGGCTACACCGAAGGCCACGCCGCGGGCTACGCCGCCGGTGTGCGCGCCGCAGCGAAAGAGCAGCGCCGCTGGCGGGACCGGATGGCCGCCGAGCAGGCTGCCTCCCTGGCCGCCGGACAGCAGGATCTGGACCGTGCCGTGCGCGCCCTCGCCGTCGCCAGGACAGACTTTGCGCACCGCAACGTGCAGGCGCTGCAGGACGCCGAGGAAATCCTGGCCCGCACGGCGCTGGAACTGGCCGAGGCCATCCTCGGCTACGAACTGGCCGAAGGCACCCGGACCGCCCGGGCCGCCCTGGCCCGCGCCCTCTCCGGGAATGACTCCGCCACGGTACTGGCAATCCGGCTGCACCCGGCGGACATCGACGTCCTCAGCCGGGAAGGCCAGGAACTGCCAGCCGGGCTGCCGCTCATCGCGGACCCCTCCCTGGGCCGCGGCGACGCGAAGGTCGAATACCAGCAGGGCTGGTTCGACGCCAGCCTCCGCACCGCCCTGGGACGTGCCCGCATGGCGCTGCTGGGAGAGGCAGCGTCGGCAGAGGGCCCGCTGGGAGATGCACTGGTGGCAGACACCGTGCCGGGAGACGCCGTGCCGGGAGAATCCGGCCGGGCCGAATTCGGTGCCGGCGCGTACCGGGGCCAGGCATGATCGCCGAGTGGCGGCCGAAGGGCGCCGACTATGCCGACGCGCTGGCCGCGGCCGCCCCGCAACGGGTCGGCGTCGTCACCTCGGTCATCGGGCTGGGCCTGGAAGTGTCGGGTCTGGACTGCGCCCTTGGTGACCTCGTGACCGTGGGCGGGAACCCGGGCCTTGACGCCGAAGTCGTCGCGGCGCTGGACGGCTCCGTGCGCTGCATGCCGCTGGGCCGACTGGCCGGCGTGGCTGCCGGTGACCCGGTGCGCGCCAAAGGCAGCGCGGTATTGGTTCCCACCGGGCGGGGCCTGTTCGGCCGGGTCCTTGACGGCCTGGGACGCCCGATCGACGGCAAGGGTCCGCTGCTCAGCGGGCCGCGCGTGCCGATCGACAACGAGGCACCGAACGCCATGAAACGCGCCCGCATCGACACCGCGCTGCAGACCGGCGTGCGCGTCCTGGACACCATGACCACGCTCGGCAAGGGCCAGCGCATGGGCCTGTTTGCCGGCTCCGGGGTCGGCAAATCCTCCCTCCTCTCGATGATCGCCCGCGGAACCGACGCCGAAGTCTCGGTGATCGCCCTCGTTGGCGAACGCGGCCGCGAAGTCCGCGAGTTCCTCGAAGACGACCTCGGCGCCGCCGGCCTGGCGCGCTCCGTGGTGGTGGTCGCCACCTCCGACGAACCCGCCCTGATGCGCATGCGCGCGGCCTTCACCGCCACCCGCATCGCCGAGTCCTTCCGCGACCAGGGCCAGGATGTGGTGCTCATGATGGACTCCCTGACCCGGGTGGCCATGGCGCAGCGCGAGATTGGCCTCTCCGCCGGCGAGCCCCCTGCCACCCGCGGCTACCCGCCGTCGACCTTTTCCATCCTGGCCCGGCTGTTGGAGCGCGCCGGCACGGCCGAGACCGGCTCCGTTACCGGCATCTACACCGTGCTCGTGGACGGCGATGACCATAACGAGCCCATCGCCGACGCCGCCCGCTCCATCCTGGACGGCCACGTGGTGCTGGACCGCAAACTCGCCGTCACCGGGCACTTCCCGTCCGTGGACGTGCTCGGATCCGTGTCCCGGGTGGCCAGCAAGGTCAATTCCCGGCCACACCTCGACGCCGCCGCCACGCTCCGCCGGGTCCTCGCGGCCCGCAAGGCGGCACAGGACCTGATCGACGTCGGCGCCTACCAGGCCGGGACCAACCCGCTGGTGGACGCTGCGCTGAACCACGAGCACGACGTCAGCGGTTTCCTCCAGCAGCCGATGGACGAATCCACGGCCCACCCCGAGTCCTGGCAACGGCTCGGCCACCTCACTTCGATCCTGGGAGCAGCAGCATGAACCGCGAATTCTCACTGGCCGGCCTCCTGCGCCTCCGCCAGCTCCAGCAGGACCAGGCGGCAACCGGGCTGGCGCGCGCCCGCTCACGTTCCAGCTCCGTCCGGGTCCGCGAAGCCGCCGCCCGCCGCGAACTTGCCGCCACGGATGACCCCATCTCCAGCTCGGCCTCACTGCGCGCCGTGGCCGCCGCCCGGTCATCCGCGCACAGCATGCTCGCGGACCTGCAAAACCTCACCCACCTGGCCGAGGCCGACGAAGCCAACGCCCGGGCCGAGTTCATCGCTGCCCGCACGCGGTCCGTGGGGCTGGAAAAACTGCAAGCCCGGCACGACGCCGAGGTCAACTCCGCGGACCTGCGCGCCGAACAGTCGGCCCTCGATGAGATCGCCTCGACGCTCTGGCACCGCGATGAGCAGCAGGTGAAGCCATGAGCATGACTGAAGCGATCGGCCGGATGCAGGGCATCCAGTCGATGATCGCGGAATTGAGCCGGCCTGCGGCCACGGAGACCAGCGCAGCCGCTGCCAAGGCTGCGGCTACCTCGCTCGCGTCCGCAACCGGCACCGGCGACTCCGCCACGTTCACCCAGGCACTTGCCGCGGCACTGGGCGGCAGTGGCGCAACGGATGCCGCCTCCCTCACGGACAGCCTGGGCCTGGGCTCCTCACTGGGCACGTCACTGGGCATTGGCGGCACATTCGGACCAGGTAGCGCTGCGGCGGCCGGGACGGCCGCGCTCACCGGCGCCCAGGCAGCCGGAACCGTACATGCCGGTGGGGCCGCGACGGGCAATGACGTGGTGGCAGTGGCGAAGAAGTACATCGGCGTTCCCTATGTGTGGGGCGGCACCAATCCGGCCTCCGGCATGGACTGCTCCGGCTTCACCCAGCGGGTCTTCAAGGACCTCGGCGTGGAGCTTCCCCGTGTGGTGAGCGACCAGATGCGCCAGGGCACCCCGGTGGCGTCCCTCGCAGAAGCGAAACCCGGAGACCTCCTGGTGAGCTTCGGCGGCAACCACATTTCCATCTACCTGGGCAACGGCAAGGCGATTGACGCACCCGTGCCGGGCAAGACCATCCAGATCCGCGATGCCTGGGAGCAGCAGTCCAACCTGACCTCCATCCGGCGCATCGTTCCCGCAGGGGCGGCATCATGAAGGCGGCGGCATCGACGGAGCTTGCGGGCGCGCTGGGGGCGACCGTCCGGGCGGCCCGGCAGGGCGCGGACCCGCGGCCCGGCAGCGAAAACGGAAACACAGCCGCCGCGTCCTTCGACGCGGTCCTCAACGACGTCCAGGGCGCAGCGGGCAACGGCACTGCGGCAGAGCCTGGCGCCGCTAAGGCTGTACCGGCGGCCGATGACACGGCGGCCGAACTGCCGCAGCCCGACGGCGCCACGGACCCCGCTTCGCTAATCGGCACTGCTGCGAACACTGTGACGGGGGCCGACGCTGCTTCCGGGAGCGCGCCGGGGACCGACGCTGCTTCGTCCGGTATCAGCAACCCCGGGCCGGCCCCGCACGTCCCGGACCCGTACGTCCCGGCCCCGTACTTTCCGGCCCCCTACGGCACGGCCGAATTCCCGCCGGCCCAGTTTGTCTCCTATACACAACTTGGTCAGGCTGGTCAGGCTGCGCTGCCCGGACAGTCGGCGCAGGCGGTAGCCCCGCCGTCGGACAGCAACGATGGTTCCCGTACTGCCGCACCGGCCGTCACTGCGTCCGCGGCCTCGGCGGTCCTTCCCGACGAGTTGCCGGCCGCCGCCGCGCATTCCCCGGCCGTCGAGACCCCGGGATTGGCCGCAACGCGGCGCCAGACTGTGGCCGCCGTCCCCGCTGGGACCATGCTGGACGGTAAGCCGAACGCCGCTGCGGCCTCGCAGACGGCGGGCGCGGTCCCGCTGGCCGGGCCCAAGGCCGCCGCCGGCGGACCGGTCAACCGGCCGGTCAATGGGAACGATCCTGCCCCGACGGCTGCGCCCGTCGACGCCGTGGCCACCGCACCGGCTACTGTTGCGGCCGCGCCGCTGGCCTCGACTGCCACCGGCGCCGCGGGGACCACCCCTGCGACCGGTCCCGTTCCGGTGCTCAGTGGCCCACCTAAGGCTGCTGCACCTGCCGGGCCAACGCAGGCAGTCCCGGTGCAGGCCGGCGCCACACCTCCGGCCGCCGCCGCGGCACCGGGCGCGGCACCGGGCGCGGCAGCGGCGGCGCAGACTGCCCAGGGACTTGGGTCTGGTCATGGTGCGTCGCCGGCGGCCACCACCGCGGCCGTGTCCGCGCGGGCGGTCAACGGATCAGACGTCGCCGCCGTCGCTCCCTCTGCGCCCGGACAAGCGCCGACGTCGCCGACCACCTCACCCGGCACGACCCCGTCCGGTCCGGCGCCATCCGGCAGCCCCGGAGCCGGCACCGGATCCTCCGGCAGCATGTCCACCGGAACCGGAACCGGAACCGGAACCGGAACCGGACCCGGAACCGGAACCGGAACCGGAACCGGAACCGGAACCGGAACCGGAACCGGAACCGGACCCGGAACCGGAACCGGACCCGCACACGCCCCCGCTCCTTTCCACGCCGGCGTCCTGACGGAACCAGTCGCGGCACCGGTGCCCAACGCCGCCCAGGCTCGGTCCAATCCGGAAAGCGACGCCCCCGCGGCGGCCGCCTTCCCCGTCCAGCCGACTGTGGCGGCGGCAACCGTGGTCCAGGCCGTGCCCCAGCCGGCTGCCCAGGCCGCTGCGCAGCCGGCGTTCCAGTCGGCGTCCCCGCCGGCGCCCCATTACGCCGCGCCCCTCCAGTCCCAGGTGGCCAAACCGCTTTTCACCCTTGTGGGGGCACCCCAGGGCCAGCACATCATGACCCTCAAGGTCAGCCCGGAAGATCTCGGTCCACTCACGGTCCGGGCCCAGATCGACGCCGCGGGCGTCCGGATTGAGCTGTTCGCCCCGGGCGATGCGGGACGTGAAGCCGTCCGCGGAATCCTGCCCGAACTCCGCAGGGAACTCCACAGCGCCGGATTCGCGGCCAGCCTTGACCTCTCAGACCACAACGGTCCCGGTTTCGGGCAGCACGGGGCCCAGCACGGCACGGGCCAGGACCGGACGGGGACCGGCGGCCAGTTCGGCACCGGCCGGGACCCCGGCGGCACCGGCTCGGGCCCCGGCGGCAGCGGCTCCGGCCCGGGCGACCGGAACGGGCCGCGGCCCGGAAACCGCTGGGATGCGCTGGCCGATGATCAAGCCATACGCACCGCCAGGCTGTTGAACGGCCCCCAGACCACCCTCGACATTCTTGTCTGACACGAAGGAACGCGACTTATGACGATTCAGCCGATCGCATCCCAGCCGGTAACGGCGGCGGGGGAGGCCCCCCAGGCTTCTGCCGTGCGGACCCCCTCGCAGACCATGGATGCCAACGTGTTCATGTCCCTGCTCGTGACGCAGCTCAAGAACCAGAACCCGAGCGCGCCCATGGACACCAACCAGATGATGAGCCAGACCCTTCAGCTCTCCATGATGGAAAAAATGACCGAACTGACCACCAACAGCAAGGAGGGCTTCTCCCTCCAGATGCGGACGGCGGCAGCCCAGCTGATCGGACACTCGGTCGGCTACACCCTCGCGGACGGCACCACCGGGACCGGCGTCGCCAGTTCCGTCAGCTATGCGGGATCGGTTCCGTCCGTCACGATCGGCGACCTTTCCGTTCCCCTCGACTCCATCACCGGGCTTACCGCTCCGGCCGCATCCTAACCAGTTCTTCACCTGTAGAAAGGCAGTTCCCATGCTCCGCTCGCTGTACTCCGGAATCTCGGGCCTCCGCGCCCACCAGACCATGCTGGACGTTACTGGCAACAACATCGCCAACGTCAACACCGCAGGCTTCAAGGCCTCCTCCACCCAGTTCCAGGACACCCTGTCCCAGCTGCAGCAGGGCGCCACCGGCCCGCAGGCCGCGACCGGCGGCAGCAACCCCGCCCAGATCGGCCTGGGCGTCCGGGTTGCCGGCGTCACCACCAACTTCTCCCAGGGCTCTTCGCAGAGCACCGGCAGGGCCACCGACCTGATGATTTCCGGTGACGGCTTCTTCGTCACCAGCAAGGGCGGCAGCCAGCTCTTCACCCGCGCCGGCGCGTTCAGCCCGGACGCAGCCAACCAGCTGGTAAGCCCCGACGGCGGCATCCTCCAGGGCTGGACGGCCACCAACGGTGTGATCAACGCGGGAGGCCCCGTGGGCGACATTACGCTGAACCCCAACACCATGGTGGCCAAGAAGACCGACTCGGTGACGCTGGACGGAAACCTGCCCAGCGACGCCGTCGACGGCACCAAGTTGGACCGTCTCGTCAAGGTTTACGACGCCGCCGGCACTGAACGCAGCGTGTCAATGACCTTCACCAAGGCCGGAAGCACGTGGAACATCGCGGCCGACGACAACGGCACCACAGCCACCGGGTCGGTGACCTACACGAACGGCAAGCCCACCGCCGGCGGCAACGTCACCGTCAACGGCATCACCATCGATGTCTCCAAGGTTTCCGGCTACGCCGCCATGAGCTCGCTGACCGTCAGCGGCCAGAACGGTGCCCCCGTCGGCAAGCTCGAGTCCTACACGCTGGGCAGCGACGGGTCCCTGGTCGGGTCGTTCAGCAACGGCGTCAAGCAGGTCCTCGCCAAGATCGCCCTCGCCAAGTTCACCAACCCGGGCGGCCTGGAGAAGGCCGGCGGCTCCTCCTACGTCGCAACCGGAAACTCCGGCGGCGTGCAGCTCGGTGCTGCGGGCGACCCCGGCCTTGGCACCCTGACCGGCGGCTCGTTGGAAATGTCGAACGTGGACCTGTCCCAGGAATTCACCAACCTGATCGTTGCGCAGCGCGGTTTCCAGGCCAACGCCCGCATCATCACCACCTCGGATGAGGTTCTCCAGGAACTGACCCAGCTCAAGCGCTAAAGTTACGGAACAACTGGCTGTCTCCTGCCCGGCTCACGTGGGCGACTTCACCCCGCGTTCAACTGCGGAGCAGGGGTGTCTCCTGTGCCCCGCCCGGGTCTGCAGAATATTGTCTGCCGACTCGGGCCGCGGGGAATACGCAGGAACTTCTTATTCGGCCGGAGGCAAGCGGACGGTTGCGACTCGCGCCGTCCGCACTGGCAGAAAGCCTTGTGGTGCGGCAAGCAGGGTCCATCGACCCCACCAGCCAGACACGAAATCCTAAAGAGCCGAAGCCCTGCCCGGGATGCGCAGTTCGGGAGGGCCGCCCAGGGGAGGGACAAAACGCACCGGCTTCAGGCTGCCGGCAGTCCTCTCCCGCAAAACCCAGGGATCCGGAAACGTCCAGTGGCGAAGATTGGCCATGGGCAGCCGAACCTGAGTCCGGACATGATGACGTTGACCGGTAGAGCCCGCCGGCACGACGCGGCCTGGGCCGGTTGCTTGACACATCCGGTACTCTGATTCTGTCACCACACCTTCCGCAGTTCCCGCAGGCGCCTCTGGCCGCGGGAGGAAGGAAGACACAAGTTGGCTCTGCATCATAGTTTCGCTCCCGAACTGAATATCAGGAGTGTCTTCCCGGCTGCCCGCAGGTTCGGTCGGGGGGAATTCGCCGGCCCGCGCCAACGATGGGCGGCGCCGGGGCGTACTCACGTGCCACGTACCGAGACGTAACGTGGCAACCGGCACACAGAGGGTCCGGGTCATATACGGCGGCCCGTGGGACCCAGACGTCATTGCGGCTGAGCTGGGCGAACGCCCTCTCGACCTCCGCCCGGTTTTGTCGCCGGTTCTGACCGTAGACGGTCTGATCGAAGACGACGCCACTGAGTGGCTGGCCTACGTATATGCCAAAACCGGCGGAACGAAGACGGCGAAGTCGTACGCGGAAAGCCTCCGCATGTATGCGTCGTTTCTGGTCGACAGAAATTGTTCGCTCCGTGGCGCGACTAACGCCCACTTGATCGACTACGTCAATTACCGCACGGTAGACGACGACACTCGGGTCTCCGGCACAACCTGGTATCGCGATCGCAGCACGATCAGGCCATTTCATGAATGGCTCCGCGAAACGTACGGGATCGAGGTGCCGTTCACCGTGGACGTCGTCCGTACCCCCGACGGTCCGAAGATTTCGATGCGGGAGGGGCGAAATGTTGCCCGCAAAAGTGCGGACGGCACCCCTTAGAGCCCCCAACGATCCCGGAACTACTGGCTGCGGCTTGGCGCGTCGGGCCCGACGGCCGGACGACACGCATCAATCGGACCGGGGGCCGGGACGCAGCCTTCATCAGTCTCGGCGTAGCCTGCGGTGCACGTGCATATACCCTGGCACATCTGACCATCTACGAGCTGCCGGACCTGCGCCTGCCGGGCGATCTCATCGAAATGTGGCTTCCCGGCGCAATCATGAAGAGGGGGCGCGACGTTCGTCTCCCAGCCTTCCGTTGCCACCTGCAACGCGTCCACGACTACATCCGCGGCGCGCGGCGCATGCTCCTGCGAGGATGGGTGCCGAAAGATCCCATTCAGGTTGCCGAACCGCCCACCCCTGCCTTCCGTGGAATCACTGACACCAACGGCATCAAGCGGCCCTTTGACAAAATGACAGCCGAGGAACGCCGACGCCTTCTCACCCAGGATGGCGAACCCGCAATCCTCTTCCTCTCGGCCACCGACGGGGCGCCGTTGTCCTACAGAACGGCAGAGGAAATCACCAGTGACGTGTCGCGCATCGCTGAAACAAATGCACGAGCCAACGGTAGGTTCTTCCCGCACGTCCACACCCACGACCTTCGCCACACGTATTCCACGCACCTGGCAGCACTCTTCATGCTTGGGATCCCCACCGGCCCGGGCCGGGACCTGCACGGAAGACCCCACCGGGTCGATATCCGCAGCGCCGTCCAGATGGCCAGCATGGCACTTGGCCACGCTAATGAAGCAACAACCATCCTGTATATCCAGCAGGTGGGGATGATGATCCTCCGCTTCGGAATCGACGACTTTCTGGGAAGGAAATGATGGCCTCTCGCAGCGACCGCCACGTCACCCGGCGACGCATTGCCGACGACCGCGGCGTCCATATCAACTTCATCACCAACGCTCAACTTCATGAGTCGGGCCAGATTACGGTTCAGACGCGTGGAAGCAAGACACCGACCGTGTTCGCATCGCTCGGCGCGACCCCGGCCGCCGGACAACTTACCCAGGGGCTCCTGAGACGGCTGCATATCGCGGGAGGGACGTGGACATCCGTTGAAACGCTGCGATTCAACTGGCATTTGGCTCGGGTTTTTCTTAAGTGGCTCCGGAAAGAGCACACCATAGTCGACCTTAACGACGAAGCATTCAGCCCCGCCGTCGTTTGGGAAGGCGCCCGCGTCCAGCTGCAGCAGAAGGCGTTTTATCTTGGCCAGGTTCTTCCGTTCTTTGGTGGGGATGAAGGCAGCGAGCAGGACGAAGAAGGCGGCCAGCACGTAGAAGAACCATGCCCCTTGATTGACCCGCACCGCGTCATAGACCGCCGGTGCCGCCACGAGGATGAAAGCGGGCCGCGACCCGGATGGCTGACCGGGTCTCCTTGTACCTCCGCCTCAGACGCAGTGACCATGCTTCCGGGTCGATGGTGGCGGGAAGCGTCCCGGAACGTAACGCGTCCTGTATGGTTTCAGTTTCACGAGCCCGCTCCGGGTCCGCCTGGCGCTGGGTGAGCTCGATGAAGCCGTTTCTGAGCATCACGGCTACGCCGACGATCCCCAGATTATGGAGGTCGTCACGGTGAAACCCGCTCCGCGGAGCGCGGTGCTGAGGATGATGTAGATCCCGGCCAAGGCGGCGCTCGAGACAGCTTTCTGTGCCCACCATGCACGCCCGACGGAGGGCCTGTTCGTAGCTTTCATGCTGGCCGTGTCCGGTCCAGGGCATGGGGACCCCGAGGATACCGGGCATGAAGAACACCGAGAAGCTCAGGTCGTTGCGGGAGGCCCTGTCGCCGTCCCTGAGGGTGAGCGCAAGACCGGCGCCGGTCAGGGAAATCAGCACGACAACGAACGCGATCAGCGCCATGGCCCACCAGGGAGCCGTGCCGGGATTCCAGATCATCACCGCAACGAGGAGGGCGTAGGCTGCCACCACGCGAGGGACCGTGGCGATGAAGATCCAGCCTACCATTGACGCGATGATGGAGTCGGGTCCACACTACGCGCATCGCGGAAACGCGTGGATGACGCACACGGTCACGAGCTCAACTGGCTCAAAGACCAGGAGTGAGGAAACGAGATGGCACTGATCCCGCAAGTCCGAAGGGTCACCTTCAATGACGAAGAGATTGGAATGGGTTTCGATAGTGCCACTGGATTTGCTGTTGGATCGGCACTTCAGGACTTCACTATACAAGAGAATCCTGTTGCCGCTGGGCAAGAAGTGTCTGCTTCTATCACCATCGTGAACTCTCACGAAGAACTGCAGGAGCGGATCGGCATGTCCTTCGAGGCTCAGGGGCGATACGGCATCTACTCGGGATCAGCGAAGGCAAGGTTTTCTGAGCAGACCAATTATAATTCCACCTCAACCTTTTTGGTAGCTAGTGTCGTTGTCGAAAACCCGTTGCGCCGAGGCAAGGGCTTCAGGGTCACGGAACAAGCGAAAGCTCTGCTTGATTCGAACCGTCTTGACGAATTCAAGACTGCGTTCGGAGATAGTTTCGTGCGCGGTCTCCAAACGGGTGGCGAGTTTTCCTCGGTCATCCGCATCACCTCCGTTTCGATGAGTAAGCAAACTGAACTGGCTGCTAGTTTGCAAGCCGAAGCTAACGGCTTGGTGGCAAGCGGAAGCTTCAAGGCAGAGTTCACGGAGGCGAATGCAGAGTCTCATACCAAGTCCGAGTTTGTGGCAGTAATGTACCAGAAGGCCGGGTCAGGTGCAGAAATATCGCCGACCGTCGAGATTGCGGAAGTCGTCAAACGATTCAAAGAGTTTCCTGTGATTGCAAAAGCAAGTGCTGCCGCCTACGAGACCGAAGTCGTGACATACGATACCCTGCCCTTGCCGCTGCCAACACCCGAAGAACAGGAAGACTTTCTTTTCGCACTCGCCGACGCGCGAGAAAAGAAGCTCCGGTACATTCAGACGCGTAATGATCTAGAGTTCGCCCTTCGAAATCCCTCTTTTTTTGAGCAAAAACCTGAGGCAGGCCTCCTGACCGCTTCGATAGACACGTATACAAAGCTTATTAATGCAGTGATGACCCACGCCATCTCGCTTGCACGTGGTCAGCTTGTGCCACCGCAGATATTTGATCCGATGTCCCTTCCCACGCCGATACCCGAGCCGGCTCCAGTGAAACTGGAGCGGGTGAAGGTGGAGCTACCCAAGCCGGCGGCTAACACGATGCCCAATCTTGTTGGAAGACTGGCGAATCCATTCACCAGCCTGCTCGCCTGTGTCCAGTTAGATGACGTTGATCATTGCCTGGCCTTCGTCGCGAACGCCGCGAAGGAGCTTGGACCGGAGGCACGCCAATTGGCAGAGTTTATCTTTGTAGTATCGCGGACACATGTAGAATTCAAGATACTGGGGAATCCAAACCCCCCCGAATCCCGCATACTCGCACAGTTCCCCCCCGCTGGCGTTGCGGTGGTCCCGGGTGCAGTCATTATCCTTACGGTCTCAAACTGATGCTGACGGCCCTGAAATTAAGCGGTGCATATGCTCCGCTCGTTCACTGTGTCCATAGACCCAAAAGGCATGGGTAACGCTCCTTACTGGAAGGGCAACAAACAGTGTGTCCTGCAATGGACCACCGGAGAAATCGAGCTGAGCCTCCTATTTGCGCAACAAGCTGTGACGCAAAATGCATGCCAAGGAAACTTCCAAAATATGCCGAATTATCAGCCTTCGCGGCAACTCAAGCAACATCGCCCTTTCCACGTTCCGGCCCAATGCTCCGTGCTGCCCAGAGTGGTCCTAGGTCCCTGTAATGGCGCGGCTTCAGCGTCCAGATGTCCCAAAACGTAGAAGAGCTTATCACCGGGTCCTAATCTGCATTGACCAAGAGACCAGCCGTACCCACAGCGCGCTTTCTTGCGCGCTCATGACAGCACGCTGGATGTGGCAACGTTGACGAAAACCTGAAGTGTTCCGGGGTTGCCCCCTGCCTCTCGAACAACGGCGGCCGATTACCGGACCGATTCAAGCAACTACTTCCCGGACGTATTGACAAGATGCACCAGCGAAGCCTCCAATAAGGGTCCTATAAGAACCCAGGATCAGGGGTAATACCATGACATCCAATCCTTACGTCGGGAATCCGAGCCCCAGCCTCGCAGACGCGTGGGCCATGGGTTTCCTACGAGGATTCGCAGATCCATCAATGCCCATAGATCCGCCCGAGGAAGTAGCGTCTGAGGACGATACGGCCTATTCGGAGGGTGTCCAAGCAGGGCGACAGGGAGCGATCGACGGCCTTGAACTAGGGTATACCTGTATCCCTGCGGGGGAGCCGAGCCCCGGTGAGGAGCTGGCCCACATGATTAGCGGTGCAGAGGTTCTTATTGCTGGATGGGAACTCATGCTCGCGAAAGTGGCTGCCGGACTGACGGGGCTAGTCGTAGTCCTAGTGGAAGTGGGCTCTTCAGCCAAGGCCGTGCTGCCGGTGGATCAGGTTCTGCCTAATCTGGCCAATCCGTTGCTTGACGCTATGGCGGATTATGGGGTGGGGTCTCTAGAAGTGTTCTGTGGTGTTGGACGTGACCCGCTAAGTGAAGAATGTGAAATTCAGCTTACCGGGCTGTATCCATCGCTAGATGACGCACGCACGGCGGCTATGTCCTTGGGCCGCTCAGATTGGCTAATTGTTAGCTGGCGAACAGATCAATGTGGCAGTTTCCGGGTAGTCGAAGTTGCTGACTGAAGACTGAGAGCCGGTGACGGTGGAATTGCTCGGTGGTCGCGGCGAGGAGCTGTGGCCGTGGCCCGGGCGCATTTTCGCCGTGGGACCGTCGTATACCTTCATGGATCTCGCCGATGCCATCAAACGATGCTTTCGCCCGGTGGGACCGCTCACACTTGTCAGTGTTCACCCTGGCCGACGGCCGGGTAATCACCGATGAAGAGACGGGAGCCGAGATGGCCACATCGATCTGCGGGCCGATCATCGCGCCAATCGACATCGCTGCTGCCAAGGTCGCCCGGACGGTGGGGCCGGGGCTGAGTTTCAATTCACGTTCGATCTTGGTGACGCGTGGATGCACCGGTGTGTGGTCGGGGAAGTGAAGGTCGACCCGGTGGAGGTATTGGGTATCCGTCCTGATGTCCCCCTGTCGTACTGGGGCTGGGGCAGCATCCCGGACCAGTACGGGCGCCGGTGGGCTGCTGACGATGGGGAGAGCCGGGCGCCGGGGAGACCGAGCCGGCCGCACCCGATGCTGCTGCACGCATGGCCCGCAGAGGTGCAGGTGCCGGGGCTCGACCTGTCCGAGCTGCGTGAAGCGATCGCGGCAACAGATGCGGCTCGCTTCCTCGCTGTGGTGACGGGACACGTCATCGATGACGCTCTGCAACAGGTGGGGGCAGGCATACCGATGGCGCTGAAGCAGAGACGCCGGGATGCCGGTGGCAGTGTCGGTCATCAACCGGCTGACGTGGCGCGGCGGCGCTGGTGACCGGCTGCTCGCAGAGGACCTGCTGGCAGGTCTGCGCCGCGAGCCGCTGACAGGCCAAGTGGTGCCAGTAGACCTGGACATGCTCAGCACCGTGCTGGAAGGGGATCCCGAGCTGTCGACCGGCGGCTATCTCGACCTGCGCACCGGGCAGGTGTACGACGACAGCGCCACTGACCCGATGATGGTCGGGGAGGGTGCCGCCATCGACGCCGAGGAGGAGCCGGACTGTTGGCTTCGGCTCAACTGCACCGGTTCGCGGAACGCCTGGCGGGACATGGCAGCCTTCGCCGAGCGGCAGCACGATGAGGCCCTCCGGGAGCGGTTGGAGCGGGCGATCGAGGGCAAAGGTGCCTTTTTCCGGTTCCGCGACCTCGTCCACAGCGAGAACCTTGGCGACCAGTGGTATGCCTTCTCCGCCGACCGGCAGATGGGCCGTGCCCGCGAGTTCCTCGCTGACAATGGCATCCGCGTGGGCTGACGAGCCCGGCTCGGTCAGCGCCGGCGCAAGATTGTGCAACCCGCTCCGTACCGAAGATTGCACCTGTGACGGTGATTGTGGCGGGGGTTGTGGGACAACATACGGGACGGCCAAGTTAAGCGGCGGGCTGCCGTTTGCGGTCGGCGGAGAGTGTCCCACCGGGGTCATCCTGGATCCAAGGCAGTGGGACAGCCTTCTCTCCCGAGTCCCCTCTGTAGGTGCAGGATTCACGGGGCTCGGCGCCCGATGGTGCCCCCACACGTAAGGCGCAGCTTCTGTTGGTGGTGAAACTGGCATCATTACAAGGTGACTAACTCCAGCCCCACTCTCCAGCAAGTCCTTGAGCAAGCACGAAACGCTGCATATCAACTCATGGTCAAGGGTGAGACTTCCGGTTTGGGCTGGGACGAAGAAACCGTTACCAACATCATGCTCGTCGAGGTACCCCCTTTGGTGAAGGTCATTCCTTTCACCAGGCTTCACGAGGGCGGAGATAAGCGGCTAAAAGAGCACGGAGCAGGTGTCGGGGCTGACTGGTTATGGTGGTGGGTTGGCGATGACGGCGCATCCTTCGGCATGCTTGTGCAAGCGAAGCGACTCAAGAAGGTCAAGAACGAAGAATGGTTCATCGACTTCGGATATAGGTCGGGCAAGCAGTGGCAAGATCTGCATGCGACGGCAGATGCCCTCCAAGTGGCGCCGAGCTACGCGCTTTATCTTGGTTCCCCCAATTACAGGCAGCCCGTTGAATGCGGTGCAAACAACCATCCTTCCGACTATGAGCAGTGTGAGCGTTGCATCCGTAAATCGGTTTCGTTCTACCCATCCGTACTTGCGTAGAGCCGGAGATTGCATATAGACAATCGATCCCAATGGAGAGTCTCGCGGACCCACAAGCGGACACTGAGACGCCTCGTGCAAAGACGTGGGTTGACGGACTTACAACGGAGTTGAAGGAATTCCTGACCAGCGAAGCGACCGGTGTCCCTCAGGCTGTGGCAAGACAGCTCGTGTCCAAGGCGAGGGAACGGCGATCTTTGCAATTCAATCTTGTGGAAGAGACCCTGACTCGCGATGACCAGATCAGTGAGGATTTTATGTTCGCCTCGCTACCGCTCGACCAAGGACACCTCCCCGCTCCTTACTTCCTTCAAATACTGCGGGGGTTGCGTCGATCTCCCCCGGGATACGTCCTCAACGCTCTCAACGGAGATTCACCTGTTGGACTGG
The DNA here is from genome assembly GCF_056394385.1 of Arthrobacter sp. 10N44_2. Lineage (NCBI taxonomy): Bacteria > Bacillati > Actinomycetota > Actinomycetes > Micrococcales > Micrococcaceae > Arthrobacter > Arthrobacter sp. 10N44_2. The sequence goes on along the minus strand of NZ_JBFTHT010000025.1, from coordinate 4,388 downwards.
ACACAACCAACTTGGCCGGCTTGGTCGTCGTCAGGGCTGGTTCCTTCAACTGACTCGTCCTAAAACAAAGGAAGTGGGATGAGACCTTGTAGCGTTAAGGGCACCTTCGCCGGGCGTTTTGCGGCAGGTCTTACGGGAATCCAGTAGCCCTGGAACGGCGAGGACTCTAAAGGACGTTAGATGCGGCCGGTGAGGGACCGGCTTACAGGCGACGGGAGGGGTGACCAGTCCGCCACCCGCTCAGACAGGTCCCGGAGCGGCCATTCGTCGTTGATAGTGTGCGGGTATGTTCAATCCCTACTCCCCGCACCACGAACCAGGGTTCGGCGCATGGAAGCAAGGGCTAGAGGCATTGCCACCTCGGAGATCTTGGTCCGTAAGGCGGAGCAGACGGCGCAGGACGGTCGCTGGATGCGATGGATGCAGGCACAGTCTGCGAGTCAACCAACATTCACTCTGTCGAGGACGACGTATCGAAGATTGGGCAGCAGCTCGTTTTGCTGGCAAGGATCGCTGATTTTCCTGTCGGCTTTTGTTGTGTGCTCGCGTGTCGAACCGATCCGGCCCCGCTGTTCATTCAGCTTGTTGCAGTAGTTCCCTCCGCGCGGCGACGAGGGGTAGGACTTGCGCTCCTTAGCGCGGCCGCCGAGTGGCAGCCACAACGCGACATCGTGATGGCCACTTCGACGACAACGTCGACGCACGACGGTTGAATGAGCGTTTCGCGCAATCGATCGGTGGGAACATTCAGCGTGTTCCCGCCGGCCGGTTCCGGCCGTCCGATTTAGGATTCGCTCCAGGCGAGCGTCGTCGTCCCTGGATAGTCGACCGTTTACAGGAAGCTGACTGACGGCACGTCCTAAATTGAGCCTCGGGACTTGCCCCCGGTTTTGTTGACTCCCTCGCCTGAGGCGTTGAGTGACTGCATTGTCCCGGTGGAGGATCCCCCATCGGACGCCCTGGCGCCCGAAGATCCACCGGTTTAAGGGATAGCAGCGCTGCGTAGGAGAAAGGCGCGCCGCATGCATTCGCGCCCTTCCCACAACCGATAATTGAGTCATGCAGCGTGCGAGGGTTCATGTGATGGGGGCGAGCGGTAGCGGTACGACGACGCTCGGTCGGGCGTTGGCTGACTATTGGTCTGTTCCTCACGCGGACGCCGACGACTATTTCTGGGTGCCCACCGTCCCGCCTTATGTCGAGAAGCGTCCGGAGAGCACTCGGCGGTCTCTGATGCGCGAAGTTTTCGTCCCGCGGGAGGGCTGGGTCTTGTCCGGGTCAATGATCGGCTGGGGGAGAGCATCGTTGCAGAGTGCGACGCCGTGGTCTTTTTGACGCTCGACCATCGTGAGCGATTGCGACGCCTCGAGGCCGCGAGGCCCATCGCCGGGCCGGCCAAGATTTCGATGAGGCGGCGTGGTCCGACTTCCTAGACTGGGCAAAAGGTTACGACGATCCGGCGTTCGACGGCCGAAGCCGTGCCGCGCACGAGGCGTGGCTTGACCAACTGGATCTGCCGGTTCTGCGTCTGGGCAGCGAAATGCCGGTAGCGGTACTCCGTGATGCCGTGTTGAGTTGGGAGCACTCGTAAGTCAGCCGGGAAGTTCAACCGTCCGTTGAAGGATCCCTATCTGCACCAAGGCCGAACGCACGGGCTGGTCCCTATTACTCGGCCGTACCTCTGAATAGGCTCCTACAAGCCCGCAAATCGTTAAGCGCGGCCGGGGCTTGACGTCATACTTGCATTTTGCAAGCATAGGCCACATGAGCCTTTTCATTACCTGCCCGGTAGAGAGCGTCGAGCGCGCGACAGCCTTCTATACCGCCCTCGGCTGGACCCTCAACGCCGAGATGTCCGATCACAACGTGTCATGCTTCGCCATCGCGCCTGAGCAGTACGTCATGCTCGGCAGCCGCGAGATGTACGCGAGCGTCGGCGGCGCCGAGGAGCTGGTCGGCGGACCCGACACCCCCTCGAAGGTCACGGTCTCATTCGATCTCGGCAGTCGGGAGGCGGTCGACGAGCTCACCGAACGCGCCGGCGCCGCCGGCGGGCGGATCGGTGACACCGACGATTACCCCTTCATGTACCAGCGCCAGTTCGACGACCCCGACGGCTACCACTACTCGCCGTTTTGGATGAAGCCGGACGCCGATCCGACTACGTGAGCGACCTCGCCGCCGCCCTCGACATCGTGGGAGCACGGTGGGCCCTGCTCGTCGTGGAGCGGCTGCTCGACGGGCCACAGCGCTACGGCGATCTGCAGCGCGACCTCGGAGTGCCGACGAACATACTCGCGACCCGCCTGCGCGAGCTCGAGGCCGCCGGCGTACTGTCCCGCCTGCCACTCCGGCACAACACCCGAGCCTACGCGCTGACCGATCGCGGGCTCGCCTTGCGCGAGGCGATCGTCGCGCTAGCACGCTGGGGCGCTGCGGAGGGTCCGTCCGCGGCCCAGGAGCCAGCTGCCGGCCCAAAGCAGCACAAGGAGAGTCCGGGTCTCGGTGCCGTATGAGCGCCCGCGTGTGATTCATCGCGGTCCCGGATTAACACGTGGTGGTTTCCTGGCACGGATCAGGATCGGGGGTGGCTGGAACGCCATGACTGCGCTGGCGGGTCCTGGGAATATTAATGCTGACGGCAAGGCCGATCTTTTGGCCAGGGGACGCTTTGGCTGTACCCGGGTAATGCCCGTGGTGGTTTCCTGACGCGGACCAGGGTCGGGGGCGGCTGGAACGCCATGAACGCCGTGTTCTGAACGTCCAAGGTCGCGGATGTGCGTGGACTGACGATGCCCGGTGGGGCGAGTTGGTTCAGGCCGTCTCAATCACAGCACGCACCCACGCTGTCGAGGAGATCGCCGACGCGGCCTGCAAAACGTGAAATCCACACCACGCGCAATGACAGCTGCAGCCTGCATTAAGTGCACTGTTCGCTCGTCTAACGACAGCGCGAACCGAAGGCCGACAACGGACGATTCGTCATCTAGTCGGTGAGGGCCAGGGGAGCGGCCGACTCGCTGGGGTGGCTGCAGCGTGGCAGCGAACCGGCGAAAGGCAGCGTGTTGGCTGGCGACAAGCTCTCCGTAGTTGTTCGTGTCGACGTCGACGGGCTCGGATCCAGATCGCTACGACCGGTCACGTGACCACATCGAATCTTCACGCTTTATCCCATCGTCGGACGCATGAACAGCCTCGCCGAAGGTCTCGCCGGGGAAATGGATCTGACGCACGCCCCTGTCGAGCCGGATGCCCTTGAGCAACTGCAGGGATATGCCCGGCTCCATGAGCCGCCCACCAGGATCGCATTTCCACAAGCAGATCCCGGCATCGCCGTTCTGCCATCCCGCTTCGCATGTGCGGTGAAGGATGCTAGTCCAGGGGCAGGGTTATCGTCACGCAGGTTCCCGCGTCGGGGGACGAGTCGAGGATCATCTCTCCGCCGGCAAGGACTACGGCCAATCGCATGAGGCGCAACCCCATGCCGGTGTGCCGACCGATCATGGTTGCCGGCGCGTCGAAACCGCGGCCGTCGTCGGTCACTTTGAGCTGAACGCTGTGGCTCATGCCTCGGGTGACGAAGCCCAGCCGGACCGTCACCTCTGACGCCTGTGCGAATTTGTAGACGTTGCTGAGGAGTTCCTGCGCCGCCCGGTACAGGAGGGTAGCGGATTGCCGGTCTACTTCCATCATGTGGTGCGGAGTTTCCAGATGCACCTCAGTTCCGCTCCCGCGCAGGGGAAGCGCCAGGCGGTCAATTGCACCGGTTACGCCAAGGGCATGGAAGTCGACAGGGTGAGTATCGGTGAGGACGCCACGTACGGCGACCACTTCGTCGCTTAGTAGTGATTTCATACCCTTACTGTGCGCTTGCGTCGTTGGCATTTTCTGGTGCCGCGCCGAGGGCACCAGACCTTGAAGGGCTCGGCTTTTCTCCCGCACAAGGCACCTTGGCCGAACGCGCCGCCGGGTTTCCTGATGCCCGCCCGTATCCCGCTGATCCTGCCGATCCACAGTGGTGTCGGGGGCGTATGGGCCCGCAGCATGCGCGTGAGGGGTAGGGCCATAATAGAAGGCCCACGCAACTATCAGGCTGGTTAGTTGACGTAGCATCCGCTATCAGTGCGGGGTTATCAGGCTGGGAGTGAGGTTTCCCTCGTCTCGGGTGTGTTGATTATCAAACTAGGCAGCTTCGAAAGACCCTAGCGAACGATTCGAAGTGTCGACGCGGATGCCCGTGTGACCGTGGTGTAGCCGGTTTTGGTTCCGGTGACCCGGACGGACAGGGTCTTGCCTGCGTCTGCGCTGTTGAGCCGGTAGGTGGCAGCGGTTGCTCCGGTGATGGCGGTGCCTGAGCGGTACCACTGGTACGTCAGGTTGACTGGGGC